>NZ_CP072392.1:759387-1059387 GCF_017742835.1 Aquabacter sp. L1I39
TCTGGCGCGCCCCACTGGTCCTGCGGTGCTCCGGCCTGGCCGGGATGCACGGCCGCCACCGGGGCTTGGGGTGCCGCGATGGGCGCGGACTGCGCCGCCCAGCCCGATGGCCCCGGTGCCTCCTGGGGGCCGGACGGAGGGGGCGTTCGCCGCCCTCCCGGATTGGGTCGGAAAACGGTGCGATCCCCTGGCTCGTTGAACGGATCGTTCATCGCCGGTCCTCAAGCACGGCCCAGAGCTCCAGTGCGAGCCCCGGCCAGTCGCCGGAAAAGTGCATGCCGATGGAAGTGGCGGTGCTGAAGTCGCCCCAGAGCGGGGACGACTTGTCCAAGTAGAAATAAACATGGTTCGTCAGCGCCCGGATCTGCTGGGGCGGCGTCGGCATGTGCAGCAGCGCGATGCCGGGCAGGTGGGCATTGACGATCTCGTTCATCTTCGAGTTCGGGCCGATCTTGAACAGATGCGGGAACTGCGTCTGGATGTCCGCCAGCGGCCGGTCGGCGCCCACCTCAAGGACGAAGGTGGCAGTGCGGAACAAAGACCGGTCGCGAATGATGGAGATGAAGGCGTTGGCGGCCCGTTCGACGATTTCCAGCCGAATGACCCGGCGGCCGAGCCGCGCACTCAGATAATCCTGGATGTCCCGCAGCACCGGGGCGAAAATGCCCTCCAAATCATCATGGTCATAGGGCGCATAGACGCGCGCGCGCCGATCGGGCGCGGCAAAGGTGGCCAGTTCGCCCGCCAGGCGCAGGAGTTCAATATAAAGCCGCTCGGGATGCACGTAGGCCGAGCCGCGCATGTGGCGGAACACCGGCAGGCTGCGGTTGAGCAATTGCAGGATGAGATAGTCGACGCTCTGCAGCCCCCCACCCGCGGTCGGGTCGGCCGCGTAGCGTGCCAATTCCTCCAGCTTGGTGTCCAGCCAGCCGATGACCCGGTCGATCCACCCCGTCACCACCGGGCTTGCCATGGTGACCAGCAGCGGCGGCACGAATTTCTCGTCGATCAGCACGGTCCGGTCGCGCACCTCCAGGATGCGCGCCACGGCTATGTTGACATAGCCCGCCTTGGGCGCGCGCCCGAGCTTGAGGGCCAGGCGCGGATGGGCGACATCGATCTCTTCTTCCTGGCGCAGGTCGGCGGTGGAATCGATGAAGATCTCGGGCGCTGAAAAATAACGCGAGGCGCTCTCGCGGTCCTTGTGATCCACCTCCCGCGTATTGACCGCTTCCATGGGCAAGGTCAGCCAGACGAGCTGGTTGGATGCCTCGGCGGTGATGTCGATGGGATCCAGGGCGGGACTGTTGCTCGGCAGGTCGAAGGGCGTCCCGTCCGGCAGGATGCCGCACGCCCGGCGCAAGCCGAACTTGGAGCGCTGCGCCAGGTCCCGGTCGATCTCGATGTCCGAGAAGCCCCAGGGATAAGGCGTTGTGTGGGAGACGCGGGACTTCACCAAGCCTTCCACATATCGGTCGGCCTGTTGAAAATGCTGGGGCTTCAAGAACAGCCCTTCAGACCACAAGACCTTGCTGTGCCAAGACATCAATGCTCCCCTCGCGTCCGCACCGCTGGTCTCGGCCATCGCGGCGAACCATGCGCGTTCATCTCCTGCCGTCGTCCCGCCCGTTCTGAGCAAGCCGGTCGTAGCATTCCGCGAAATAGATCATGAAGAGCCCCGCCATCCCCTCCTCCGTACGCTGCGTCTTCGCGCGCCACGTGGTGCAATACGTGTCCCAGAGCCGGGTTTTGCGAGACGAGAGCAGGGATGACATGGATTTATCTTCGCGGGCGCCCGCCTCTATTGATGCGGGATCGAGATCCTCCAGCAGCATCTTCATCGCCTGCTGCATGGCGCTGAAGATCCGCAATTGGTGGCCGGCAATATCCTCGAAGCCCTGCTTGAAGGCGGTCCGGCCATGGAGATAGCTGCGCGTGGCGGACCCGAAGGTCAGGCGCAGCGCATCCTCCGCGGTGGGCGAGAATTTGAACGGGTTGTTGTCGAAGGCGCCGATGGTGGTGTGGTCGGAGCTGCGCATGGAGCGCTTGGCGCTCGAACGGGCCGACAGGAGCTGCATCAGTTGCTCGCTGACCACCCGCAAGCTGGCGCCGATCTCGCCCAGAAGCTCCGCGCCGTCCCGGCGGGCGAAGGCATCTGCGGGCAGTCCCGCCCCGCGCGAGATCAGCGCCAGCGCCTCCTGGAGGTCGGCGCTGGACCGCGGTGCGCCGGAAGCCGCGGGCGCAGCCTCGGGCGGGCGCGGCTCGGGTGGCGGCTGGGCGGCGACAGCCCGCCGGTCCGGCTCGTGGAGCGCGAGGGGCTGCGCCGCCGGAGGGGGCGCCTCCTGGCGCATGGCTTCGCCATCGGCAGCCGGCGCCCGCCCCGGCCGCGCCTCCCGGTCACCCAGCGCCCACGCGCCGGTGGGGCTGGAATCCACCCAGACGGAACGGCGGGGCGGCTCGGCAGGCGGGGGAGCTTGCGGCGGGGGGGCTTGTGGCGGGGGAGCAGGCTCCGGCCGCACCGCCGGCAAATCCATGGCCCATTCAAGAAAATCCGGCTCGACCGGCCGCGCGCTGGCGCGCGGCACGATCTCGCTGCGGCTGGCGGGGGGCGCGGCACCGGTCGCTTCCCACAAATCCCCGCCGGCCAGCGCGGGCGGGGCAGAGGGTGGCGGCACCGCACTCCCCTGCCCCCCGAGCGCTGCAACGATGATGTAGTTTCCGATCAGAATTCGATCGCCATTGCGCAGCACATGGGGGCCGTGCATGCGCCGGTCATTACCATTCAGGAAGGTTCCATTGGTGGAAACGTCGTATAGAACATAGTCGCCATTCTGATAGCGCACTTCGCAATGCTTGCCAGAAATATAGCGGGTGGGGTCCGGCAGGGTCCAATCCAGGTAGGTGTCGCGACCCACATCAAAGCCGCGCGCTCCCGTGACGGTGAACGTCACCGGCCCGCCATCGGGCAAGGTCTTGAAATTCTCAATGGTCAACGTCAGCGCCATGAGTCGCCTTACCAGAAAGTTGGAGCTTCACTTTTAAAAAGTAACGACTTGCCAGAGACTACCACCCTCAAAGCAGCTCGATCCTATCATCTATCGCACACGCGAACGGATTGGATATGCCAAATTTTCCCGTCCGGCCTCCAAGTTTTTTGGAGCGATCTGTACCATGATTTACATGAAACGACGCCTTGCGCGGAGCAAATGGCACCGCTAGCCTCGACGGCAAGGGTGAGCTTTGCGCTCTCCCGCAGGGAAGCGCAGGACATTTGAGGCATGTCGCGGCCGGCTGCGAGGGTGATGGATCCGGTTGCCCACCCGATGCCCGGCATGCTGTCACCGGGCCCCGGCAGCACGGATGTGATCATCGGCGGCAAGCCCGCCTGGCGCGGAGTGCCCGCCGCCACCGCGGCCGCCATACAATCGGCGAAAGCCGCATCGGACGCCACCATCCAGGCGGCGGAAATGGCGACGCTTGCGGCCTCGGGAACGCCGGGCTTTCCCGCAGCCAAGGCCGCCGAAGAGGCGGTGAAGGCTGCGGCGGCGGCCAATATGGGCGCCACCATTGCCAACGCCGCTGGCGGCGCGGACCTTCATGCCTGCACCACCCCCTTGCCTATGCCGCCCCACGGCCCCGGCGTGGTGGTCGACGGCTCGCAAACCGTCTTCATCAATGGCCTCCAGGCTTGCCGGCAGGGCGATACGATCATCGAACCGGTGGGGCCGCCCGATAAGATTGTGGCGGGTCTGCCGACCGTGCTGATCGGCGGCTAGAGCATGTGCGAGCGAAGGGGCGCGTGAAGGACATCAGCCACAACAGAGCGGGAGATCGCTTCCGGGTTTCTTTGAATCCGTGAAGCGCTCTCGGCCGCCGCCAAGCCTATGCCTGGCCTATGCCAGGCCTACGCCAGATCTAGCGCCAGGTCCGACGCCAGCGCGATGCACGCTGCGCAGGGCGCCGCGGCGGCGGCGGGCGGCACTTGCGCCAGCACCAGGAACATGCCGGTCCGCACCGCCCGCGCCGTCTGCTCGGGCGGTGCCCGCAAATGGGGAAATTCAGGCGGACCGATGCTGCCCCCCGACCACCCCGCCGCCAGTGCCATCCAGGTCTCCGGCTCGCCGGCATCGGCCTTCGTCCCAAGGTCCAGCGCCAGGCGACGCAGCCCCTCCTCGGGCCGTGCCGCCCACGCCTCGGCCACCTTCAGCGCCTGCTCGGCTCCCGGCGGCGGGGCTGGCCGTGCGCCTGAAAACCGGCGAAGGGACTGGCAACCCCAGGCCACCGCATCCCGGCGAGACAAGAGATACGCGGCGAGGGAGATGGCCGCCGGCCACGCCTCCTCCCGCGCTAGGCCGGCCAGGACCTGCACGCAATCCGCCGCGCTGGCGGGCAGCCCGATATCCGCAGCTGCGGACGGGAAGGCCTCATAAAGCCCCGCGAGGGACGGAAAGCGCGGACCCGCCATGGCCGCGCCCTCAGTTGATCTTCACGGGCACGCCCTGGATGACGCACGTGGTCCCGGCCTTGATGGTGATGGTGGGCGCATTCAGGGTGATGCCGCTGGGGTCCAAGGTCAGCGTGCTCGGCCCGACCTTGAGGGTGATCTTCATCTTCGCGGACACCGACATCTCACCCTTGGCCACATCGATCTCAAGGTCGCCGTTCTGGACCCGCGTGCTGTGGGACGGGCTGCCCGTGGCGGGCTTGAACTTCTCGCCCACGGTCTCCGCGCGGGCGTTGAGGATGGTGCCCGTGAAGTTGCGCTGCGCGTGCAGGCGCACCTCTTCCGCCGCCTTCCGGTCCTCGAAGATCAATTCGTTATAACCGCTGCCACCCTTGGACGAATTGGTCTTCCACCCGCTGATGGTCTTGTTGGCGGGCAGATCGTAGGGAACGGCATTGTTGCCGTTATAGAGCGCACCGACCACCAGCGGCCGGTCGGGATCCCCCTCCAGGAACTCAACGACCACCTCCTGCCCGATCCGGGGCCGGAACACCCCCCCCCATCCCGCGCCCGCATACACATCCGCCACGCGCACCCAGCAGGACTGCTTCTTCTGCCGATCCCAATGAAATTGCAGCTTGATGCGGCCATAGCGATCGACCGTGATCTCCTCGCCGCCATCCCCCACCACCTTCGCGGTCTGGATGCCGTGGACCACCGGCTTGGGCGTGGTCAACGGCGCGCGATAGGGCCGGTCCGCGGGCACCAGGACATAGGTCCCCTGATAATGGGTCTGTCCTGCGGAGGCTCGGCCGGTGGAAACGTAGGACTGCTCTGAAATGGTATGGGTCGCCCGCACGGCCATGTACTCGGCATTCTCCGCGGCGCGATGATGCTCTTGCAGCGTGAACTTCGCCCCCGCGGAGAGGCTGGCGGCATCGCCAAAGGCCACGCGTCGATGATCGAAGGCCTGCTCAGCCTCAAGCCGGACCTTGGCCAGGACTTCTCCCTGGCTGGCGTCCTTGTAGCGGCCGGGATAATCATAAATCTCCACGCTGGACCGCTCGTATTTCTCGTTCGCCTGCCGGAAAGACAGAAGCTTGGCTTCCGGCCTCTCAAAATCATAGTCATTCAATGCGAATTTGCCGGCCCGGAACCGCCTTTCGCTGTTCCATTGCTGGATATGCTCGCGGTCGCGAAGATAGGCCCCCACCAGCGGGATGAGCGGCAGCTTGCCGTCTCCCTCCACGGTGGGATGGGCGCCCATCGCATCGGCCAGGATCAGGAGATGCTTCTCTGCACTGTGCTTGAAGAAGTAATAAATGCCGAACTCTTCCATCAGACGGGAGACGAAATTGAAATGCGTCTCCCGGTACTGCACGCAAAACTCAAGCTTTGGATAATTCTGCGCGAGCCGGAACTCATAGTCCGAGAAGCCGGCCTCCTCGAACACCTTGCGAATGATGTCGGGCGCCGTCATCTCCTGGAAGAAGCGACAGTCGGCAAAGCGGGTCAGCAGCCACAGCCAGGGGCGCAGAACCAGACGATAGCTGTAGAGCCCATCCCGGACGCCCGACCAATGCGCCTCAGTCAGGAGGCCGTGGAAGAACCGGTTTCGGCCATGGGTCTCCAGCGTCACGAGACAGGGGCGGGCAAGGACCGGGTCGAAATCGAGGCCTTCTTCAACACTGAGAGCCTCCACCGACACCTCGAACGGCTCGCTGACGGCCTCCTGCGCCTGGAACCGCGAGAGCACAAGCGTATCCTCGCCGAGCGGGGTCCGAAGACGCGCCAAGCGATTCTTCTGGTCAAGACCTGTGGCCATGCACCACCACCTCACATCAGGAAATCTTGAAGGACGTCAGGCAGGAAGGACGTCAGGCCGGCATTCTGTCTTGCACTCAGGTCATCCCGGGGCGTTCCGGTCCGCCGGGCCCATGGTGCTCGGCGGATGTCCGCAAACTCCAGGCGGAAAACTCCAGGCGGAAAACTCCAGGCGCAAAACTCCATGAAAGAGACCCAGAGCCCGCCCCCAGCCGACAGACCCTGCAAGCGGATGGGAGGAAGGCCCACCATTTGCGATAATGCAGCCAAGAATGCTCGCAGCACCAGCAAGAATCAAGCGTGTATTTGTGACGGAAAAATATTGACCTTTCAGCAGAATGAAAGCAAGGCTTTGCCCCTCGCACGGGACCGGTGGTGGAGGAATGGGCGATGGCGCAGCTCAACGCGGACGCTTTTTTGGAGGCGCTGTCGCCCGACCAGCCATGCGGGCCAGACCTCGAGCGCGCATTCGATAACGACTTTACCGGCCTTGTGGTCAATGCCGAAGGTCTCCTGCCCCTGTCGTTTTTCGAATTCAAGCGGGATGAGACGGCCCTTCAGCAGCAACTGGACAGTATCATCGCCCTCACTGGACGGACGCGCGACCTTCGCCTGCTCGCCCTCTACGCCAAGTTTTCGATCCTCAACCGAGACCTGGCCACGTTTTCCAACACGCTCGCGCTCATTGCCGATGCACTGGAGCGCCGGTGGGATGACATCCACCCGCAGGCCGAGGACGGCGATTTCAGCTTGCGCAGCGCGGCCCTCGCCAGCCTGGACGACACGCCCCACGTCGTCATGCCGCTGCAGCACGCCGTGCTGCTGCGCCATCGGGCGCTCGGGGACATTTCCTACCGCAGCATTCAGCTGGCCCGCGGCGTCATGGCGCCCCGGGCCTCAGAACCCGTTCTCGACCTGTCCGCCGTCGAGCGCGCCTTGGAGGCCGCAGACGCGGAGCAGTTCGCGGCGCTCCGGGACCTGTTCCGATCCATCGGCCAATCGGTGAAGCGGATGGCCGCAGCGTGCGTCGACAAGCCGGGCATGCCACTATTTTCTCTGCCGAAACTCTCTTCCCTGGCGACCGCCATCGCCGATCTGATCGGGAGCCACCTGCCACCGCCCCCCTCGGACGAGGCCGCCCTGCCGGCCGCCGAAGACGCCGAAGATGGAGAGCCAGGCGACGGCATGAGGTCAGGCATCCCTCCCAAGCCTCAGTCCGGGCTCCAGACCCGAGCCGATGCGGTCGCGGCGTTGCGAAGAATAGAGCACTATTTCCAGCGTTTCGAGCCGTCAAGCCCAGCACTGGCGTTGGTTGCCTTTGCAACTCGGGTCATGGATCGCCCCTTCTACGAAGTTCTGAAGATGATTACCCCCGACTATGCATCGGACGCGGAATTGAAAATCGCTGGGAATACGATCAGCATGTCTGTGAGCCGGATTGCTGCCGCGCTCGATGAACCCGCGCCAATATCCTATGACGTGGCGGAGGGGGACGATGACACCCCTTCCATCGAGACGCGCCGCGATGCCTTGCAGCAAATGTCGGAGCTTTCGCGCTACCTGCGCACGGCCGAGCCCGCCAGCCCCATCCCCCTGCTTCTGGGCCGTGCGGCAGATCTGGCCGGAAAGGATTTTTCCTCCCTGCTCAAGGAGTTGTACACTGATGCCGCGCTGCGATCCTTGAAGGGGGGCGACACCTAGCAGCGCCCCATGCCGAGCTAGGAAAAGGTAGCCTCAAGAGCTACAATACTATTGTAAGGCACAAAATTTTTTGGAGATCTACACTTAAAAATGAGACCATCCAGCGACGGCACTCAACGGACTTACGCTTGCATTACTTAGGCGCGCCGCTACCATACGCGTTGGGTGAGGTAATGGGGGCGGGTCAATGGCGGCTGATAGCGGTCAGAAGTTCATCTCACGCAATCGCAAGCCAAGGGTCCACGTCACCTATGAGGACCCTTATGACGCCAATCGGCAGGTGGAACTGCCTTTCGTCATGGGCGTCCTTGCCGATCTCTCCGGCAATGCGTCCGACGTGCCTCGCCCGGACGTGAACGATCGTTCCTTCCTCGACATCGACATGGACAATTTCGAGCGCCGGATGGCTGCCATTGGTCCTGCGGCGACCTTTCGTGTGCCCAATCGCTTGGTCGAGGGCTCTGGTGAGGAGCTTCCGGTCAAGCTGAACTTCAACCGGATGGACGATTTCGGTCCGGCTGCGGTGGCGCGCCAGGTTCCTGCCCTCGCCAAGCTTCTGGAGGCGCGCACGCAACTGGCAAATCTTCTGCGTTACATGGACGGGAAAGTGTCCGCCGAGGATGCACTGAAAAAACTTCTGTCCGACAAGGATCTGATGCAGGCGCTCAGCGGGCGGCCTCAGGGCAAGGCCGCGGACGTGTCCGGGGAGCAAGACCAATGAGCGTGGCATCCGTTCAGCAGGGAACCGGGGTCGTCGGCGAGCACCTGGACGACTTCGACCAATTGCTCAAGCAGAGCTTCAAGCCGCGGACCGAGCGGGATGTCACCGAGGTCGAGAATGCGGTGGGAACGCTCGTCGCCGAGGCCTTGAAGGACGCAAGCGTCATCAAGGAGGATGTGCTCGAAACCATCGAGGGGATCATCGCCAGCCTTGACCGCAAGCTTTCCGAGCAGGTCAACGAAATTCTTCATGCGCCTGAATTTCAGCAGATCGAGAGCGCATGGCGCGGGCTTCATTACCTTGTCTATAATTCCGAGACCGACGCCAATCTCAAAATCCGGGTCATGAACGTCTCCAAGTCGGAGCTTTACCGCAACCTGCGCACCTATCCGGGTGCGAAGTGGGACCAGAGCCCCCTCTTCAAGAAGGTGTATGAGCAGGAGTTCGGCCAATTGGGCGGGGAACCCTATGGCTGTCTCATCTGCGACTATTCTTTCAGCCATGTTCCGGTGGACGTGCAATTGATGCGGGATCTTTCCCGGATCGCCTCCGCCGCCCATGCGCCACTCTTCGCCGCCGCCGAGCCGACCTTGCTTGGCATGGACAGCTGGCGCGAATTGTCGAACCCGCGAGACCTGTCGAAGATCTTTGATACGCCCGCTTATGCGCAGTGGAAGAGCCTGCGGGACTCGCCCGATGCCCGTTATCTCGGGCTGTGCCTGCCGCGCGTGCTGGCCCGGGTGCCTTATGGCGCCAAAAGCGAGCCGGTGGAGGAATTTGCCTTCGAGGAGGAGACGGACGGCCACGGCGGCGAGAAATATGCCTGGATGAGTGCGGCCTATGCCATGGCCGTCAATGTGAACCGCGCCTTCAAGGAAGTGGGCTGGTGCACGCGCATTCGCGGTGTCCAGTCGGGGGGCGAGGTGGTCAACCTCCCCACCCATACCTTCCCGACCGATGATGGCGGGTGGGACATGAAATGCCCCACGGAGATCGCCATCAGTGACCGCCGGGAGGCCGAGCTTTCCCAATCGGGCCTCATCCCCCTCATCCATCGCAAGAATACGGACAAGGCGGCGTTCATCGGGGCCCAGTCCGTCTATAAGCCGCACAAATATGACGATGTGGACGCGACCGCGTCGGACAATATGTCGGCGCGCCTGCCCTACATGTTCGCCGTTTCGCGCTTCGCCCATTATTTGAAATGCATGGTCCGCGACAAGGTCGGAACGACCATGGAGCGGGAAGATCTGGAGCGGTGGCTGCAATCCTGGATTTCCAATTATGTGGAATCCAATCCCTCGCTGGCGTCCGAGATTCAGAAGGCTCGGCGCCCCCTCTCGGCCGCCAAGGTGACCGTGGCTGAGGATGAGGAAAATCCCGGCTATTACAGCGCGCGCTTCCATTTGCGTCCGCACTTCCAGTTGGAAGGGGTGGATGTGGGTCTCAGCCTCGTCTCGCGCCTGCGTGCCCCCTAGGGGGCCTTTGGAGGCCCCGGCTTGGCCCCTCCCCCGCAGAATGTGGTGGGCGCTCGGGGCGCGGCCGGCAAGATGATGCGCCGCGCAGCGGGCTGAGGGGCGTGTGTCCAGCGGAAGCGGCCGGCCAATCGGTTGTTCGTCCGCTGCACGAGGAAGGCCTGACAGCCTGGAGACAAGACCCTTTTCATGTCGCGGACCAGACGTCTTCCCGGCGTTGAAAGCGGATCATGCGGCGGGGGCAAGGCTTGCGGGTGTTCGAGCGCAACGAGAAACGTGGACGTCACCTTTGAGGGCGCCGGCAGTGAGGGGCACAGGACGGGACCGTTCGACCGGCACCGGCCTGGCCGCTTTGCTCTGGCAAACCGGCGGAACGGGCAACACTCCGTCGGTGCGTCCGCACCATCTGACACGTTATGGGGTAATGGAGATCTGTAATGGCCGACGCTGTTTGCGGATATATCAAGATCGGATCGCTGGAAGGCGAATCTCAGGATTCCGATCATCCGAAGTGGATCGATGTCCTCGCCTGGAGCTGGGGCATGGACAATCCCACCAATCCTCATGCGGGCAGCGGCTCCGGGGCCACGCTGGCGCATGTGCACAATTTTTCGATCACCAAGCAGGTGGATGCATCGAGCGTGAAGCTCGCCCAGTTCCTGCTCAAGGGTGCCCATTTCGACAAGGCCACCTTCAAGCTGCCAAAGACCGGCGGCGACGGGAAGGCCATGATTTATTACAAAGTGGAATTTGAGGAAGTGGTGGTGTCTTCCATGAATTTCGGTGGCGGCGGGGGACCCGGCGTCTTTACTGAAAACATCACATTCAGCTTTGCCAAGTTCAAGGCGACCTACAGCAAGCAGAGCGCCAAGGGCGCCTCCGATGGTGGCGATTCCCTGGGCTGGGATTGCAAGAAAAACCAGGAAGTCTGACGCCCGGCTCAATACATCCTGATGCGCCGCCGGCCGGATCTTCTCGGCCGGCGATGGCAGGAGACGCGTTCGCTCCAGGCTCCCGGCGACTGCTGCTGGGCGGCTGAAGGCAGCCTGGGTCGGGCGGATTTCTCGGGGGGACTTTTCGGCGGGAGGACATGGCGGGAGCAAGGGGCAAGGCTCCTTCGCCACCGCCAGCGGCGGCGGGTCGCCGCGATCCCCCGGATTGCTCCTGCGGACGAACATGCTCCTGCGGACAAACATGCTGTCTCGCAAACACGATGGTTCGGCGGTGAATCCACTGCCGACTTCTCCAGGGCAGGGCAAAAGGCCGTCGGGCCTCTTTGCGAAATCGGGGGCAACAAGGCAATGCGCAGGCGACGCGATTCCATTCGCACCGGCATCCCCCTGATGCACGCCTTTCGCACAGCCTTCGTCCATCGCGATGCCAAGATCCCCGCCGACGAACGCGATGCCTTTGGCCGGCGGGTGATCTCTGGCCGGCGGACCACCGCACGGAGCGCCGTCAGTGAAGCTGTGATGCGCGAGGAAATCGTCCGCGACGTGGAAACCCTCCTCAATACGGTCGCCTTGGCCTCGACCATCCCGCTGGATGGCTGCGAGGAAGTTTCCCGCTCGATCGTCAATTTCGGCATCCCCGACCTGGTTCACCGGACCATCGACGATGCGGATCTGGGCGAGGTGGTCGAGGAGATCGAGACCGCCTTCGGCCACTTCGAGCCGCGCATCGAGCGCTCGTCCCTGGATGTACGCCGCGATCCCGACGTGGATCCGGGCAGCCTGAAGATCCGCTTTGTCATCGCCTGCGAAGTGCAGCTCAGCGAGCAGAATGCCGCGCTCGAATTCTTCGCCGACATCGCGCTCGACACCGACAAAATCGTCGTCAGCCAGACTTGAACCCACATGGACCGGGAATTCCTAGAGCAGTACGACCAGGAACTCCGCATTCTGCGCGAGCACGCCCGGGCGTTTGCCGAGGAATATCCCGGCATCGCGGACCGGCTCGGGGATCTGGTGGAAGACCCGTCCGATCCCATGATCGCCGGCCTGCTGCAAGGCGCGGCCTTCCTGGCCGCCCGTGTCCAGCTCAAGATGCGGCACGAATTCCCGGAATTCACCTCGAACCTCCTGGAACAGCTGGTTCCGGGGTTTCTCGCTCCCCAGCCCTCGGCCATGATCGTGGCCGTGGACCCCATCTATGGGGATCCGGCCCTGGCGGAAGGACGGACCATCAGCGCCGGCGCCTATATGGACGCGACCTTCGTGGAGCAGACGCGGCAGGTGGCGTGCCGCTATGCCTTGCGGAGCGATGTGACCTTGTGGCCGCTGGAGCTTGTGCGGGCGGAATATCATTCTGGCACCGGCCCTCTGCACGCGCTGGGCCTGCCTGCCTTGGCGCAGGAGCGGGCCGGCCTGCGCCTGTCCTTTTCCTGTCGGATGGCCGTCCGACCGGAGGATGAGATCAGCGATGCCGAGGCCCGGGACCTTCCCATCTTCCACGCCGCGGCCTACCGCATCCGCAGCCTTCCCATCTATCTGGCCGGGCAGGAATCCGACGCGGTGGCGCTCTATGAGCAGCTCTTCGCCAATCGGGTGCGCGTCTTCTTCCGCTATCTTGATGCCTTTGGCGATCCGGTCGTCCTGGAGGCGGACGGGGTCACCGTGTCGCAGGTGGGCCTTGGCCAGGACGAGACTCTGGCCCCCGCCGACAGCCGGATCTTCCACGGCTTCACGCTGCTGAAGGACTATTTCCTGCTGCCGCGGAAATATCTCGGGTTCCGGCTGGACGGCCTGGAGACCGTCATGGGGCGGCTCGCCGCCAAGTCGTTCGAGATGATCGTTACGTTCAACCAGAGCAACCCGCGCCTCGCCGCCACAACGCGCGAGGGGTTCGCGCTTTATGCGGCGCCGGCGATCAATCTGTTCGAGAAGACCACGGACCGCATCGCCCTCAAGGGGAACCAGCACGAATATCAGGTGGTCCCGGACCGCTCGCGGCCGTTGGATTTCGAGCCCCATCGGGTGCTGGATGTCTATGCCTATTGCGCCGGCAGGGCAGAACGGATCCCGGTGCTTCCCCTGTATTCGGCCTCGCGCGATCCGGCCGCTCCCCCCGCCAAGCACTTTTACACTGTGCGGCGGCTGCCCCGCAGGCATACGGCGCAAGAGCGCCGCTATGGGCGGGCCTCCGATTATACCGGCACGGAAATGTTCCTCAGCTTGATCGACACTGGCGACCTCAATGCCGATGGCGGTGTGACCGAGCTCGGCCTGCGAACCCTGTGCTCCAATCGCCACCTGACCGAGGCCTTGCCGGTGGGCAAGGGCGGGGCGGACTTCCATCTTCTGGAAGACACGCGCCTGACGCTGCGTTGCCTTGCCGGCCCCACGCGGCCGGGCGAGCCGGTGGCCACCAGCCTGCGCTCGCGGGCCGAGCAGGCCTCCACGGGATCGGTGACCTGGCGGCTCATCAACATGCTCAGCCTCAATCACCTCGGCCTCCTGGCCCGCGGCGCCGGTCGCAATGCGCAGTCGCTGCGCGAGATTCTCGGCCTGTTCGCCGACCTGCGTGACGCCACCATCGAGCGGCGCATCGACGGCATTCGCGCGCTCGACAGCCGCCCGGTGGTGCGCCGGGTGCGACGCGAGACGGGGGTGGGCGCCGCGCGGGGGCTGGAGATCACGGTCACCGTGGACGAAAAGGCCTTCGAGGGGTCCGGCGTCTTCCTGCTCGGCGCCGTGCTCGATCGCTTCTTTGCGGAATATGTGGCCATCAACACCTTCACGCAGACGGTCATCGTCTCGGTGGAGCGGGGCGAGATCATGCGCTGGCCGGTGCGCCTCGGTTTCAGGAGGCCCCTGTGAGCTGGCGGGAGGACATAAAGGCCGAGCCCTGGCGGTTCGACATGTTCAACGTCCTGCGGCGGCTGGAGCGGTGCCACCCCGACCGGCCCCGCATCGGCCAGAACGCCACCTTGCGGGAAGCATGTGTCCGGCTCGGCCAGAACCCCTTCCTGGCCTTTCCCGCCTCCAATCTGGACGCGGTGCGGGTCGATGACGCCGGCACGTTTCATGTGATGGTCCGGTTTCTCGGCATGCTTGGGCCACAAGGGCCCTTGCCGCTGGCCACCACGGCCGAGGCGCTGGAATGGAGTTCCATGCGCGAGGACGCCTTCGCGCGCTTCCTCGACATCTTCAACGACCGCTTCATCGCCCTCTTCTATCGGGCCTGGGCGGATGTGCGCCCCATCGCCCAGCACGAGCGCCCGAACGAGGATCGCTTTGCCGATTATGTCGGCTCCCAGATCGGCCTCGGGCGCGCCCTTTTTCGTGACCTCGATGCCGTTCCCGATGCCCAGAAGCTCGCCCATGCCGGCCTTATGGCGCCTGCGGCGAAATCGGCATCCCGGCTGGAATTCGTCCTGGCGGGCGTCCTCGGCCTGGACGCGCAAGTGGAAGAGTTTGTCGGCACACGCCTTGCCGTGGAACCGGCCGATCAGACGCGCCTTGGTACGGCCAACGCCCGCCTCGGCGCCGAGGCCATGGCCGGAAGCAGCGTCTTTTCGGTCAGCGACAAGATCCGCATCCGCATCCGCACGCCGTCCTTCCCCGCCTATGAACGCCTGCTGCCCGCCGGCGACCATGCGGAGCCCCTGGCGGACCTGGTGTTGTTCTATCTGGGCGAGACCGTCGCGTGGGACATGGAACTGGCGCTCCCGGCGCGCGCGGTGCCGCCGCTGCGGCTCAACGGGCGGGGTGCGCTCGGCTGGACCTGCTGGCTGTCCCCCGCCGCCGCGCCCCCGGCCACCGCGGAACGGGACGACGCCCACTTCAACCTCGCCGAGCGCATCCGCGCCCGGCGGTCATCGCACGCCGCCCACGCGGCCCTCTAGCAAAGCGGACCATCGGCATGGCGGACATCAGCCTCGAGGCACTGGGCGGAAAACTCAACCGGGTGGGCTATCAGGCCCTGTTCCAGGCCCTGCGCCACGCCAAGAATGCCGGCAATCGCCGGATCGAACTGGCCCATCTCCTGTTGCACATCCTGCAGCAGGACCGGTGCGATCTCGCCCTCACGCTCGACCGCAGCAAGCTCTCCCGGGCGCGCGTGCTGGCGGATGTGACGCAGGCGGTAGACGGCCTGCGCAGCGGCCAGACGGAAATGCCCGACTGGTCCAAGGCGGTGTTCGATGCCATCGAGCGCGGCTGGCTCTATGCCACGCTGGCGTTCGGCGAGACGCAGGTGCGCACCGGCCATCTCCTGGTGGGCGCGCTGCGCTCCGATGAACTGCGGCGCACGCTGTCGAACCTCTCGCCGGAATTCGGCAAGCTCAATGCGGACACCATCACCGACGAGCACCGCACGCTCTGGGCCGGCTCGGAGGAGGAGGTGCTGCAGCCCGTGGACGGCTCGGGCGTGGCGGCGGCGCAGCCGGGCGCGGCGGGCGAAGCAAAGTCCCGCGGCCAGACCGCCCTGGACCGCTTCTCCCAGGACCTCACCGCCAAGGCGGCGGAAGGCGGCATGGACCCGGTGCTCGGCCGCGACGAGGAAATCCGCCAGGTCATCGATGTGCTGCTGCGGCGGCGACAGAACAATCCCATCCTCACCGGCGAGGCGGGCGTGGGCAAGACCGCGGTGGCCGAGGGGCTGGCGCAGCGCATTGCCGCCGGCGACGTGCCCCCGCCCCTCAAGGGCGTGCGGCTGCTGGCCCTCGACATCGGCCTCATGCAGGCCGGCGCCTCCATGAAGGGCGAGTTCGAGCAGCGGCTGCGCTCGGTGATCGACGAGGTGCAGGCCTCGCCGACGCCCATCATTCTGTTCATCGACGAGGCCCACACCCTGATCGGGGCCGGTGGGGCGGCCGGCACGGGGGATGCGGCCAACCTCATGAAGCCGCCGCTGGCGCGCGGAACGCTCCGCACGGTGGCGGCCACCACCTGGTCGGAATATCGCCAATATATCGAGAAGGACCCGGCGCTGACCCGGCGCTTCCAGCCCATCCAGGTGGACGAGCCGGACGCGGTGCGCTGCGCCCGCATGCTGCGCGGCGTCATCGGCCCCATGGAGGCGCACCACAAGGTGCGCATCGCCGATGCCGCGGTGGTGGCGGCGGTGGAGCTGTCGCTGCGCTATGTGCCGGCGCGCCAATTGCCCGACAAGGCGGTGAGCCTGCTGGACACCGCCTGCGCGCGGGTAGCCATCAGCCAGAATGCGGTGCCCGCCGCCATCGCCGACGCGCGGGCGAACCTTGCGGCGCTCGACAAGGAAAAGAGCGCGCTCCACGCCGACCGCGACCTCGGCATCGACAGCGCGCGGCGGCTGGCGGAAATCGTGGAAGAGGAAGCCGCGCTGGCCGCCACGCTGGCCGAGCGGGAGGCCGAATGGGCGGCGGAGCAACGCATCGTCGCAGATTTGGCGGAGCTGCGGGGCAAGCTGGCGGCCGCCACTGCGGACGGCACGCCTGAGGATGTAGAGGCCGCGCAGGCGGCGCTCGCGGCCCGCGCCGCGGAGCTGGAGGCCATCCCGGCCGAGCGGCGGATGATCCATGCCTATGTGGATGCGCAGGCGGTGGCCTCGGTGATCTCCGACTGGACCGGCATTCCCGTGGGCCGGATGGTGAAGAATGAGATCGAGGCCATATTGAACCTGCCGGAGGTGCTGAACCGGCGCGTCATCGGCCAGAGCCACGGCCTTGCCATGATCGCCAAGCGCATCGAGACCAGCCGGGCCAAGCTGGACAATCCTTCCAAGCCCATCGGCGTCTTCCTGCTGTGCGGCCCCTCCGGCGTCGGCAAGACCGAGACCGCGCTGGCGCTGGCGGAGGCGCTCTATGGCGGCGAGCAGAATGTCATCACCATCAATATGAGCGAGTTCCAGGAGGCGCACACCGTCTCCTCCCTGAAGGGCGCGCCTCCCGGCTATGTGGGCTATGGGGAGGGCGGGCGCCTCACCGAGGCGGTGCGGCGCAAGCCCTATTCGGTGGTGCTGCTGGACGAGGTGGAAAAGGCCCATCCGGATGTGCACGAACTGTTCTTCCAGGTGTTCGACAAGGGCGTGATGGAAGACGGCAACGGCCGGCGCATCGACTTCCGCAACACGCTCATCATCCTCACCTCCAATGTGGGCACGGACCTCATCATGGATCTGGCCCGCAATCCGGCCCATCTGCCGGACGCGGAGGCGCTGGCGGCCGCGCTGCGGCCGGAACTGCTGAAGGTCTTCCCGCCCGCCCTCATCGGCCGGCTGGTGCCCATCCCCTATTTCCCGCTCTCGCCCGACATGCTCACCGGCATCGTGCGCCTGCAGCTGGACCGCATCGGCAAGCGCATCCGCGACAACCACAAGGCCCGCTTCACCTATGACGAGGAGGTGGTCGCCCACATCGTCGCCCAATGCAACGACCCGGATTCCGGCGGGCGCATGATCGACAACATCATCACCAACTCGCTCCTCCCCGCCCTCTCACGGGAATTCCTGAAGGTTGGGATGACTGGCGCCGAGGTGAGCGAGGCGCGGGTGGGGATGGGTGAGGGTGGGTTTGTGTATGGGGTCGCCACTTAAATAAACGCCGGTTCAAATTACCTTTGATATTTATCAAGATGGAGGTCGACATGGTAACTCTGGGTGATTTGACAAACAAAGGTTCTTATCTTCTGGGCGTGATGGGGTGCAAATACGTCAATGTCGAACAGCTGGACCTGCTAAAAGAAAGACTGGAAAAGGCAGAGGCTTACACAAAATATGCAGGCACAATCTCGGTATTCTCCAAGAAAAAAGAAACCGCCGAAAACTTAATTAAAATGTCTGAGACTATTTCAAAAATAAAAGAGCCTGTAGTTCTATACTACAAATCATGCTCTACAATAGAAAGCTTAATGAAGCTAGCAAATGCAATTGATGTACTAAGGAAATGGTCGGAACCAAACTCACAAGTCTCCACCAAGGAAGCGGCCGATGCCTTTGACACTCTATCAGGAGCCTTGGCTGCTATAATTAGAAAATTAGGAAGCGCCGTTCCAATCGTAGGACAATATGCACTGATATTCGAAGAGATTTCAAAGAATCGTTTCTTCTCAAATTATTATAAAATTGCGAATCCTGAAACCCGAGGAAATTCAAGTGATTGGGCAGCCATAAAACAGGCAGATGACGCTTTTAAGCCTTGATCCGGAATAACTTATGTTAATATGTTACGTACCTATATTTTAAATGATCGGATTTTGTTCGCGGGCGGTCGCCTGAATCCTAAAGTAAAAATGGGGACAAAGCATGCGAATTACATCGGTTATTACCAGCGGACCACAATATTCACCGGATTATAGAAATTCTAATGTCAAAAGCAGAGCTTTTGACAAAGAAAAATTTCGCTCATTATTTTACGAAACTTTCAAGTCAATGCACCTGGACGCAAGCTCCGGCATGAATGCGGAGAAAATGCTAGATAAATTGTCTAAAGACAACGGCATCACCGATAGGCGAGAGATGGCATATATGCTTGCCACGGCGTTATGGGAAACGCGAGTATTGAAATCCAAATATGTCGTAGTCAGGGATAATAATGGGAACGTCGTCACGGACAAGTCCGGAAAGGCGAAAACGAGGTCGGTGAAGACCTGGGGCGCCATGGCTCCTGTAAAGGAAGCAGACAGGGGTGCCGGAAGGAGATATTTTCTTCCTGTAAAAGTAAAAAAACTTCCGGGTGGCAGAGCCCAAGTGACAGAACAGGATGGAGATCAATTCATCGTCGAGATAAATGGAAAATACACGCCTAAGAAAAGGGGGGCGGTTCGGGGCGCGTCACCGAATGTGGCGATGTCCCAAGTGTACAAGGATGATGACGGGGAGGAATTGGCCTACTATGGACGAGGGCTCGTTCAGCTCACATGGTGGAATAACTACGCCAAGGCGGGGGCGGCGCTCGGGATGAGTTTAGAGTTGCTCTTCCATCCAGATTTGGCCGAAGATGAAGATATTGCCTACAAGCTGATGTCCCATGGCATGGTGACTGGGCACGGGTTTGCCAACGGTAGAAAGCTGTCGGACTATTTTCGCGGAGATCATGCGGATTACGTCGGCGCGAGAGCAATGGTCAACGGCTCGGATCATGCGCCTGAAATTGCGGAAATGGCACGTAAATTGCAGGATATATTAAGACGCTCCGAAATATTGCCACATTCCCAAAGCCTCAATATTCCAAAATTACCTTAACGCCATGCCCACGCATGAGCCGCTTGTGATGGCCACGCCCGAAGAAGCCATCGCCCTCGCCCTCTCCCTCCTCCGCGCGGGCCACCTCGACGCGGCCTCAAGCCTGCTTGCCCAAATTCTCGACGACACCCCCAACCACCCCGACGCCCTGCATTATTCCGGCCTGCTGAAGGCGCGCCAGGGCGATGCGGAAGGGGCGGTCGGGCTGGTGCGGCGGGCGGTGGAGGGGGACCCGGCAAACCTCCCGGCATGGAACAATCTCGGCAACCTCTTCATGCGGCTGGACCGGCTGGACGAGGCGGCGGAGGCCTATCGCACCTGCCTTGCGCTCCAGCCCGATCATCCCCAGGCCCTCTCCAATCTCGGCCTGCTGATGCGCGTCTCCGGCGACATCGAAGGCGCCGAGGCCCTGTATCGCAGGGCGCTTCAGGCGCGGCCGGATTTTCCCGAGGCGCTCAACAATCTCGGCGCCATCGGCCTTGCCTATGGTGACCTTCCCGCCGCCGAGCTTCTTCTGGCCCGTGCCGTGGAGCTGGAGCCCCGCTTCCCCGGCGCCCGGCTCAATCTGGGCAAGGCGCTGGCGGGCCAGGGCCGGCTGGCGGAGGCCGCGACCCATTATTGGGAAGCCATCGCCCTCGGCAGCCGGGAGGGCGTGGCCCACAAGCTCCTCATCTATGCCCTGGTGGAAACCGGGCGCCGCGACGAGGCGCTGGAGACGGCGCGGCGCTGGCATCGGGACGCCCCGGACGATGCCGTTGCCCGGCATCATCTGGCCGCCCTCTCCGGCGAGGATGTGCCGGCCCGCGCCACCGACGCTTATGTGGAGGCCACGTTCGACGCCTTCGCCGAAACCTTCGATGCCGCCCTCGACAAATTGGATTACCGCGCGCCGCAGCTGGTGGCCGGCGCGGTCGCCGCGCTTCATCCTACCCCCGAGGCCCGCCTGCTCACGCTCGACGCGGGCTGCGGCACCGGCCTGTGCGCGCCGCTGCTGCGCCCCTATGCGGCGCGGCTGGATGGCATGGACCTGTCTGCCGGCATGCTGGCCCACGCTGCGCGACGCGGGCTCTACGACCGCCTGGACAAGGCCGAGATCGAAGCCGGCATGGCGGCGCGCCCGCGGGCTTATGACCTCATCGCCTGCGCCGACACGCTCTGCTATTTCGGCGACCTGTCGGGCGTCTTGGCCGCTGCCGTCGGCGCACTCCGGCCGGGCGGGGCGCTCGTCTTCACGGTGGAAGCGCTGGATGGGGACACCGGCGCGTTCCGTCTCCATCCCGGCCATGGCCGCTACGCCCATGCCCCCGCTTATGTGGCAGCATCGGCCGCCGCGGCGGGCCTGGAGGTGGCGGGGATGAGCCGCGAGATCCTCCGCCGGGAGGGCGCGCAGGCGGTCCAAGGGCTGGTGGTCGCCTGCCGCAAGCCGGAAACCACCTGAGCCCTTCCGGGCCATGGGACGTCCCAGCGCCCCTTCCCAAGCGGCAGGCGACGCCGGCCAAGGCGGGGCGAAGCGTGCCCGCCCCGGCAGCCCCGGGCCGAGGAGCAAGCGCCTACTTCATCAACGCAGCGACGCGATCCAGAGCGGGTCCGAATCCCTTGAGCGAGACGGTGAAGCTCTGAACCGGTCCGCCATCGGCGAAGGCATCGATCCGCAGGGTTGCGGCTTTCTTGATATTGGCCAAGGCCTTGGCATCAAAGGTCACCGGCACCAGGCAGCCCTGCGGCAGGCAGGTGGAAAAGCGCAGGGCGGCAAGGTCGGTCTCGCCGAGCTTCAGGGTCACGCCCTTGTCGATGGCCAGCCCGAAGGGCAGGAAAAGCAGCCCCTCCGCCTTGTCGCCCTTGGCCTGCAGCTCAACTGCCAGCAGCCGCTGCTGGCTGCGCGGATCCATCTGCTGCTGAAGGACGGCGCAGCGCTTCACGCTCTGCTGGATGGCGCATTGCACCCGCCAATCCTGGAAATCCTCGCTGACCGACTGGGCACCGCCCGGAAAGGAAAGCGGCGCCTGCGCCAGAGCCGGCGCGGCCGCTGCGGAGAGAAAGAGGCCGGCCATCAGGAGACCGGCCGGGACCGGAAGTTGGGACGCGGCGGCGACCTTGCGCATTCCGGCCCGGAACGCGGCGGCACATGGGGCGAGGAGCATCGTTTTCCTTCGGGTATCGCGGCGCGTCGATGCGCACGGGGAGTGATGACGGTCTTCGTGGCAGGCGTGGCGCCATTGCCCCGGGAGCCGCGCGCTGCGCGTCAGGTGCGGCATGGGGGCATCGAGCAAAACCGCCCCGCCAAAGCGGTCCGTTGGCCGTCGGCCTCAGAACCCGGTTCCGAGGACGATGAAAGTGGGGCAGCGCATGTCGCTGCAGGCGCGGGCAAGGGGGCGCTCGTTGCGCGCCACCGGCAGGGGCGCCGGCTGGGGCACCGGCATGGACTTCTGCGCGTAGAATATCCTTGTGGCCGCGGGCGTTCCTGGCCCGCCTTGAGCGGCCACATCCGTCGCCGAGGGCGCGCGCGGCGCGTTCTCGGCGGTGTCCGCCCGGGTCTCGGCCAGCGCTGGCAGCGAGACCAGCAGGAGCATGGCGGTGGCAATCCATATGTTTCTCATCTCATGCATTCCTATGGCGCGTTCGTCTTGGCTGGGCCATCCCGGGTGGCCGCCCGCAGGGTCGCGCCCGCCGCCGCGCTGGCGCCCCCGTCGGCCCCGCGCTCGGTGAAGGTGGCGAAGGACCAGGCCCCGTCCACGAGAAGGCCGGTCACCGGATCGGGAAAGCGCAAGCCCTTGATGTGGTCGTGCAGGAAGATCAGGGCGCCCATCTTGTCGCCCGCCTCCCCGGCCCGCTCGGGCACATCCAGCACCTGGACGGCCTTCTCGGAGAAGACGGCCAGAAAGATGCCGTCGCGCCGTTCGCCCTCGGACAGGTCCATGAGCGGGATCAAGGTGGGCACATCCGCGCGCACCCGATTGATGTCGCGGGCCGCCCGCCCCGCGGCCACAAGGCGCGCGCGGGCGGGAAAGATCTGGCGCACACTGCCATCCGGCGCGATGGCGAGCACCACGAGGTAGCCCGCCTTGCGGCTATCCACGCGCAGGGCGCGACCGGGCTCGTCCGCAACCACGGCCAAGCCCGCGGGATTGTCGGCGGCGGGCAGGCTGCGCGCCGCGGCCTGAAGCAGGCTGGCCTTCTTCTCTCCCGGCGCCCCCTCTGTCATGGGCACAACCTGGGGCGCGAGGCCAAGGCGGCACAGGCTTGCCTGGGCGGCACAGAACTGGTCCAAGCTGTCCCGCACCATCTGATAGAGGGCGGCCACGTCGCCGGACTGGTTCACCAGATGCAGGGCGCGCACCGCATTCACCCAGCGCCGCGTGAAGGCGCCCATGGGCCGGTCGCCCTGCGCGTCCACCAGGGCCCATTGGTCGGGCGCGGCCGCAAACCACACGGTTGAGCCGGACGGTGGCACAAGGGGAAGGCGGGTGGCGCCGGCCGCCACGTCGCGCTGCGCGGGTGCAAGGTCCACCACCGCCTCCACCGCGCGCACGGCACCGGCCTCACCGGGCCGTGCGGTGGCGGGACGCTGGAGGGCACGCCTGGAGATTTGAGTGGTATCGAAGATAGCGGTGACGCTGCGGCCGGACAGGCGCTCCAGGGTCCGGGCGAGCTCGGCGGGAGAAATGGCGCGGCCCACATCGCGCACCGTTCCGTCCGCGGCGCGGATCAGCTCCAGGTCCACCGGCGCGATGCCGGCCCCCTCGCGACCGTCCCGGAGCGCTGGAAAGGCCCGGGTCTGAAAGCCCTGGCCACTGTAGAACAGGAACACCCGGCTGCCCGGCGCCGAGCCGCGCACCAGCCAGGCATCGATCGCGGCCAGGATGTTGCTGCGCGTGGCCCGCTCCTGGGTGAGGACCATGACCTGGTCCCGGCGAAAGCCCAATGCCTCCACCAGCAAGGCCGACACCGCCTCGGCATCGGGGACTGACCCGGTCAGGGTCAGCGGCGCCGGATAGGCATCGATGCCGATCACGAGGGCCCGGTCGCCCGGAGGAACGGACATGGCCGCGCGTTCCACGTCATCGGGCGCGAGCGCGGCCAGAGCCCCGGCCGCCTGCGGGGCGGCACCGCTCGCGGCCTGGGGCGCGGCGGCGGACAAGGTGAAGGCGCGGGACGGCAGCGCGCCGGGCGCCATCTCCCCGCCCGTGACCTGGCGCAGCCACGGCTCATAGGCGGCAACGCGGGTGTAAACGCCATAGCGGCCTTGCCGGCCGCAGCCCTCCCCCCAGCTCACCACCCCCGCCTGCGCCCATCCGCCTTCGGCGGCGCGCAGCATCAGGGGGCCGCCGCTGTCGCCCCGGCAGGCATCGCGTCCGCCGGCCGCAAAGCCGGCACACAAAGTCTGCGCGCCGATGGCGTTGCCTTCCAGTACGCTGCCGGAATAGGCCGCGCGGCAGGCGGCACTGGACACCAGGGGCAATTCGGCTTCCTGCAGATCCGCCGGCAGGAGGTCGGCATCGGCGCCCGGTGCCTCCCGCGTCAGGCCCCAGCCCAGCACCGTACCCGCCAGGCCCGCCAGGTCGTCATCCTTCGCCTCCGCGCCGACAATGGGAACCACCGGCACTTCCGCCGGCTCCTTCAGCTCGATGACCGCAATGTCATTGGCAAAGGTGCCCGGCTGGAACTCCGGGTGATAGATCACGGCCCGCGCGCCGATCCCCTTGCGCGCAACGGCGTCGCCCTCGGTGATAATGGGTGGCAAGCGCGCGGCGCCCGCCACCACGAGCACTTGCTGGGCAGCGAGCGCCTGCCGCCGCCCGCCGCTGGCGGTGGCGCTGACGAAGCAATGGGCGGCCGTGAGCACCCACCGCGCGCCGATGACGGTGCCGCCGCAATGGGACCGCAAGCGCCCGCGCCCCGCGGGATCAGGCGCGTAAATCTTCACTTGCGAGGGCCAGTCTCCATCCCGAGCGCTCATGCCGCCCACCACGCGGGTGAGACGCCGGCCGTCCGGTTCCCCCGTGAGCGCACCCGGCGCCGCCTGTGGCGAACCCTGGGCCGGACTTGGGGCGACACTTGGGGCGACACTTCGGACCGTACTTGGGGCCGTATTTGGGGCCGAACCTTGGGCCGAACCTTGGGCCGAACCTTGGGCAGCGGCTTGGCCCGGGGCGTGGAGGGCAAGGCAGAGGCTCAGGGCGCGCGTCATATGCGCGAGACGAACCCAGCCTTTACTTGGGAGGCCGCCAAATTTATTGGAATTCAGACTTAAGGGGCTTGGTCGAAGAGAAAGGGTGAATTTCGGCGCCCGTCTCCACACTTCGGGCCAAAACCCGGTGCGGGACAAGGGGCCGAGTGCACGGCCGTCTCGCATGCCATCCCATGTTCCGCAGCTCCGGCGCGCCGTCGCGCCGATTGCCGCAGCTTTTCACTTATAAAGGGCAATCGGACCCGGCGCCAGGGCCGGACCGGTCACGCGGGGGCTGAAGAGGACCCCGCGTCCGCCGGCAAGGGGGCGACAATGCGCAGGCGCCATTCCCCGTCCTCTTCCAGATGGCCGCTATAGCTCAACTGGGGCCACGGCCGCTTCTCGCGCTCAAGCACGGCAATGATTTCTCCCACGAGCCGCTCCACCTCGGCGCCGGGCGCGCCGACGGCATCGGCACGGTCCGGGTTGAACAACGCGATAACCGGCGGCGCCCCCGCTGTTGCCGGCGGTGCGACCGTCAGACGGAAGGCCCGCCAGTCTTCAGGAACGACCTCGAAGAGGGCGTCGACGAGATGGTGATCGAGGGTGGTTTGCGACATATAGTTCGCCCCGTTCAATCGAAGTTGCTTGCAGGAACTCCAGACGATTTCCAGGCTGCAGCCAATTCCAACGCAGCGTTCAGCGTTTCGTACAAATGCGATACCGGAATTGAAAATTCCTCACTCCTCTTCTTTTTTCCCCCCAGCTTGTATTGAAAAACATGGATTTGTACTGTTCCGTCGCTGGGCGGATCGACCCATACCTGAATAGGTTCGCTCGAACTCTCATTCAAAAAGTACGTCCGGACATCATATCCCTTGTACTCACTCAACCATACAATTTGATTGTCCTGCGCCCATCGAGATAAAATGGGATCTATTGACTGAAATTCGATCATGACAAGGGCCTCCCTGGCCCGAAACAGCTCTCGGGTATTCGGTTGAGTAGCTCAAATTGCTCGCCACCGCCTCTTTTTCCGAATGCTGCCTTTGCCCTAGAACGACGCAAACTGGTGCCGGCCGGGACCCGGACTTCTTGGATGTATGTCGCCTTATTCTCTGACGGAAGCGCAAGCGCTTCGCGTGCATAGGCCGCGTTTCTAGGCGGCACAGCGGTTAGAAAGCTGCCGGTCTGGTTTTTAGTGTAAACACGATAATACACTTGTTCTTCGGGCTGAACAAAATTTACGATCTTCCCGGCTTCGCATGGCACCCGTCCGCCGATGCCCTTTGCTACCCCTTTTTCCGGGCCTGCAGAGGGCGTGTTGCTGCCACCGGTTGCGGACGAGCTTTTCGGTGGTCCAGGGTCCGCCTGTGTGGCAGGCGCCCCCCTCCCCTTCCCCGCCATCTCCTCCCTGGAGACCGTCTCAACCTTTCGCTGTCCGCCCGCCTTCTTCAGCGAATCCGTAAAGCGGCCGGCGATGCGGGCAAGCGCGGCGGAGAGGATGCCGACGCCGACCGCGCTCAGCCCGGCGGCCAGCTTCTCCGCGGCCCGGTCGAGGTCTTTATCGTCACGGGCGGCAAGGGTGGTGGTGAGGAAGTCCACCAGGTTCGCCGCAGCCTCCAGCGCGGAAAGAGTCGCCTGGAAGACGCCCATGCCCTCGATGACGGCGCAGGCGATGATGGCGGTGAGCACGATGCCGTCGATCACCTCCCCCGCCGCCACCGCATGCAGCTGAACCAGGATGACGACGGTGCCCACCATGAAGGCCAGATCGGCGGGATTCTCCACCAGGGTGCGAAGCTGTCGTCCCAGTTCCGGCCCCACCCGTGGAACGGTGCGGTGGAAGACCTCGACAAAGCGCTCCGCCACCCCCATCTGCGCGACGTTCAGCTGCCGCCCCGTGGCCGGTGATCCGGGCCGGGTCGGACTGCGCGCCGCGCGGTCTGCCTCGCCACGAAGAGCCTGATGACTGGCCTGGCTGATATAGGCGGGCTCTTTGAACACATAGGCGCGCAGGCGCCCCGCCTCCACGGCGGCCACAACGGCGGCCACCAGTTCCGCCGACCTCAGCACGGACAGCACCGGCCCTCCCGCCGCCAGCCAGAAGGTGGAGAGCAGCTGGGTGTCCACGCTGTCGCCGGACAGGTGCGCGTCCAGGGCGCCCCGAAGCTCGCCGCCGCTGGTCTGCCGCATCTGCGCCGCCCGCGCCGGCACCAGGCTGCGGGTGATGACAATGGTCTGGTGCTGGGAGCGCAGGACCAGCGCGTCCATAGCCGTCATCGGCCACCGGCGGCCAGAAGGCGGCAAGGCAGGACGGCTGGCGAGATCATGGCGAGGAGCCCTGCTGTCCCTTGGAGCCTGATCCGATCAGGTTGAATCAACCTGATCGGTGAATCAGCCTCTCAATTTTTGATAGAGAACGGTTGTCAGATCTGATGGCGATGCCATCAGATTGGAACGTGCTCCAAGTCGGCGCGAGGTGACGGTCATCTCGGTCTTCACGGCGAGAGGGGGAGCGGGCAATCCTTGGCGCGCCGGTCAGGTGCCGTCCCCCTTCCACCCATGCAGAAAAGCAAACCAAACCAGAACAAGCGGCCAAACGGAGAGGATGCCCAACGGCCTGACGCGCCCCTTGCGTTAAATCGTCAGTCGCACGGGTTTTTCTGTCAATATCTCCAATTATATTGGAGGCCTGAAACGATTACTTCGCCTGCACATAGGCGGGGACAGCGGCGAGGCGCATGCCACTGGCTTCGGCCCGCTCCTGCATCTGGGCGAGCAGGCGCTCGGCGGGCTGCACGGCGTCTGGGCGCAGCAAATCCAGCGGCGCGCTGGAGGCGATGGCCACCAGCAGCAGCGCGGCGCCCGGAGGCAGAAGTCGGGCATCCGGGGTGAAGGCGAAGGGCGTGCTCTGTCCGGTCAGGCGCATGGAAGAGACGACCACCCGCACCGAGCCGTCCGCGAAGGCCGCCAGAAGGCTGACATAGGCCCCCGGCGGGCCAAATAGCTCGCCGCTGATCGCCCCGCCTGCAGTGATGGTATAACCCACCAGTTCGATGGCGGGCACAAGGCTCGCGTTGCCGCGCGCGCCGGACACGAAGGCCAGCATCGGGCATTGCGCCGCTGTGACCTGGTTGAGCCGCACGTCCAGCCTCACGTCATGTGAGGACCGCAGGTCGGACCGCAGCGTGGAAAAAGCCTCCACCGAGCGGGCATAGCCGTCGATGGCAGCGCGGTCGTCGCCGACAATGACCGGGTCCACCAAGGCACAGGGATCGGCGACTTTTTCTCCCAGGCGCCGGGCAATCTGGGTGGCGGCCGCCTGCATATCGCCGGGGGTGACCTGCAGCACCGTAAAGGCGGGCGCGGCCGGCGGCTCGGGCGCCACCGGACGCGGCTCGGGCCGCGCGACCACCGGCGCCGGCACCGGCACCGCGCCCGGTCCTTGGGCGAACCAATAGGCGCCCCCTCCCACCGCCCCCAGCGCAAGCAGCCCCGCCGGAAGACCGATCCACAGCCCAAGCCGGCGCCGGGGCGGCGGGGGCAAGTGCTGAAGATGTGACTGAAGATGTGACTGAGGCTGGGCCTGGAACTGGGGCGGCGCCGAAGGGTTCGGAAGGGCGGTCCCGGCCATGGTCTGCGGGCGCACCGAGACCACCGTGGGCTCATGATATTCGGTGCCAAAGCCGCGGGTGAGGCCGGTGAGCGTGCCCCGCCGCAACCAGGCGGCCACCTCGGTCATGGACCCCAGCCGCTGGCCCGGATCGGGCGTCAGCATGCGCTCCAGAAGCGCACGCAGCCTGTCATCCACCCCCGACAGGTCTGGGACGACGCGGCGCTTCTCGATGACCTCTACCGGCGACCCGCGCATGTCGAGCGCGCGCCCGGTGGCCGCCTCCACGAGGACGAGGCCGAGGCTGTAGATGTCAGAGGTCGCGCCCACGTCGCCACCGAACAGGCCGAGTTGCTCGGGGGAGACATAATTATACTTGCCGGCGAAGCCGTCGCCGACAACCGTCCCTTCGCCGCCGCGGGTCTGCCGGGCAATGCCGAAATCGATAATCTTGGCCTGGGCCACATCGCCATGGGGCAGGATCACATTGTCTGGCGAGATGTCGCGATGGATGATCCCGCGCTCATGGGCGGCCTGGAGCCCCGAGGCGAGGCGGGCGCCGAGGACGCGGACGGCTTCGTATCCCAGAGGACCGTTGCGCACCATGTTGGACAGCGACGGCCCGGAGACATACTCCATGGCCAGATAGGGCCGCTGGACGGTCGGATCCACCGAGAAGACGTAATAGCGGACGATGGCCTCGTGATAGAGGTTGTGCAGCGCCTGCGCTTCCTTTCGGAACATGGTCATCGCAGCTTCCGTCTCGGCCACGTCCGAGCGGATCGTCTTGATGGCCACGGGATCGCCGGTGAGAATGGCGTGGCCGCGGTAGATTTCTCCCATGCCGCCGGAGGCGATGCCTTCGTCGATCTCATAGAGGTCGTTGAGCCGCGTGCCCGGCTCGAGCCAACTGCCCCTTTGGGTGGTGCCCGTTTGGCCTGCGCCCCTCGGGGCGCCGCTCTGGGCGGGACCGCCGGTCATGCGGGCTGGCTCCAGTCCGGGGCCAGCTTGCGATCGGGCGAGAGCACCGTGGGTTCGCGCGGGTCACACCGCACCACCACCACCGTCACATTGTCGAGTCCGCCCCGGTCGAGCGCGAGGGCCACCAGGGCGTCGGATGCGGCCTTCGGCTCCTGACCCGTCACGGCCTCCTGGATTTCCGCATCCGACACATGGCCGGTCAGGCCGTCACTGCACAGGACGAAGATGTCTCCCACCTCGGCGCGGCCGTCGACGATCTCAAGCTCCACCTCCCCGGTGACCCCCACCGCGCGCGTCACCACATTGCGGCGTGGCCAGTGCCGGGATTCCTCGCGGGTGAGGACCCCCTCGGCCACCAGGTCCTCCGCTTCCGAATGGTCGCGGGTGAGCTGGGTGATCTCCCCGCCATGGATCCGGTAGATGCGGCTGTCCCCGGACCAGATGCAGGCATAGGCGCCGGCATGGACCAGGAGGATCACCACGGTGGCTCCGATAAGGTCGAGGTTCATGGCCGCGGCCTGAGCACGCAGCCGCTGGTGCGCGCGCTCCATCCCCCGGGTGCATTCCGCCAGGAGCTCGCTGGCCGTGGCTGCGTCATTCACCCGCCCCAATTCCTCCACCACCACGGAACTGGCCATCCGGCCGGCGCTGTGACCGCCCATGCCGTCGGACACCGCCCAAAGGCCGCTGCCGGGACGCAGCAGAAAGCTGTCTTCGTTGACGGTTCGCACCCGCCCCTCATGGGTGAGCGCGGCGGACTCAAAAACCATGCTCAATCGGTCCATGCGGCACCTCCCTGCCGTTTCCTGTGAGCCCCCGGAGCCGGAGCCCCGGCCAGGTCGTTTTCCGTTCTGCGCTAGTTGCCGAGGATGATGTTGGGTGCCCGCTTCGGCGGCGCGCTCGAGGCCACGGGCGGCGCCGGCCTGGGCGCCAGCTCCTGCCGCGGTGTCTCCGCCTGGGGCAGCCTGGCTTGCGGCGGCCTGGCTTGTGGCGGCTTCGCCTGAGGTGGCTTGGCCTGAGGTGGCTTGGCCTCAGCTGGCTTGGCCTCAGGTGGCTTGGCCTGGGGCGGTTTGGCACCTGGCGGGGCGTCGCTTGGCGGGGCGTCGCTTGGCGGTGCGTCGCCTGGCGCCGTGGCGGGTTTGGCTGCGGGCCCGGCGGGGGGTGGCGGGACCGCGCTCGGGCGCGCGGGGACGCAGCTGCCGTCGCGCTCCACCTCGTCGTCCGCGCAGGTCAGGGGGCACACGCGCTGGTCGCCTTCGAGATCGAGGCGCCTGAGGACGTCGTCCCCAATATCCAGTGAGGCCGGCTCCACCCGGCGCGCGGCGAAGTAGCGGGCAAGGCCCTTGCGGACAGCCTCGATCGGCAGATCGCCCACCTCAGCAAGGCAGCCGACGCGCCGCAGCGCCGCCGCCCCGCGCCGGACTTGCTCGCGCGTGTTCTGCTGCGGCAGGGGCGTGAGAGCGCCAAGCGCGGCCACCACCTGGGGCTTGATGGTCGGGCAGGTGCTCACCGTGCCCAGCCGCTCCAACTGGTCCCGCCCTTCGCTGCCCAGGCGCCGGAGCCGATCCATTTCCTGCATATCGCGGGCGCAGGCCTGGGCCGCCAGCTCACGCTCCGCCTGAAGGTGCTGAACCTGCGCCCGCACCGCCACGGCCACCTCAGGGCATTGCACCCGCCCGGCAAAGGCCGACAGAGCCGCCGCATCGGCGCGGTCGATCCGGGCATATTGATCCGCCTCGCGCGCGCAGGCCGCACGGGCGGCTTCGTCCACGGTGGCATAGGCCTTGGCGACGAGAGCGGCATTTTCCGGGCAGGTCAGCCCCTTCAGCAGGGCGGAGAGCGCGTCCTTGGGCGCCGCGCCAGAGGCGGCAGCGGTGATCCGGCCGGCTTCCAGCTCGCAGGCCGCCCGGCGCTGGCGCTCGGCGGCCTCCTTTTCCTGCCGCTGACGGTCAAGGTCCGCCGCCTCCTTCTGGCGCCGGAGCTCTGCCTCCTGCTCCAGGCGCTTGCGCTCCAGTTCCGCCTTGCGGGCGGCCTCCGCTTCGTCACGCTGGCGCTGCGCGAGCGCCTGCGCCTGCGCTTCCTTCTCAAGCCGCAGGCGGTCGAGCTCCGCCCGCCGCGCCACCTCCGCCTCCTCCCGCCGCCTGCGCTGCTCCGCCTCCTGCGCCGCCTGAGCCGCCGCTTGGGCCGCGGCTTGTGCTTCTTGCGCTTCCCTGGCCCGCTTGGCTTCCTGGGCGGCGAGGGCGGCCAGGGCGGCATCCACCCGCGCCGCCGTATCTTTTGGACAGGCGGCGGCGGCCTTCAGGCGCAGGAGATCCTCCCGGCGGCCCGCCTGTCGCAAGCTGTCCACCTCCGCCGCCTCATGGGCACACAGGGCCCGCCGACGCTCGGCTTCCCGCATCTCCTGTTCCTCGCGCGCCCGCCGCTGAGCCTCGCGCCGACTGCGCTCGAGCATGTCGAGACGCCGGCTGGCACTCGGAGCGTGAACCGACAGGGGGTAGCGGGCCAGGAAATCGCGGAAGTCCGCCGGGTCCGAGGAATGGCGGATCCTGAGCCAGACGGCATCGTGGGACTCCGACCCATTGAAGAAATAGTCACCCTGCATGGCCAGCGTGATTTCCGGCATCTGCCGGCCACCCGTATCCGCATAGACTTCGCTGGACACCTTGCGGAACAAGGAGCGGATCTCGACCCCCGGCTCCTTCAGCCATTTCAGCAGAGTTGCCGTGAACGGGCTGTTTCGCGCCTTGCCATCCTCCGCCACATCGAAGGGGGCTGTGGCATAGGCAACCACCATGCCCTTCCCCCCTTCGGCGCCGGCGAGGGCCTTCTGCACCTCCTCCCGGCGTGCCGCGCGTGCCGCTTCCGGCGTCAGGTTTGCCGCCCCTTCCATAGGATCATTGCGGCACGCGTCGAAGATCATCACGCGCAGCCCCTTCGCGCCAGAAATCACATCGCGCAAGTCGGCCACGGGCATCATGACATATCTGAGATTGCTTCCCGCCTCGATGGTCGCATCCACCGGAACCAGATAATACTGCCCTCGAACCTCTAGAGCATGGCCGGCATAATAGACGAGTGCTGTGTCCGCGCCCGACGCCATGCTGGAAAACTTCGCCAGAACGTCTCTCACGTCGGCACGCTTCATGTCGGTGCTCACCATCACCTCGAAGCCGAGATCGCGCAGGGCGGCCGCCACGTCATTGGCGTCATTGCGTGGGTTCTGCAGGGCCGGCATCCCATTATAGGACGCATTGCCGATCACCAGGGCCACCCGGCGCTCGGCGCGCGCGGGGGACGCGTCGGCAATCATCAGGACCCACAGCGTGCACAGGAGCAGGACCCATTGCAGCACGCACAGGGCCGCTCGATCGGAGGGGCGGACCCGCCGGCCGGACGGCCCCCTGGATCGGGTCCTGCGCGCGCCCATGGCGGCTCAATCCGTCAACAGCGGGTAACGGACGGGGACGTAGCCCCGGGCCAGCAGCACCGAAAGCGGATAGATGTTGCGGCACACACGTCCATTGCAGGTCCCGGTGGCCGCCTCCAGCACCTCCACCTTGCGATCGGGGGTGAACTGGACGAACAGCATCACATGGCTCCCCGCCTTGTTCAGGGCATCGCCGGGCCGCAGATCCCAGGGATTGTCGAGGCGGCGCGTGATGCTTGGAATGTCGACGGTCGTATATTGACGCTGCAGCCCCCAGGCGGCGCTCACGAAGGCCGAGCAATCCACCCCCACCAGGTCAGAAAGGGGTTCTTCCCGGGTGCACCAGTTTCCAGCCAGGGCGCCATTCTCGATGCGGCGCTGCACCTGGGCAAGCGTGCCGAAGCACCCCCAGCAATAGGGAACGCCGCGCACCTCCTGGTTGACCTTGCCCTGCAGGTAGGAGGGGCGGCGCACCCGTCCGTCGAACCCCAGGCACGCTTTGTCGGGATCCGCGCCGTAATTGGACGGCCGCACCCTCCATTTCAGCCCCTCGAAGGCGAGCCCCGTCTGGATGACACCGGCCCGCGAGTTGGCCCGCACCGCGGTCACATAGCCCGGCCCGGCATCGGGGGCGGCCCCGCCCTTCGCCGGCTGCCGCTTCTCCGGTTCAAGCACGGCCGAGCGCGGGCGGCGCGACGGAAGGTCGAGGATCGACACGCCCGAAGCATCGGAGCGCAGGAACAGCACCTTTCCCTCGGGCGAGATGGTGACGAAGCGGCGCGTGGAAAGCTGGTCAGGCGTGATGGGCAGGTCGAAGACCGCTTCCAGCCGGCCCTTTCCGGAATAGCGCGCCACAAAGGTGGAGGGGGGCTGATCGGGCTTTGCCGGCACGTTCTCGGTGAAGACGAAGAGGCGCCCGCTGCTGTCCAAGTCGAGCACTTCCACCAGTCCGAGCTTGTCGGCGACGCGCACCTCGATCCGGCGGGCGTTCAGGGGATCGGCCTCCCGGCGCACCTCTACGAGCGCCCTTCGGCCGTCCTTCTGGGGCAGGATGTCCGCATTCACCTTGCCCAAGGTGCGCGTCATCAGCACCTGACGGACGGGTCTTTCGAGGGCATCCGCCGGCATGCTGCGCCCTGCGGCAGCAAGCGCTTCTCCATCGCTGGCCGGGGCCTGGGACCCCATCTGCGCGAAGGCGGAGCGGGCCACGTCATCGTCATCTGATACGGCGCGCGCCTCCAGCCTGGGCGCCGAGACGCCCGCCCCCCCGGACCCACCGGCCCGCTCCAGCGCATAGGGGCGGCCATCCCAGACATAAAGCCTGTTCTGCATGGCGACGAGATCGCTGGCGGCCACGGTTTCCGGCAGGCGAATGGAACCGGGCGGGCCCGCGCCGCCGCCGGCATCCAGGCTGAGAATGCGCCCATTCACCTGGTCCAGCAGATAAAGCTTGCCATCATCATCGGCATAGAAGGCCGCGGGTCCGACCGCCTCGGCATCCACCCCACCGGGCACAAGCCCGACCGCGCCGGCACCGGTGCCGGCCGGCAGATGGCGGATCACCTTGCCGCCCTGGGCATGGGCACCGGACGCGGCGGCGAGGACAAGTCCAAGGCTAAGGGCAAGTCCAAGGGTGAGGGCACGTCCAAGGCTAACGCCACGATCAATCATCACCGCCCGAACGGCGCAAACGATGGCTTTGGCGCGAAGGAGCTTCGGAAGGGAGGGGCTGGCAGGTGCGGTTTTGACAGGTCGGGCGTAGGCATGTCTCGGCGCAGCGGGGCGCGCCTTGACAAGGCCGGCCTGGGCGCCGACCGCCTTTGCAAGGGCGATGACCGGCGTTGCGCCGGGATCCCCCGCCAAGCGCTTTCCGGCCACCCGCGCATGCGCCCAGGCTCCCCGCCCCGCACCGTCCAAAGCCACAGCTTGCGGCGCGACAGGCCCCTCAACGAAACGCCCCTCTGCATGGACATGGCCCGCAGGTCCACCCAACGCGGCGGGCCGATCGTCCGTCGGACGGCGGAGAGCGCGGCACAAACCTCGCGCCTCGTGCGCGGCGCCAGACGTAAGTTCCCTCTCCGCCAGATGCCCGCCGTCAGCAGCCGGGCGGCCAACACTGCGCACAGATCTGCGGGTCTGTCTGGTGGGCGTCCGGGAGGCTGACATTCTCAGACACGCACCCCCGTCCCCACCGCGATCGCGCCTGCTTTTGAGCGTGCGGTCCGCTCGGATTGAAGCCGTCCGGCACGTGGACCGCTCCCGATTTTCCTGAAAGGACAGGCGCTCCGCGAAGCCCGCCGGCCCCCTTAAGGTCCAGCCCCCACGAACCCGCCTCCCACTGCGCATGCGCCCTGCGCCGATCCGAGGCATGCGGCGCCTCCGCACGCTCATGGCACGTAGCCGCGCATGAAAGCACCCGACGCCGCCCGTCTGGGCTCATCACGAGGCGACTCCGAAACGGAACGACCCCGCCCCTGTTCAGTTGAATTTCCTACCATGCCCCTCCCACACACGGGAGGGTTCAATTTACTTTGAGCCCTCCCAGTTCTTTTTCATCAGAGGAGGGCATTGCTCGCCTCTGTCGGGACACTGCGCCACTTATCTCAAAGACGTGCATACGACAGCCGTGGGTCAGAGCTTCGCAACGGACCTAGAGCGCGATCCGATCAGATTGAATCAATCTGATCGGTGAATCGCCCTCTAACTCATTGAGAGAGAATGCGTGATCCGATCAGTCTGCGGTGCAGGCTGATCGGATCATGCTCTAAGTCCCGCAAGGAGCACGCACAACCATGGATCCGCCGCCCCCGGAACAGACACGGTGCGCCAGGACCATGACGGGTTCGGCTAGACGCGATTAATAGACGGGCCGCTCGCGAGATCATACAGGACCTTCCATCCCTCGGTTCCTGATCGGATGCCTTCATCTGCTTAGGCCGCGAATGGAAGTGTGAAGTATCCCGCCCGGACCACAGGACCTTAACAGGCAGAGAGACGTATCGGCCGTCGCATCCGCGCGATTCGGCGGATTGAATCACCTTACCATTTTGTTGGCACCCTGCATGCCACACGCCAATGTTGCAGTTGCGCCACAATGACAAGGAAGCGCGATGTGGGACGGATCACGGCACAAGGTCGGCTTGACGGTTCTATATAACCACCACCATGACAAAGCCCGGGGCCGGCCCGCCCTCAAGAGGAGGTAACCGCCTTTAATGCCTGCATATCCTGTCCATTTTATCATTCCGAAGACAGGCGAGGAATAAGTATTCCCCCACAGTTTTGCTGGCCTCCAAGTTTTTTGCAAGCATATACCGACACTTGTTCGTCACTTCTGTTGCGTTTAGCTTCCCAAAGTGAAGCATCATGCCGGTTGTCATCGGCTTGCGGGTCAGGGGCAAATAATGACACGCGGAATTTCGGTTCAGGCGACACGTGCGTCTGCGCGCGCGCACTTTTCCATTCTTAAATCGTTGCAACATGAAGTGCAGATCACGCCTGCGCGAAGCTTGCGCCAGACCCTGAAGAGCAGCACCATTCTCGCGCTCTCCCTCGGCGCCGGCCTGTTGCTGGCGGGACCGCGGACGGCCTCAGCCGCCAACGTCACGCTTAACCTTGACGGAACCCCCGCGACATTCACCGTTCCCGCCGGCGGAGCGGGAACAGCCTGGAACGACTCCTTCCTCTTTACGTCCGTTAATCCCGCCCAGGTCACGGTAATCTCGGTCAGCCCAGACACACAACGCTACCGGGTGACCGACTACGGCGCGACTAAGGCGGACAGCAATTCGCCCCCGCCCACACCGGTCTACGCGTCTTTCGAGGTCTCTTCCGGCTCCCACCAGATCACTGGAACGAGCATTGGCGCGGCCACGGCGGGATCAGGCGAGATTTCGGTCAACTCCCTTTGGATCGACCAGACACGGGCCACTTTCAATCAGAATTCCCTCGCGGTGACGTCCGTTATCCCTACGGACATCACCTTTGCGGGTGGCGTGCTGACAGTGACGTCGGCTTCGACATTTTCCAAGCCCGTCGTGATCCGCGGCACATCCTACGATGGCACGCCTCTGCCGGCCGGCACGCCCGGCGGAACGGTGGACACAACCGATGGGGCGGTGACCTTCAGCGGCGAGGTCTCGAACGTCGCCAATGGGTCGTTCGTCAAGACGGGCGCCAACACCCTGACCTTCAGTGGCGGCGGCACGTTCGCGGCCATCGACAACCAGGCGGGCAGCTTCGTCTTCGCCGGCCCCGCAACCACCATCTACACTGCGGACAGCATCTCCAATTCGGGCACCATGAGTGCCGAAGCAGGCATCAGCCTCGTCACGGGCGTCATCACCAACACGGCCACCGGCACGTTCACCGGCAAATCCGGTGCGCGGGTCATGGCGGACATCGCCAATTCCGGCGCAGCGAGCAATGCCGGCATCTATGTCGGCAACGTCAACAGCAACGCCACCGGCGGCACCATCACCAATTCGGGCTCAAGCGCCAGCTGGACCGGAACCGTCGTCAGCAATGCCGGCACCCTCAACAATGAGGCTGGCGGCACATGGGTTGGCGGTGTGACGGCCAATTCCGGCACCATCACCAATACCGGGTCCGGCACCAGCTGGAATGGCGACATCGCCGCGAACGCGGCGTCCGGTACCATCACCAACACCACCGGCGCCACATGGGGCGGCAAGGTCGTGTCCAATGACGGCACGATCAACAATGATCAGGGCGCCACGTGGAACGGCAATGTGGTCGCCAACGGGAGCCAGATCACCAACGGCAACGGGTCGACCTGGAACGGCACGGTTGAAGGCAATACCGGCACCATCACCAACAGCGCCTCCACTTGGAACGGCGCTGTGGCCGGCAATGGCGGGACGATCCTCAACACACTCGGCGCAACTTGGACAGGGGCGCTCGGGACGGTGAGCGCGAACACCGGCACCGTCACCAATACCGGCGCGGGATCTGTCTGGACCGGCGACGTCACAGCCAATGCGGGAACGATCTCGAACGCGGCCGGCGCCAAATGGACGGGGGACGTCGTCGACAACCAGGCGGCGGGGAGCATCACCAACACCGGCGCCGGGACGACCTGGATCGGCAACATCGCCAATTCCGGCACCATCCAGAACAATGCCGGCGCCACCTGGAGCGGGACACTCACGTCCAATGCGTTGAGTTTCGACAACAACGCTTCGACGTTCAACGGGAATGTGGCCACCAACAGCGGCACCATCCTCAATCGCAACATCGCCTCCTGGAATGGCAATGTCGCGTCCAACAACGGCACCATCACGAACTCCACCGGCTCCACCTGGACCGGCAACGTGGTGGCCAATTCCGCCAGCGGCCAGATCACCAATGACGGCACCGGGACCAAATGGACCGGGACCGTCGACAGCAATGCCGGCACCATCACCAACCAGAATGGCGCGACCTGGCTGAACGGCACGGTCGTGGAAAATGCCAACGCGATCTTCAACACCTCCGGCGCCCAGTGGACCGGAGACGTGAAGAAGAACCTCGCGGCCGCCCAGATCACCAATGACGGCGTCGGGACCACCTGGACCGGCACGGTCGAGAACAATGCCGGCGCCGTCCTGAACCAGAACGGGGCAACGTGGCTGAACGGCACCGTGAGCGACAACGTCGGCACGCTGACCAATAGCAGCGCGTCCAGCTGGGCCGGCGAGGTGAGGACGAACCTCGCGGCCGGCCAGATCACCAATACCGGTACCGGGACCACTTGGACGGGAGCGGTCACGGACAATGCCGGCACGATCGCCAACCAGAATGGCGCCACCTGGCTCGCGGGAACGGTGGGCCAGAATTCCGGCACCCTGACCAACAGCGCCGCCGCCCAATGGACGGGCGACGTCCAGAGGAATCTGGCGGGCGGGCAGATCACCAATGATGGCGCCGGCTCCACCTGGACCGGCGCGGTGGCCTCCAATGCCGGCAGCCTGTTCAACCAGAACGGCGCCACCTGGCTCGGCGGCGTGGTGGGCGAGAACTCCGGCACGCTGACCAACAGCAGCAGCGCCAATTGGACGGGCGACGTCCAGAAGAACCTGGCCTCCGGGCAGATCACCAATACCGGTACCGGCTCCACCTGGACCGGGGCGGTCGCTTCCAATGCCGGCACGGTGGCCAATAGCGGCGGCGCCGCTTGGACGGGTGACGTTCAGAAGAATCTGGCCGGCGGCCAGATCGCCAATACCGGCGCAGGGTCAAGCTGGACCGGAGCGGTGCAGGACAATGCGGGCGCCCTGTTCAACCAGAACGGCGCCACTTGGCTGGGCGGCGTCGTGAGCGAGAATTCCGGCACCCTGACCAACAGCGGCGCGGCCCAGTGGACGGGCGACGTGAAGAAGAACCTGGCGGGCGGCCAGGTCACCAATGACGGCGCCGGCTCCACCTGGACCGGCGCGGTTGAGAGCAATGCGGGGGTGCTCTCGAACCAGAACGGCGCCACCTGGCTCGGCGGCGCGGTGGGCGAGAATTCCGGCACCCTGACGAACAGCGGCAGCGCCCAATGGACCGGCGCCATCACGAAGAACCTCGCCGGCGGCCAGATCACCAATGATGGCGCCGGTTCCACCTGGACCGGCGCGGTCGCCTCCAATGCCGGTGCCTTGTTCAACCAGAATGGCGCCACCTGGCAAAACGGCACCGTGGGCGAGAATTCCGGCACCCTGACCAATAGCGGCAGCGCCCAATGGACCGGCGACGTGACGAAGAACCTGGCCGGCGGCCAGATCACTAATACCGGCGCGGGCTCCACCTGGACCGGGGCGGTGGTGGCCAATGCGGGCGTGCTGGCGAACCAGAACGGCGCGACCTGGCTGGGCGGCGCCGTGGGCGAGAATTCCGGCACCCTGATCAATAGCGCCGGTGCCCAATGGACCGGCGCCGTCACGCAGAACCTGACCGGGGGCCAGATCACCAATACCGGCGCGGGGTCCACCTGGACCGGCCTCGTCACCGCCAATGCCGGCGCTATCACCAATGCGGATGGCGCCAAGTGGACCGGCGATGTCCTCGGCAACGCGGTCGGAGCCCTCATTACCAATACCGGGGCCGGCACGCTCTGGATCGGCGACATCACCAATGATGGCACCATCCACAATTATGCCGGAGCGGTCTGGACCGGAACGCTCAAGACCAACACCTCCAACAATACGTTCGACAACAACGGTTCGACCTATAACGGCGACGTGGTGTCCAACAGCGGCACGATCCTCAATCGCAACGCGGCCACCTGGAACGGCAATGTGCTGTCCAACAGCGGCACCATCGCCAATTCCACCGGATCGGCCTGGAACGGCAATGTGGTCGCCAACCTTGCGGGCGGGCAGATCACCAATGATGGGGTCGGCACCACGTGGACGGGGACGGTGCAGAGCAATGCCGGCACCATCTCGAACCAGAATGGCGCGGCTTGGCAGAACGGCACCGTTGGCCAGAATTCCGGCGCGATCTTCAACCTGTCCGGGGCCCAATGGACCGGCGCCGTGACGGCAAACCTGGCCGGCGGCCAGATCACCAATGACGGCGCCGGCACCACATGGACCGGCGGCCTCGACAGCAATGCGGGCTCCGTTTGGAACCAGAATGGCGCCGTCTGGACGGGCGACGCCCTCAACACCTCCCTCGGCCGCATCGTCACCACCTCCACGTGGGACGGCAGCATCTTCAATAGCGGCTATGTGGCGGCCTCCGGCACCATTTCCCAGAACCTGACGAACGTTGCGCCCAGCGGCATCATTGAGGTCACGGGCGGCCTGACGGTCGGACAGGCTCTGGCCAATGCCGGCACCCTCAGCATGCTCGCCCCCACCGGCAATCTGACCGTCACGCAGGCACTGACCAATTCCGGCACGATCAATATGGGGGCCACCGGCGGTACCCTTCTGGTCGGGCAGAATTTCACCAATTCCGGCACCCTCAACATGTCATCCGCCTCTGGCCCGGCGCTCTACAGCCAGGTGTCCGTCGGCGGAACGTTCAAGGGCGACGCGGGCTCCAACGCCACCATGGACATCAACCTGTCCAGCTCCGGCACCGGCATCCGCTCCGACCAGATCCATGCCGCGACCGTCGAGGGCACCACAGCCATCAACTTCAACAGCATCGCCACCAAGGGGCTTTTCAGCGAGAACATCGTGGTTGCCACCGGCAAAGGCGCGGCGGGCGCCTTCACGGCGGCCAGCGGGCTCTCCTCCCAGGGCTTGGTGGACTACAGTTTCGAATATATCAACAATCCCACCGGCGCGGACCAATGGGTGGTCCGGTCCAGCCTCAACCCGAGCGGCGCCTCGCTGTCGCAGACGATCGCAGCCACGTTGACCACCATCACGACGGGCTTCCTAGAATCGGTCAGCGCCTTCGTGTCCGGTCCGGCCGATCCGGTCAAGGACCAGATTTCCTACGGCATCTGGGGCCGGGTGAAGGGCGGCTCCTACGACATTGACAGCGTGGCCACCACCCAGGTGGTGGGGTCCCCCGTTGCGGTCTCTGCGCCCGGCACCTTCAGCACCAACTTCACCGGCTTCCAGCTGGGCATGGACCTGTCCCGGTCCGACATCGGCGGGTCCGGCTGGAACGCCCATTTTGGCCTGACGGCAGGTGACGTGTGGCTCGACACGACCATGCAGAATGCCATCGGCGTCTCGTCCAAGGTGGATGCGCCCTTCTACGGCCTTTATGCCGCGCTCATCGGCCATGGCATGTTCGTCGACGTGCAGGTGCAGAGGAACCAGTACAATATCGACCTGACCAACACGTCGGCCTATCTGCAGGGATCGGGCACCTCGGCATCCGGCTGGACCATTGTCGGCACCGCCGGCGGGGTGATCCCCTTCGCAGAAACCTGGTTCATCGAACCCTCCGTTGGCCTGAACTATGCGACCGCTTCGGTGGACGATGTGGTCCTGCCGTACAGCCTCGGCACCTTGCAGACCAACGCCTATGAGAGCCTCATCGGCAGCCTGCGCCTCCGGCTTGGGACCAGCTTTGCCGCCAGTCCCAACCTCATCCTGCGCCCCTCCATCCAGGGTGGCGTGTGGTACGAATTCTCGGGCGACGGCGCCGGTACCTTCATCGACAGCTCGGGCGGCGCCGCGGTGTTCGACGTCACCAACATCGGAACCTTCGGCCAGGTCGGTGTCGGCCTGTCTGGCCAAGCCCTGGATACCGGGCTTCTTGGCTATGTGCGTGCCGACTACCGCTTCGGCGAGAACATCCAGGGCGGATCGCTCACGGGTGGCCTGCGCAAGCAATTCTGACGAGGGGCGACGGCAAGCCCGCGAACACACTTCGCGCCTTGCCGTCGCCCCCGCCTCAAGATCTGGGGACGCCCACCACGCCCCCTCGCATGTATCCAATGTGACGTCTGTGTAACCGACACCCCCTCTCCCCCGGCCGGGCCGTCTGGTGGTCTGAAAGGGTGACCAACACCGCCACCGCCGACTTGAGGACCCTAAGACGTCATCTGCTCGAATCTACCCGCGCTGCGTTGCGGGGAAGCGCAAGAAGCAAATGATGAGCGCGAGACCAAAAAGTTCCACGCCCCCTCCCCCGTTTGGGGTATGTGCAACCCCAAGACTGTATTTACATTGAGAAACATTGTGCGCCTGGTGAACGAGCAAGCAGGTCGCTACCGATTTGGCAGGGCATTCCGATGTATACCGCAAATATCGATAAGCCTGACGGCATTTCAGGACTGGGGATAATCGATTCCCTTTTGGAATATCGCAAAGTTTTTTTCAACTGCCTTCTGAGCCAGGTTCACGAAAGGGACCATAACGTCGAGGCAATGCTTGCCTCGGACGCCAGCTTGGTGATCGCGCAGTTTTTCTATCGCATCCGCGAGGCAGGTGTCGAAAGTGTCGAGGACATCCGCGAGATCGCATTGCGGCACAATCTGGAGCTGTCTCGCCTGACAGGGTCCGAAGCGGAGGCGCGCCATGTCCGGCTAAAGCCCGAGCGCATCCAGCGGGCGATCTTCAACGGCGACGTGATGCAGCGCCTGATCCAGAACTGGCGGGATCAGAAGGGCGCCATCGACCAGTCCAATTTGGCCCGTTTCCTGGTGCTGGAAATGTCCACAGAGACCTGCCGCAAGGCGGTGGTCGCGCTCTCGCAGGCGGGGTGCCTGGACCGTGTCCCCACGCCTTATGGTACCACGCTGGTCATTTCCAATGGCCGCCTCGAAAGCATCGTGGATCGGTCCATCAGCGTTCTGCGCCGACAATTGCATGGGCGTGCGCCGGAGGCTCGGAGCGCGGCCGATCGGGGCCCTTTCCAGGGGATGACTGAGCATTGCCGGACGACGGAGCGCGTTCTGGACGGTGAAATGCCGTTCCCCGTGGTATTGGAGCCGCAATCGGGGCAGATCGGCTCGCGCTGACGGCCGCGCACCGGCACCACCGGCGCGCGCCTCACCTCTTGACGCTTGCCCCTGAACGGCGAACGCCAAAGGCCGAACAACAATACAGATACCCCCCGCACGCTCAAATAACGCAGTCTTGGACAGGGATTGATGGCGCGCAGGGCGGACCATTATTGAGGATATGGACCCATCTATTTGATCTTCATAATCATGGAGGCGACCTCCGACTGCCGTCGTGCGCCCATTTTCAGGAACAAATACTTGATATGCGTCCGTGCGGTCTCGTATGAAATCTGCCTCTGGTCGGCAATATCCTTGATGCCCTCACCGTGCGCCAACAACATGGCAATGGCGGTTTCCGTCGGGGTCAAGCCGAATGCGCTCTGAATGACTTGAGACTTGTCGATGGCTTGGCCGTCCAGGTCGTCGATCACCGCCATGGCCTTGATGGTTGAAAAATAGTCATTCAAGAAGCCGCCGATCCTCTGGCAGCGTATGACAAGCGGCCTCTTCCCCTGCCGCCGGATGAGGACGGCGCGCTTGTCCTGCAGCGTCTCCGATCCGCCCATGGCGGCATGGATGCAACCGCGAAGGGCGCGCGTCTCCTCCGCGGTGCCCGCCCTTATCTCGCCGTGTGAGACGTTCAGATCATCCCCCATCAGCCGTTCTGCGGCCCCGTTCATGCGAACCACCTGACCTGCGCGATTGAAGAAGATCACCGCGAGGTTCATGTGGTCGAACGCTTCGGAAAGGCCCGCGACCTTGGACTCCGCCACCGCCCGGGAAATGGACGAGGCCAGCGAAAGCCGCTCCGAAAGGCCCTTCAGGACGTGCGCATCGTGCGCTTGAAATTGCGGCTTGTCGGGCCGGCGATGGAACGCGCAGCAAGCAATGTCCGACTGGGTCCTGAAAACGACGAGGGCGCAGTATTTCAAATTAAAATTCGACATGAACTTGAAGAATTCATCGCCATAGTCCTCAGGCATCATGAAATCACTATCGAGAATGACCTTGCGCTGCAGCACAAGGGGAGCCGCTCTTGCCCGGTAATCCCGCTCGGCCCACCCCTCCGCAAAATAACGCTCCAGCGGTCGGGCCAAACTCTCGGAACTGGGATTGCCCGGCACACGTCCCACCACGGGCAGGATGGTCACGCCATCGGACTGGGTTGCGGCCTGAAGATCATTCAGGACCTGGTTCCAATTCTTCGGCCCGATTGCGGCATGAAGCAGATCATCAGCCGCCATGCTGAACCGAGAAAGATCGAACTGCATCGGATGCCCCCGTCCGCTGCCCGGTGGTGTCTTATTAAAATACCACAGAACTCTCGGTTGAGGACAGGACAAACCGGCAGTGGACCTGACCTATTATGGCCCCGCTCGCCCTCCGGGGAGACGGCGGCCTCAGGCCGCCAGGGAGAAGGCCGGCCATCGCCGAAAGGTCAGCCGGCGCAGCTCCAGGCGACGGACAAGCCGGGAAACCGGAAGCCGCGCGCAGGGCGGGAAAGCGGGTCTGCGCATTCCCCAGAGGAGGCGCGGCGGGGCAGAAGGCGCCACATGGCCCTGCGCGCCCGACGAGTGAGCCAGACACGCTCCCCGAGCACGGCGGATCGGTAGCCCGGGCGCATGGCGTCCGGCCTGGGCGCCCTCGAACGGGCGGCACGCCTCCTTCAGATCGCCGCCGCGTCCCCCACCGCCGCCACCAGCCGCGCCAAGGCGGCCTGGGAGTTGAGGCCGGTCTTGGCAAAGATGGTCTTGATCTGGGTGCGCACGGTCTCGCGCGAGACGCCGCAGGCGCGGGCGATGTCCGCCGGGCTTTGCAATTCGGCCACCGCCCGGGCGATGCGCGCTTCGGCGGGGGTGAGGTCGAACAAGGCGGAGAGGAGGTTGGCGCGGGGCGACGGCGTCATGGTCACCTTGTTGGCGATGACGATGAAGGCGGCGCCGGAGAACACATCATGCGCCGCCCGGCGCACCGGCAGCACATGAATGACGAAGCCTCGTTCCAATGGCTCGCGCCCCCTGATGGGAATGGAGGCCACATCGGCAAGACCGCCAGCGGAAAGCTGGTCCAGCGCGCGGTCGAAAATCGCGTCGGCCGACTTCTGGGTCAGGCTGAAGCGGCCGCGTTGGTCCACAAAGATGTCGGGAATGAGCGCTTCCATCTGCCCGTTCGCGGCCAGCAGGCGGCCGTTGGCGCGCAGGACGGCGGCGGGTGTATCGACCGCGCCGAGGGCCGCGACAGTGGTCTGCGCGTGCGCCATGGCGAGGCGCATGGACAGATAGGCGGACCGCCCCAGATGGGGGCGCAGCCCATCCAGAGCCTGGATCTGGTGCACGGGGAACGGCCCCGCCGCATAGGCCCGCTCCATGGTGAAAAAGATGCTGTCGCCGTCGGGCAGTTCCATCGCGGTGCCCGCGCCCCAGCCGCCGCCCGCCTTGCGGAAAAAATCCACATAGACCGGCTCGCGCTCCACTTCCTCGCGCGTGAAGAGATCGAGGTCGTGCACCCAGCCGGGATGGTTGAGGGTCAGGAGCCGCTGCGCGCGGCTGTTCTTTTCCAGCCAGCCGCCGGCCACGAACCCCTCCCAAAGGTCGCGGGCGCCGGGAGAGGCGACGCAGCGCGTCTTGGCATCGCGCAGCACGAACAAGAGCCCGCCAATGCTGCCCACCTCGTCCGCGACGCGCTGAAGCGTCCCCTCCCAGAGCTCGGGAAGGGCAGCCGACTCATAGATGCGGTCGATCAGATGCTCGGTCATCGCGGCACAGGATAACTAGAGAAGGCCACTTTCCAGAAGCATCCGCGCCGCGCGCTGGTGGCTCGCGGCGAGGGCGGTGGAGACGCCGCGGTCCGCGGAAAGAAGCCGTGCCGCCGCGCCCAGCGCCGTGCGCACCGGAACGGGAAGGCCGGCGGCGCAAATGACGTCGGGTTGGAGCTTCGCGCAGATCCGCGCCTGCGCCAGGGTGGCCGTGTAGAGGTCGATGGCGTGATAGGGTCCGGTTTCCGCTTTGCCCGAGAGGGGGGCGAGGGTGCCGTAGGCGCTGAGCGCCACCACGAGGTCGGCCCAGGCGCGCAGCATGTCCGGTGCCGCCGCCGGAGCTTTCAATGCATCGTTGATCCCATCAAGCAACACCCACAAGGGCGGGTGGTCGCCCAAGGCATCGAAGCGCGCGAAGCTCACTGCCTTGCACAGGGGCGAAGCGGCAAGGTCGCGGGCGCAGAAGATGCGCTGCCCGTCGAAGCGCTCGGAGGCGAGATATTCCGCCCCGATCGCCCTTGCGCTCTGCTCGAAGGCGAGCCGGTCCACCGCCGTCTCCAGCCGCCCCAGGCCAGGGCGCTGCGCCAGCAGCAGGCCGAGGATGCACAGCAGGGGAGCCAGGAGGAGGATGGCGATGACCTTGGCGGATCGTCCAAGGGGCGCCTGGACCGGCGAAATGCGCTGCGCGAGGTCGAGTTGCATCGATGGATCCGAAGCCGTGAAGACGCCCCCCGGCGCCGGAGATGTACGCTGCCGCATCGCCAGAAGGCACGGGTGGCCAGAAGGCACGGGTGGCTGTTGAGCCACGCCCGGCCGCGGGCCTGGAAGGATAGCCCTGAATACCTCCCCTAACCCGACAACCGGAGCGTGAAAGACAAGATGGCAGAAGGAATTGTGCACCGCATACCCCATTTGGGTTAGGACACGCGGATGCACGCTATAATAGAGTGACCGAGGGGCAGGTCACCGGGGTCAGGTCACGGGCGGACCACGGCTCCGTGTGGGTTCAGGTGGCGGGGATGGCGGGCACCGACCTTCTTGATGCGATCGACAAGCTATATGCATCCGCACTGGAGCCGCAACGCTGGGACGAGGCGCTGAGCGCCGTGGCGCAAGCCCTGGGCGCCGTGGGGGTCAGCATCATTCCGCTGGGCACCGAGGGCGTGATGCGGGCTCTCGTCTCGGAAAGCCTCAAGGAGGCCAATGACCAGTACCAACAGGGCTGGTGGCGGCACGATACGCCCTCGGGGCGGATCCTAAAGCTCGGCATCCGGCCGGGCACGGTCGCCACCGACCGGATCGTGATGCGGGAGGAGGAGATCCGGCGCGATCCCTTCTACCAGGAGTTTCTGAAGTCCCACGGAATCCAGCAGTCGATGGCGGCGCTTGTTTCGTTGGGGTCCGGCCGGCTGGTGTCGGTGGCGGCGCAGCGGGGCGTGGGGCGTGATCTGTATCAGAACGCCGACGTGGACGCGCTGACACGGCTGACTCCGCACATCCAGCGGGCGCTCACGCTGGCCACCTCCATGGTCGAAGCCCGCCGGCTCGCCGATGACCTGTCCAGCGCCATCGAGCAACTGGCCTGGGGCGTGGTTCTGCTGGACATGCACGGCGCGGTGCGCACCATGAACGGCGTGGCGCGAGAGGCCATCGGCGATGGTCTTCTCTATGCCCATGGCCGCATCCAGGCCGCCATGCCCGACACTGATGCGCGCCTCCAGGCCGCCATCCGCGCGGCCCTTCCCGGCGGCGGCTTGCAGCCAGTGAGCGGCGTGCTGATCCGCCGACCCAGCGGCCGCGAGCCCTTCTATGCCGAGGTCGCGCCCATCCGCCCCAGGCTCGATGCGCTGGAGGTGATGGCCTTCGGCGATGGCGGCGCCATGCTGCTCATCCGCAGCCTGGAGACCGGCGCGCGCAGTGTGAGCCAGCACCTGCGGGACATGGGCCTCACCCCCGCCGAGGCCCGCCTCGCCGAGACACTGGGCGCGGGGGCCTCGCTGCGGGTGGCGGCGGACGTCCATTCCATCGCCTATGAGACCGCACGCTCCCACCTGCGTTCCATCTTCCAGAAGCTGGGGCTCAACCGGCAGTCCGAGCTGGTGGCGCTGATGACCCGCCTCATGTCGCTTGCCTCCCGCGGCGGTTCGGCGGAGGGCTGACCTTTCGGCCAGGGGCCGGACCGGGCGGTGCTTTCCATGTGTCGTTGGCGTGGCTTGGGCGTGTCTTGGGCGCGTGCGCGGCCAGCGCGGTTCCCCCTTGGCGCGGAAATGCTTTAAGGAAGCCGCCGCAAGGAAACAGGCGGAAGGCGGATCATGCGGCCGAGCGACATGCGCAAACAGGGCTGGAGCGAAATGCCCGACGACGGGTTCCTGGCCCTGGTGGGGCCGCTCTGGCACAAGGAGACCGAGGAAGGCACGGCCTATGCCATCCTCACCGGCGCCAAGCACCGCAACCGCTCGGGCGTGGTGCAGGGCGGGCTCATCTGCACTTTGGCAGACCGGGCCATGGGCATGGCGTCCCGCGCGCGCAGTGGCAATCGCCGGCAGGTGACGATCACGCTGACCATGCAGTTCCTGGATAAGGTGGAACTGGGCGAACTGCTCATCGCCAGGCCCCGCGTCATCCGGCAGGTGCGCACCTTGAGCTTCGGCGCGGTGGATCTCTTCGCCGATGAAAGGCTGGTGGCCAGCGCCACCGCCACCTTTCGCCTCCAGTCGGAAGCCCCTCCCCCCGCTCAATAATAGCCCGCCGCCACCTCCGGCGGGGCCTCGAGCACATGGGCCATGAATTCCAGGCCCCGTTCCAGGCGCTCCCGGCTCAACGGCCCGCCGAGCCCCACCCGCACCGCCTCGGGGGGCGGGCCGAGCACGGTGAAGGCATCGCTCGCCACCACGCCGAGGCCGGTGCCGCGGATGTGGCTGGCGAAGGCCGAGCGCGTCCAGCCATTCTTCAGCGGCAGCCAGATGTTGAAGCTCATGGGGTCGGACAGATAGGTGCCCGGCTCGAAATGGCGGGCGGCGATCTTCTGGCGGGCGGCGGTTTCGGCGCGGATGAAGCGCAGGATGGTGTCGGCGGTGCCATCGTCGATCCAGCGGGTCGCCACCGCCGCCATCACCGGCGAGGCCATCACCGAAACCGCCCGCATGGCCCCGGTAAAGGACCAGCCGGCCTTGGCGTCGGGCGCCACCACATAGGCGAGGCGCAGACCCGCGCCGATGCATTTGGCGAGCCCGGCAATGTGCCAGCAGATGTCGGGGGCGATGGCGGCCAGCGGCGGCGGGCCGTGGGAGGCGATGAAGCCATAGGCATCGTCCTCCACCACCGGCACGCCATGGCGCCGGGCAATGGCACAGATGGCGGCGCGGCGCTGCTCGGACGTGGTGATGGTGAGCGGGTTCTGGAGCGTGGGATTGATATAGAGCGCCTTCGGGGCGTGGCGACGAATGGCGGCTTCCAGCGCCTCGGGCAGGATGCCGTCCTGGTCCATCTCCACGCCCACCAAGGTGAGGCCAAGCTGGGCGGTGATGGCGCGGGCGCCGGGATAGGTGATGGCTTCCGACAGCACCACGTCCCCGGCGCTCGCCAGCAGCGAGAAGATGCCCACCAGCGCCGGATGGGCACCGGGCGTGATGAAGATGCGCTCCTGCGCCGGCACCAGCGCCCGCCGGCCAAGCCAGGCGGAAGCCGCGTCCTTGTCCAGCGGCGAGCCGCCGAAGCCCTGGTAGCGCAGCAAGGGCAGCAGGTCCCGCGCCACCGCCGCATAGCCTTCCTGCATGCGGGCAATGAGATCGGGATCGTCCGGCTCGGGCGGCATGTTCATGGTGAAGTCGGCCGCCCGCAGCCGCTCCGGCTGGGGCGCCTTGCGGGCGGAGGCGCGTACGAAGCTGCCGCGCCCCACGGTGGATTCGATGAGCCCCCGCCGCGCCGCCTCCACATAGCCCCGCGCCACCGTGGTGAAGTCGAGGCCGAGCGCCGAGGCAAGGCGCCGCTGGGGCGGAAGCTGATCGCCCGGCACCAGCACGCCGGCGGCGATGTCGGCGGCGATGGCATCGGCGATGGCGAGGTAACGGGGCCCCTGCCCGTCCTCCATGCGGGGCATCCAATCCTTCATTGAACCCCTCATTTTGCCGATTGACTGGATCTTGTTTCTATATTGTATGGCGCAATCCCCAGGGGATGGCGAGGATTTTATTGACCGCACATTGTTGCGGAGCGACCTGCGATAGATTCAGACACGGTGCCGCCTTTCGCGAGGCAGGCCAGCTGCCTCAATCGGATCATTGACGGCAATTTGGGCCCCTTTGATCGGATACTCTCCCGCCAAGATCCCTAAATGATCGGATTTTTGATCGCCACATTGTTGGCACGCCCCTTGCTCACCTGATCCCGTCCCCACCGGGGCGATCCAGCGATCAGGAGAGAAGCATGCCCGCCGTGACCCACCCGCCCCACAAGACCGGCGACTTCTTTGTCGATTACGAGCAGAAGCTGTTCGAGGACGTGAAGGCCGCGCCCGGCGAGAAGGCGCTCGTCACCTTCCACACCGTGGCCTTCGAGGGCTCCATCGGCCTTGTGAACCTGCTCCAGGCCACCCGCCTGCTGCGCAAGGGGTTCGAGACCTCCATCCTGCTCTATGGCCCCGGCGTCACGCTGGGCGTGCAGCGCGGCTTTCCCAAGCTGGGTGACGAGGCGTTTCCCGGTCACCAGAATTTCAACAACCAGATCAAGAAGTTCATGGCCGAGGGTGGCAAGGTCTATGCCTGCCGTTTCGCGCTCCAGGCGCTCTATGGCCATGGCGAGCCGTCCTTGATCGAGGGCATCACCCCCATCAACCCGCTGGACGTGCTGGACCTCGTGCTCCTGCACCGCCGCGACGGCGCCTTCATCCTCGACACCTGGACCTTGTGATCCCGGCGCACGCGAAAAACCGGGCGCGCGGGCTCACCCGCCGCCCCCTTTCCCCCTAGAGCCTGATCCGATCAGGTTGAATCAACCTGATCGGATCAGGCTCTAAACTCTTAAAAAGAGGGCGTTTTACCGATCTGATTGCAATGCAATCAGATCGGAACGCGCTCTGAGGACCGCACCATGAAAGACACCGCGACCGTGCGCGCCGCAGCCGTCCAGATCGCCCCCGATCTGACCTCGCGCGCGGGCACCATGGACAAGGTGCTGAACGCCATCGCCGAGGCGGCGGGCAAGGGCGTGGAGCTTCTGGTCTTTCCCGAGACCTTCCTGCCCTGGTACCCCTATTTTTCCTTCGTGCTGCCCCCGGTGCTCACCGGCCGCGAGCATGTGCGGCTCTACGACCAGGCCGTCACCGTGCCCGGCCCGGAGACGGAAGCGGTGGCCAATGCCGCCCGCCGCGCCGGCATGGTGGTGGTGCTCGGCGTGAACGAGCGCGACCACGGCTCGCTCTACAACACCCAGCTCGTCTTCGACGCCGACGGCTCCTTGTGCCTGAAGCGCCGCAAGATCACCCCCACCTTTCATGAGCGCATGATCTGGGGCCAAGGCGATGGCGCCGGCCTGAAAGTGGTGGAGACGGCGGCGGGGCGCATCGGCGCGCTGGCCTGCTGGGAGCATTACAATCCGCTCGCCCGCTACGCCTTGATGGCGCAGCACGAGGAGATCCACGTCGCCCAGTTTCCGGGCTCCCTGGTCGGCCCCATCTTCGCCGAGCAGATCGAGGTCACCATCCGCCACCACGCGCTGGAGAGCGGCTGCTTCGTGGTCAATGCCACCGGCTGGCTCACCGAGGAACAGATCGCCTCCATCACCCCCGAGGCCGGTCTCCAGAATGCCCTGCGCGGCGGCTGCATGACGGCCATCATCTCGCCCGAAGGCAAGCATCTGGCGCCTCCGCTCACCAGCGGGGAAGGCCTGCTGGTGGCGGATCTCGACCTCGGCCTCATCGTCAAGCGCAAGCGCATGATGGATTGCGTGGGTCACTATGCCCGGCCCGAACTGCTCCATCTGGTGCTCGATCCCCGGCCCGCGCGGCCGCTGCACACCCCTTCCGACATCCAGGCTGAGCCGCAAGCAAGGAGCCTCTCCGATGGAGCCCTCGACCCCGCTGCCGACCGAGATCCTGATCAGCGAGCTGCAATCGTTCGGCGCGCGGCTGGTTGACCCGAAAGCCGGCGCCGAAAGCCGGCGCGGCGGGGCCGGCCCCTCCGACCACAAGGCGCTGACCATAGACGGCATGACGGTGATGGTGCCGGTGCACACCGCGCCCGCCTTCACCAGCCCCTATCTGGTTGAGAAGCCAGACGCCTTCGGCAAAAGCCGCATCAGCCGGGAGGGCCGCGCCGTGGGCGAGGTCTCCTTCCCCCTGCGTCCGCGCTTCTATGACCTGAAGACGGCGGACGGCATTCCCTATTCCCACATCGCCACCCTGCATGGGCGCGACGTGCTCGCCACCACGGTGCTGCAGACCTGCATCCGCTATCAGAGCCGCACCAAGACCTGCCAGTTCTGCGCCATCGGCCAATCGCTGGCGGCGGGGCGCACCATCGCCCACAAGACCCCCGCCCAATTGGCGGAAGTGGCCAAGGCGGCGGTGGCGCTGGATGGCGTCACCCACATGGTCATGACCACCGGCACCCCCAAGGGCGAGGACCGGGGCGCCGCGGTCCTCGCCGAGAGCGCCCGTGCCGTGAAGGCGGCGGTGGACCTGCCCATCCAGGCCCAGTGCGAGCCGCCGGGCGATGCCGCCTGGTTCGGCCGCATGAAGGAGGCGGGCGTCGATGCGCTGGGCATGCATCTGGAGGCGGTCACGCAGGATGTGCGCGCCGCCATCATGCCCGGCAAGGCGCAGATCGGCGTGGAGGCCTATATGGCGGCCTTTGCTGAGGCCGTGCCCGTGTTCGGGCGGGGGCAGGTCTCCACCTATATCCTCGCCGGCCTCGGCGACAGCGTGGAGGAGATCCTCGCCGCCTGCGCCCGTCTGGTGGCGCTCGGCGTCTATCCCTTCGTGGTGCCCTTCGTGCCCATTTCCGGCACGCCTTTGGAGAGCCACCCCACACCCAGCCCGGCCTTCATGCAGTCCATCCTCTCGCCGCTCTCGCGCCTGCTGGGGGAGAGCGGGCTGAAGGCGGTGGACATCAAGGCCGGCTGCGGCAAGTGCGGGGCCTGCTCGGCGCTTTCTTCTTATGAGCGGGTGCTGGCGCCATGATGATCCCCACGCCCCCCTTCCTCGCCGCCGAATACCGCATCAAGTTCGCCGCCTCCCGCTGGGAGCGCGAGGGGGCCAAGGCCTTGCGCGAACAGGTCTTTTCCGCCGAGCAGAAGCTCTTTTCGGGCTCCGACCAGGATGCCATCGACGCCTATGCCATCCCCATCGTGGCGCTGGCCATGCTGGGGGTGGCGGCCGACCAGGTGGTGGGCACGGTGCGCATCCATGAGGAGACGCCCGGCATCTGGCGGGGCTCGCGCCTGGCGGTGGACGCGGACTATCGCCGCATCGGCGCGCTGGGCGCCACCTTGATCCGCCTCGCCGTGTGCTCGGCCCATGCCATGGGCTGCCACACTTTCCTTGCCCATGTGCAAGAGCAGAACGCGCTGCTGTTCCGCCGCCTGCATTGGCATGTGCTGGACGAGGTGGAACTGCACGGGCGGCGTCACTTCCGCATGCAGGCGGACCTTACCTTCTACCCGCCGTGCCATTCGCCCGAAATCGGCTTCACCGCCTTGCCGCGAAGGGCCGCCTGACATGGACGCAACCGCCTTCGACACGCTTGTGGCCAGCCTGCGCCAGAGCCGGGGCCTCGCCGCCAAGGCGGACATCGGCACGGTGACCGCCCGCCTCGACCTTGCGGCGAGCGCCGTGCCGGTGGGCGATGATTGCGCCGCCTTGCCGGACGGGGACGGCCATCTCCTGTTCGCCATCGAAGGCTTCCTGGAAGCCTTTGTCGCCCGCGATCCCTGGTTCGCCGGCTGGTGCGGGGTGATGGTGAACCTCTCCGACATCGCCGCCATGGGCGGACGCCCGCTCGCCGTGGTGGATGCGCTCTGGGCGCGGGACGCCGACCATGGCGCGGCCATCCTGGACGGCATGAAAGCCGCAGCGAATGCCTATGGCGTGCCCATTGTGGGCGGACATTCCAATCTGAAGGCGGGCGGCGAACATCTGGCGGTGGCGGTGCTGGGGCGGGCCGATCACGGCCTGCTCACCAGCTTCGATGCCCGCCCCGGCGACGTGCTGGTGGCCGCCATCGACCATCGCGGCGCCTATCGGGAGCCCTTCGACAATTGGCAGGCAGCCCTGTCCGCGCCGCCGGAGCGGCTGCGCGGCGACCTTGCCTTGCTGCCGGAGATCGCCCGGCGCGGCCTTGCCCATGCGGCCAAGGACATCAGCCAGGCGGGGATCGTCGGCACCGCCATCATGCTGGCGGAATGCTCGCGCGTGGGCCTCGCCATCGATCTGGCCGCCCTCCCCGTGCCTGCTGGCGTGCCCCTCCAACGTTGGCTCGCCTCCTTCCCGAGCTTCGGCTTTCTTCTTGCCGCCCCGCCCGCTTATGTGCCGGAGCTTCTGGCTCTCTTTGAAGGGCGCGCCCTCACCGCCGCCGCCATCGGCACGGTGACATCGGGCGCGGCCGTGGAGGTGCGTCACGGCCTGCACCGGGCCGTGGTGCGCGACCTCGCAGCCGAACGCCTCATGGGCCTCGCCCCCGCCGGGGAGGCCGCCTGATGGACCGGCCGCTGCGCATTGCCATCCTCACCCATTCCACCAATCCGCGCGGCGGGGTGGTCCATGCCATGGCGCTCGCCGAGGCGCTGGCGGGGCTCGGCCATGCCCCCGTCCTGTTCGCGCCCGACGCTCATGGCAGCGGCTTCTTCCGCGCACCCAAATGCCCCGCCGTTCCCTTCAAGGTGGCGCCCGCCGCGCCCGGCATGACGGCCATGGTGGAGCAGCGCATCGCCGATTATGTCAGCCATTTCGAGGCGGCGGGCACCGACGGCTTCGACCTCTTCCACGCCCATGACGGCATTTCCGGCAATGCACTTGCCACTTTGAAGGCGCGCGGCCGCATCCCCGCCTTCGTGCGCACGGTGCATCATGTGGATGCTTTCTCCGATCCCCGCCTGCTCGATCTCCAGGCTCGCTCCATCCGGGCGGCGGATGGCTGGCTGGCGGTGAGCCGCATCTGGCAAGACCAGCTCGCCGACGGCTTCGGCATCGAGGCCGAGCTTTCCGGCAACGGGGTGGACGGCACGCGCTTCTCGCCCCGCATGGACGGCAGCGAGGCGGCGCTGCGGGCGCGCCTGGGGCTCGGCCCCGGGCCCATCTTCCTGAGCGTGGGTGGCATCGAGGCCCGCAAGAACACGGTGCGCATGCTGGAGGCCTTCCTCCAGGTGCGCCAGATGCGGCGGGACGCGCAATTGGTGATCGCCGGCGGCGCCTCGCTGCTGGATCATGGCGCCTATCAGGGAGAATTCCGCCGGCTCATGGCGCGCACCGGAGCCGGAGGCGTGCACGTGACCGGGCCTCTGCCGGATGGCGATATGCCCGCCCTCTATCGCCTTGCTCACGCCCTGCTTTTTGCCTCGGTGAAGGAGGGCTTCGGCCTCGCCGTATTGGAGGCGCTCGCGAGCGGCGTGCCGGTCATCGTCTCGGCCATGGCCCCCTTCACCGAATATCTCGGCGCGCGCGATGCCCTGTGGTGCGATCCCGCCCGTCCCGCTTCCATCGCCGATGCCATGGCGCTCTCGCTCCAACCGGCGGAACATGCACGCCTTGCCGCGCTCGGGCCCGGCATCGCCGCGCGGCATGACTGGACATCCGTCGCCCGCGCCCATCTGCCCCTCTATGACCGCCTCGCAGCCCCGGCCCGGGAGACCCTCCATGCCTGAAATGCGCTTCCACATCGCCTGGCCGGACGGGCAGGAAGAGAGCTGCTACTCGCCCTCCTTGGTGATGCGCGAGCACTTAAGCGAGGGCACCGCTTATGCCCTGCCCGACTTCATGTCACGGGTGCGCACGGCGCTGACCATCGCCTCGGAGCGCGTCGCCGCCAAATACGGCCATCCCTGTTCCCTGGCGCTCGGTCAGCTGAAGCGGCTCGAAGCATCCGCCCTGCGCTTTGCCGACGATCCCGCGGCGAAGGTCACCTGCCTCGCTTTCCTCTATTCCCACCAGGACACGCCGTCATGATCCAGCTGAAATCCCATTACCCTGCCATCGTCATCGGCGGCGGCCAGGCGGGCCTGTCCGCCAGTCTTCATCTCACCCGCGCCGGTATCGAGCATGTGGTGTTCGAGAAGAAGACCGTCATGCACAAATGGCGCGACGAGCGCTGGGATGCCTTCTGCCTCGTTACTCCCAACTGGCAATGCCGCCTGCCCGACCATCCCTATGATGGCGATGATCCCAACGGCTTCATGGTGAAGGACGAGATCCTCGCTTATCTCGACCGCTTCGCCGCCAAGGTGCAGGCACCGGTGCTGGAGCACACGCCGGTGACCGCGCTGGAGAAGGCGGACGGCATCTTCCACCTGGAGACGGCCGCCGGCCCGGTGAGCGCGGATGCAGTCATCCTGGCGGTGAGCCTTTATGGCGAACCGGATATTCCCCGCCTCGGCGAGCGGCTCCCCGACGGCATCGTCCAGCTCCACACGGCCTCCTACCGCAATCCCGGCGCGCTGCCGGAGGGCGCGGTGATGGTGGTCGGCTCGGGACAGTCGGGCGCGCAGATCGCGGAGGACCTGCATCTGGCCGGCCGCAAGGTGCATCTGGCCACCGGCAATGCCCCCCGCTGCGCCCGCTTCTATCGCGGCCGCGACGTGGTGGACTGGCTGTGGGACATCGGCCATTACGAGATCACGGTGGCCGATGACGGCATGGGCCGCAAGAAGCACGACACCAACCATTATCTCACCGGCCGCGATGGCGGGCGCGACATCGACCTGCGCGCCTTCGCGCTGGAGGGCATGGCGCTCTATGGCCGGCTGACCGGCGTTTCCGGCGGGCGGATGCACTTTGCCCCCAACCTGAAGGACAATCTCGACGCCGCCGACAAGGTCTATAACGGCATCAACGCCCTCATCGACCGGCATATCGCTGACGCCGCCATCGCTGCCCCGCCGCCCTCCGTCTATGCCCCCGTGTGGGAGCCGGCGGGCGAGACCACCGAACTGGATCTGGCGGCGGCAGGCATCACCTCCGTGATCTGGGCCACGGGCTTTCGTCCCAACTGGTCCTTCGTGGGCCTGCCCATCTTCGATGGCACCGGCTATCCCGTGCACAAGAGGGGCGTGACGGCGGTGGATGGGCTTTTTGTGCTCGGCCTGCCCTGGCTGTGGACCTGGGGCTCCGGCCGCTTCCTGGGGGTCGCGGCGGATGCGGCTTATGTGGTGAGCGCACTTCAGGCGCGCGCCGCGCCGCCGCTCGCCAGGGCCGGCTAGAGCATTTCCGAGCGACGTGGGAACCGGTTCGCGTGAAGGAAATGCGTTAAACCAAAGAGTTAGAAGGCCCGCGCGCCATGAGCCTCCTGCCTCCGCCTTCCCGCCTCGTGACCGATCCCGGGCTTGAAGGATCGGTGCATCTGGGCATGCCCCATCTCGTCCCCGGCGGCCTGTCGGAGACCTGGCTGCTGCGGCATCTGGGCGATGTGCATTGGCAGATGCTGGCCCGCCAATTGGGCTGCGCGCCCTCGCGCATCACCGACCGCACCGGCACACGGGTCTATGCCGCCTTCCGGCATGTGACGCTCGAAGGGCTCCGCCTCGATGCGGCGCGGGAGGACGGTCGCCTGGAGGTGCGCTCCCATCTGTGGCGGCTCTCGCGCACCCAGGTGCTGAGCCGCCACGCCTTGATGCTGGACGGCGCGGCGGCGGGCACCGCCATCCTCGTCTCCGCCTTCGTGCGGCGGGAGGCGGCGAGCAACCGCCGCATCTGCCGAGTTGAGGTGCCGGGCCTTGCCGACCTGCCCGACTGGGACGGCGCTCGCCCGGCCCCGCTCGTCCTGCCGCAGGCGCCGGAGGCCGCGCGTCTCACCTTTACCCCCTGCCCGGCGGAGGACTTCAACGGCGCCGGCTTTCTCTATTTTTCCAGCTATGTGAGCCTCGCCGAGCGGGCGCTTTTCTCGCACGCCCCCGGCCTGGCGCGCGCCACCACCGCGCGCGGCCGGCGCATCGCCTATCAGGGGAACATCGACCCGGGCGACGCGGTTGACATCCTGACCCATCTCGCCGACGCGCAGGGCGGGACCCTCTGCACCACGCGGCTGGTGCGGGGCGGGGATGCGGCCGTCCTTGCCGAAATGGTGGCGCTGAGGACGCCCGCTGCGCCGTAATGTCCGGGCTGGCCCGTGCCGATTGTATGGCTCATGCCGTTTACAGGCGGATAATGTATGGATAAATTACATACATAAGCGGCGCCAATGGTGCGAAGCCGGACATCGGCCCACCCTCCCCCAAGGGAGATCGCGCCCCAAGGAGCGTTCCATGTCCCAGCACCGCCACTGGCCGCCTCTCTCCCCCATGCAGGTGGGCCTGCGCGGCCGCTGCCCCCGCTGCGGCGAGGGCAAGCTGTTCAACGGCTTCCTGACCCTGCGCAAGTCCTGCGACGTGTGCGGCCTGGACTATTCCTTCGCCGATCCCGCGGACGGTCCGGCTTTCTTCGTCATCTGCTTTGCCTGCATTCCCTCGGTGGTGTTCGGCATCTGGATCGAGGTGGCCTATGCGGCGCCCTATTGGGTGCATCTGGTCACCACCTTGCCGGTGATGCTGCTCACCTGCATTCCGCCCTTACGGCCGCTGAAGGGATGGCTGGTGGCCAGCCAATATTATTACAAGGCCGAGGAAGGCCGCCGCGTGCTGCGGGAGGAAGGCTGAGCTTTCGCCCCTCACCCATACATGCTAGCTCAATGTCCGGATCGCGGCGGGGGAATAGAGGCATGTGGCACCCCAGGCTTCTGGCGGGCGCGCGGCTGAAATATCTCGGCATCGTGGACGCGCTGGAGGCGGACATCCGCTCCGGCCGCGTGGCGCGCGGCGACCGCCTGCCGCCCCAGCGCGCCATCGCCGAGGCGCTGGACGTGGACCTCACCACCGTCACCCGCGCCTTCAACGAGGCGCGCCGCCGGGGGCTGGTGGATGCCCAGGCCGGGCGCGGCACTTTCGTGAGCGAGGCGCTTTCCGCGCCTGGCGAGGCACCCGCGCCGCGCCCGCTCATTGATCTGAGCATGAACATCCCGCCCCAACCGGACGAGGCGCAATTCGCCCGCCGCATTCCCGAGGCCATGGCGAGCCTGCTGGCCGGCCCGCGCGGGCTCCTGACCCTGCACTACCAGGACAGCACGGGCACGCCCGCCGATCGCGCGGCTGGCGCCCGCTGGCTCTCCGGCCGGCTGCCGGATGTGACGGCGGAGCGGCTGGTGGTGGCTGGCGGGGCGCAATGCGCGCTCTTTGCCGTCTGCGACGCCCTGCTGAAGCCCGGCGACGTGCTGCTGGCGGGCGAGGCCACCTATCCCGGCCTCAAGGCGGTGGCCGCACAACGGGGCCTGCGCCTCGTGCCGCTGGCCATGGATGAGGAGGGCATCCGCCCCGAGGCGGTGGAAGCGGCCTGCACGGCGGGCACGCCCCGCGCGCTCTATGTGATCCCCACCCTCGACAATCCCACCACCGCCACCTTGCCCGCCGCCCGCCGTCAGGCGCTGGCGGACCTCGCCCGCCGCCACGATCTGGCGGTGATCGAGGATGATCCCTACGCCCCGCTCTGCCCGGCGCATATTCCGGCCCTGGCGGAGCTGGCGCCCGAGCGCAGCTGGCACATTGCCACCCTCTCCAAATGCGCCACGCCGGCCTTGCGCACGGCCTATGTGGTGGCGCCCGACGCGCACGCTGCGGAGCGGCTCGCGGGCGTCTTGCGCGCCACCAGCCTGATGGCCCCGCCCCTCATGACGGCGGTGGCGAGCCGCTGGATCCTCGACGGCACGCTGGACTTGCTCACCCGCGCCATCCGCGCGGAGAACACGGCCCGCCAGGCGCTTGCGCGGGCGGCGCTGAAAGGCCACGCCTTCGCCGCCGACCCGCACGGCCATCATGTCTGGCTGCGCCTGCCGCCCCACTGGCGGGCCTTGGATTTCGCTGAACATGCGGACCGGGCGGGCGTGTCCATCGTCGCCGGCTCGGCCTTTGCCATCGGCACGCCGGGCCAAGAGGCGGTGCGCCTGTCGCTGGGCGTCGCGCCGGATCGCGGCGCGCTGGAGGACGGCCTGACCTTGCTTGCCGGCCTGCTGGCCCGCCCGGCGGCGCCGGTGCGGGTGGTGGTGTGAGAGCCCGCTAGGCGCCCCGCGAAGCGTCCGCATAAGGTGCGAGCAGGTCGCGCAGGATGCGGTCCTTGTCGCGGCCGGCGGTCTCGATGGCGCGGGTGAGCACGGCCTCCAGATGGTCGTGCATGAGATGCTCCAGCCGCTCCCGGTCGCCGGAGACGAGGCAGGCGACGAGATCGCGATGTTCCTGCACCGAGCAATCGGTCCAGCGCGGGCGGCCATAAAGGCCGAGGATGAGCGCGCTGCGGCCCACCAATTGGCGCATATAGCGGGCGAGCAAAGGCGAGCCGGTCATCTCGGCCAGCACCAGATGAAACTCGGCGGCATGGCGGATATATTCCGGCCGGCCTTCCCGGTGCGCCTTTTCCTCCGCCGCGATCTGGGCATCCAGGCGCTTCACCTGGGCGGGGGTGAGGTTTCCGCACAGGCGGCGAATGACCAATTGCTCCACATCCTGCCGGACGCTGAAGAGATCGCGCGCCTCTTCCAGCGAGGGCTTGGCGACGGTGGCGCCGCGATTGGGGCGGATGTCCACCAGTTCTTCGCTGGCCAGGAGTTCCAGGGCGCGGCGCACCACCGTGCGGCTGGCGCCGAACTGCTCGCCAATGGCATCCTCGGGAAGCTTCATGCCCGGCTGGAGCACCTGCTCCAGGATGGCGAGGCGCAGGCCCGCATAGATCGCGTCGACTCGCTCGCCCCGCTGCTTCATCTGGATCTCCATTCCATCTTTGAATGGCACGAGAGCGTTTGCGGCTCAAGATGAGAGAAAATCGTATACGATCTTGATGCACTTTTTCGTGCACTCACCGATTCCCATCATGCCCGGGCTTGTCCCGGGCATCCACGGCCCTCCGCTCGGCGAAACTTGTATTGGGTATGCCTCGCCCATCCCCGTGGATGGCCGGGACAAGCCCGGCCGTGACAGTGCGAGGGAGGCGCGCACTAGGCGCCGCGTGCCGCATGACGGGGCCTCGCACTAAAATCGTATACGATTTTGACTATCCTTCGTGCACAAAATGCCCAATCCTTGGGCGATTGGCCGCTCCGGGCCGAACCCATCCGCCCATCCCTCCGGCACAGGCGCGGCGAGTCCAGTGCTGGCGCCCCCTGGCACGATGCTTGCGGAAGGGGATGCGACGTCCGGGAGAGGAGTGATCCCCATGAGCAGGTCCTCGCAGCATCGAAAGTTTCCCGCCTTCAGCCGCCGCGCCGCCATGCTCGGCCTTGGCGCCGCCTTGGTGATGGGTGGTGCGGCCCGCGCCGACGACACCATCAAGGTGGGCCTCGTCGCCGCCCTCTCCGGCCAGTCCGCCAAGTCGGGCGAGGCCATCACGCGCGGCCTGGAAGTGGCCATCGACGAGATCAACGGCGCCGGCGGCGTGCTCGGGAAGAAGATCGAGCTGATCCGCCGCGACGACGAGAGCAACCCCGCCAAGGGCGTGGTCGCCGCCCGCGAGCTGGTGCAGAAGGAGAAGGTCGCGGCCTTCTTCGGCGGCATCGACACGCCGGTGTCGCTGGCCATCGTGCCCTTCGCCAACCAGGCCAAGGTGCCCTTCATCGGCGTGTGGGCAGCCGGCACCGCCATCACCCGCAATGGCGCGGCGGAAAACTACGTGTTCCGCGTCTCGGCCGTGGACGAATTGGTCGACCAGGCCATGATCGATTACGGCATGAAGACCTACAAGACCAAGAAGCCCGGCCTCATGCTCATCAACAATCCCTGGGGCGAGGGCAATGAGAAGGGCCTTAAAGCCGCGGCTGCCGCCGCCAGCCTCACCGTCGCGGGTGCCGAGAAGTTCGACAATAACGACGTGGACATGGTGCCCCAGCTCACCCGCCTGAAGGAGGCGGGCGCCGACACCATCTTCCTGGTCGCCAACGTCCAGCCGGCCGCGCAAGTGGTGAAGTCACTGGATCGCATGGGCTGGGACGTGCCCGTGGTCTCCCATTGGGGCCCGGCAGGCGGGCGCTTCACGGAGCTGGGCGGGCCGAGCGCGGAGAAGGTGCGGATGGTGCAGACCTATTCCTTCTCGGGAAACCTCTCCAAGAAGGGCGAGGTGGTGCTGGCCGCGCTGAAGACCAAGTATCCGCAGATCACCACCCTGGCGGATGTCACCCCGGCGGTGGGCATCGCCAATGCCTATGACGCCATGCACCTGCTGGCGCTCGCCATCGCCAAGGCCGGCACCACCGACGGCCCGGCCCTGCGCAAGGCCTTCTACGAGATCGGCACCTATGAGGGTCTCATCAAGACCTACTCGAAGCCCTTCTCGCCGGAGAACCAGGATGCGCTCTCCAAGGACGACTACATGTTCACCCACTTCAAGGGCGCCGAAATCGTGCCCGTGAACTGAGGCGGCTCGCGCACCCTGCCCCCTCTCCCGCGTGCGGGGGAGGGATGGGGAGGGGGCAAGGGCCAGGAGGACGGCGGGCCTGCCGGGAACGACGCCCCCCTCCCTGCCCTCCCCCGCAAAGCGGGAGAGGGTGAAATTGGAGAGGGTGCACGGGGCTGGTGGGGCGCATTGCCTGCAAGGCCCCGGCACCGGAATGAACGGCACCCCCCCGCGCACCCTGCCCCCTCTCCCGCTCGCGGGGGAGGGATGGGGAGGGGGCGGGACCAAGGAGGACGGCGGGCCTGCCGGGAACGCCCCCTCCCTGCCCTCCCCCGCAAAGCGGGAGAGGGTGAAATCGAAGCCGGCCCACCAAGAGGCCAAACGGCTTGTCTGAAACAAGCCGGCCCCAAGGGCGACGATCGCTCGCCGCTGACACACTCGCGAGGCCCCCCGAATGCTGATCGTCTCCGCTTTGGTCTCCGGCCTCTCGCTTGGGGCCATGTATGGGCTGATCGCGCTCGGCTATCACGTCACCTACGCGGTCTCGAACACCGTCAATTTCTCGCAGGGCTCCTCGGTGATGCTCGGGGCCGTGCTCTGCTACACCCTGTGGGTGACGCTGGGCGCGCCGCTTGCCGTGGCGATCATCGGGGCGCTGGCCTTGGCGGCGCTGTTCGGGCTGGTGGTGGAACGCTTTCTGGTCCGCCCGTTCGCGGCGCGCGGCTCCAATGCTTGGCTGATGGCGACGGTGGCGGGCGGCATCATCCTCGACAATGCGGTGATGTTCACCTTCGGCAAGGAGCCCCGCTCCCTGCCCTCCCTGCTCGCCACCAAGCCGGTGAGCCTGTTTGGCGCCGGCGTCTATCCGCTCCAGCTCATTATCCCCGTCGTGGGCATCGCCATCGCCGCCGGCCTCCATGTGCTGCTGCGCCACACCAAGGCGGGCAAGCGACTGCTGGCGGTGGTGCAGAACCCGTCCGCGGCACGCCTCATGGGCATCGACGTGAAGCGCGCAATCGCGCTCTCTTTCGCTGCGTCGGCGGTGCTGGCGGCGGTGGCGGGCATGCTGATCGCGCCGCTCATGTCGGTGGCGTCCGACATGGGGCTGATGTTCGGCATCAAGGCGTTTGCGGTGGCGATCCTGGGCGGCATCGGCTCGGCCACGGGCATCATGGTGGCGGGCTTCCTCTATGGCCTCGCCGAGGCGCTCATCACCGCCTATCTGGGCTCGTCTTACACCCAGATCCTGGTCTTCTCGGCGGTCATCGCCGCCCTCGCCTTCCTGCCCAACGGCCTGTTCGGCCGGGCCGCCGTGAAGAAGGTGTGAGATGGGACGCTTTTTCCTGCCCCTCGCCATCCTCCTCGGCGCCGGAGCCGTCGCCGCCTTCTGCTTCGTGGCGGAGAGCTACACGCAATTCGTGATCGCCCTCATCGCGCTCACCGTGATCGTGGGCGTCGGGCTCAACATTCTCCTGGGCCTCGCAGGGCAGGTGTCGCTGGGCCATGTGGGCTTCTACGCCATCGGCGCCTATGTGGAAGGCATCTTGATCCTGAAGGGTTGGGACTTCTTCGCCGCCCTGCCGCTGGCGGTGCTGGTGGCGGCGGCGCTCGGCGCGCTGCTGGCGCTGCCGGCGCTCCGGGTGTCCGGGCCCTATCTGGCCATGGTCACCATCGCCTTCGCCTTCATCGTCGAGCATGCGCTCATCGAGTGGAAGGACGTCACGGGCGGCGCCAACGGCCTCATGGGCATCCTGCCGCCGGTGGTGGGCCCGATCATGTTCGCCGAGCGGGAAATGGCGCTGCTGGCGCTGGCCCTCGCCACCCTCAGCCTCATCGGGTTCTGGGCCTTGGCGGGCAGCCGGCTGGGGCGCGCCATGCGGGCGGTGCGCGACAGCGAGGTGGCGGCGCAATCCGTGGGCCTCAATCCGGTGAGCCTGAAGACGCTGGCGTTTGCCTTGTCCGCTGCGCTGGCGGGGCTGGCGGGGGCAGTGTTCGCGCCGCTCCTCATGTTCATCAGCCCCGGCTCCTTTCCCTTCTCCCAGTCCATTCTGTTCCTGTTCGCCGTGGTGCTGGGCGGGGCGGGAACCGTGCTCGGCCCGGTGCTGGGCGCGCTGGTGGTGGCGGGCCTGCCGGAGCTGCTTTCGGGGCTGGCCGAATATCGCCTGCTGCTGTTCGGCGCGCTGCTCCTCGCCGTGCTGTGGATCGCGCCCGAGGGCATTGTGGGCCTCCTCGCCCGCCTGCGCCGGCCCGACCCGCGCGCGGCGCGCGACGGCCTGCCCGTGCCTATGTCCTGGCTCAGGCCGGAGAATGCCGCCCCGCTGCGCGTGGAGGGGCTGGGCATCTCCTTCGGTGGGGTGAAGGCGGCGGCGGGGGTGAGCCTTGAGGCTCAGCCCGGGGCGGTGACCTCGGTGATCGGCCCGAACGGGGCCGGCAAGACCACCGTGCTCAACATGATCGGCGGCTTCTACAGGCCCGATGCCGGCTCCATCCGCCTCGGCGAGGGCGCGGACCTCGCGGGCGCGCCGGCCTATCAGGTGGCCCGTGCTGGCATCGCCCGCACCTACCAGACCACCCAGCTGTTCGGCACGCTCTCAGTGCTGGAAAACGTGCGCATCGCCGGCGCCGATGCCGCCACCGCCGAGGCGCTGCTGGCCTTCGTGGGCTATGCCGGGGCGCTGGCCGCGCGCGCCGACGACCTGCCCCATGTGGACCGGCGCCTGGTGGAGATCGCCCGGGCGCTCGCCACCCGTCCGCGCGTGCTGCTGCTGGACGAGCCCGCCGCCGGCCTCATGCGGGCGGACAAGGATGCCCTGAGCGGGCTCCTGCGGCGCATCGCGGACGCCGGCATCGCCGTCATCCTGGTGGAGCATGACATGGCCATGGTCATGGGCATCTCCGACCATGTGGTGGTGCTGGATGCCGGCCGCCCCATCGCCGCCGGCCCGCCCGCCACCATCCGCGAGAACCGACAGGTGATCGCCGCCTATCTGGGGGGCACGCAGACCCGCGCCCGGGGCCGCGCGGCGCCCTGGGACGGGCCGCGCGACGCCGTGCTCACCGCGCTGCGCCTCACCGCCGGCTATGGCGCCGCCCCGGTGCTGGAAGATGTGGGGATCGAGGTGCAGCCGGGCGAACTGGTGGCGCTGCTCGGCGCCAATGGCGCGGGCAAGTCCACCGCCATGAAGGCGCTCACCGGCCTGCTGCGGCCGGTTGCCGGCGACATCGTGCTGAAGGACGTGCGCATCTCCACGCTTTCCGCCCACCGCATCGCCCGCATGGGGCTGGCCTTGGTGCCGGAGGGCCGGCAGGTGTTCCCCGAACTCAGCGTGCGCGACAACATCCTGCTGGGCGCCACGTCCCGCCGCGACGCGCCCGATGCCGCAACGCTGGAGCGGGATCTTGCCGCCCAGCTCGCCCGCTTCCCGCGCCTGAAGGAGCGCATCGCCAGCCGGGCGGGTCTCCTCTCGGGCGGCGAGCAGCAGATGCTGGCGCTCGCGCGCGGCCTCATGGCGAAACCCGACATCCTCTTGCTGGACGAGCCGTCCCTTGGCCTCGCCCCGGCCATCATCAACGAGGTGTTCGACGTGCTGGCCGAGCTGCGCGAGGAGGGGGTGACCATCCTGCTGGTGGACCAGATGGCCGCCCTCGCCCTCACCGTCGCTGACCGCGCCTATGTGCTGGAAAGCGGGCGGGTGGTGAAGGCCGGCAGCGCGGCGGAGCTGACCGGCGATGCGGCGCTCGAGGCCGCCTATCTCGGCGCCAAGCCGGCGGCCCAATAGGTCCCGCAGCCCAATAGGTCCCGGCGGCCCAATAGATTTCAAGGAGCCCTTTCCCATGAGCCTCGATCACATCTTCCGCAATGCCCGGATCGCCGGACGCGAGGACACGCTTGTCGACATCGGCATCAAGGACGGCCGCTTCGCCGCCATCGAGGTGAAGCTGGAGGCGGACGGGCCGCAGGAGGATCTGGGCGGCCGCCTGGTGGTTCCGGGCTTCTGCGAGACCCACATTCACCTGGACAAGTCCTGCCTGCTCGGCCGCTGCCAGTGCCAGAAGGGTACGCTGGACGAGGCCATCGCGGCGGTGGCCGCCGCCAAGAAGGGCTTCACCGAGGAGGACGTCTATGAGCGCGCCTCCCGCACGCTGGAAAAGGCCATCCTCCAGGGCACCCAGCGCATGCGCACCCATGTGGAGGTGGACCCGCGCATCGGGCTCACCTCGGTGAAGGCGCTGCTGAAGCTGAAGCAGGCCTATGCCTGGGCCATCGACCTGAAGCTGTGCGTCTTCCCGCAGGAAGGCCTCTTGGATGACCCCGGCTGCGAGGACGTGATGGTGGCGGCGCTGGAGGCCGGCGCCGACGTGGTGGGCGGCGCGCCCTATATGGACAAGGACAGCCACGGCCAGATCGCCCGCATCTTCGCGCTGGCGCAGCGCTTCAACGTGGATATCGACTTCCACCTGGATTTCGGCCTCGACCCCTCCCATCTCGATCTCTTGGAAGTCTGCCGGCTGGCGGAAGAAACGGGCTGGAGCGGGCGGGTGGCCATCGGCCATGTGACCAAGCTCTCCGCCGTGCCCGAGCCGCGCTTGATGGAGCTGGGCAAGCGCCTGGCGGAAGCGGGCGTGGCGCTCACCGCCCTGCCCTCCACCGACCTGTTCCTGATCGGCCGTGAGTACGACCACAATGTCCCGCGCGGCGTGGCGCTGGCGCACAAGCTGAAGGAGATCGGGGTCACCTGCTCCCTCTCCACCAACAATGTGCTGAACCCCTTCACCCCCTTCGGCGACTGCTCCACGGTGCGCATTGCCAATCTCTATGCCAATGTCGCCCAGGTGGGGACGCCCGCCGGCATGGCCGATTGCCTGGACATGGTGAGCGCGTCCTCCGCCAAGCTGATGAACGTGGCCGATTACGGCATCGAAGTGGGCCAACCGGCGAACCTCGTGGCCCTCGCCTGCGAAAGCCGTGCCCAGGCGGTGGCGGAACTGGCCCAGCCCTTGTTCGCCATGAAGGCCGGTCGCCGCACGGTGACCCGCCCGGCGCCGACGCTCCACCAGCCGGAATAGGAGCTTATCTGCGCCCGCCCAGGAACGTATCCACGAACCAGCGGTCCAGCGTCATGGGCTCCTGCTGCTGCGGGGGCGCCTGCTGGGGGATGGAGCCGACCACGGCGGGCGGCAGATCGTCGGGCTGGCCGCCCTGCGGGAAGGGGAAGCCGAAGCCCGGCGCGCGGCCGCCGCCCGGCAGCTCGGCCACTGGAATGCCCTGGTGCGCCACCTTCATGTAGCGGCTCCAGATCTCGGCGGGCAGATTGGCGCCGGAGGCCTTCTTGGTGGGCGAGGAATCGTCATTGCCCAGCCACACGGCGGTGACATAGCGGGCGGTGTAGCCCACGAACCAGGCGTCGCGATAATCCTGCGAGGTACCGGTCTTGCCACCCGCCTGCCAGCCGGGCAGTTCCGCCCGGCGGCCGGTGCCGGCAACCAGCACCTCCTGCATCATGCGGTTCATCTCGCCCACATATTCCGGCGCGATCACCCGGCCCGGCCCCTGGCCCGCGCGGGCATAGAGCACCTTGCCGTTGGCGGCCTTCACGTTGTCGATCACATAGGGAATGACGCCGATGCCGCCATTGGCAAACGGCGTATAGGCCGCCGCCATCTCCAGCACCGAGACTTCCGAGGTGCCGAGCGCAATGGAGGGGTTGGGGTCCAGATTAGAGGTGATGCCGAGCCGCTTGGCGGTGGCCACCACCGCTTTCGGCCCCACTTCCAGCACCAGACGCACCGACACGGTGTTGAGCGACAGAGCGAGCGCCTGCTGCAAGGTGACCGGCCCGCGATAATCGTGGGTGGAGTTTTCCGGCCGCCAGCCCTTCAGCTGGATGGGTGCGTCCTCGCGCACCGTGTCGGGGGTCAGGCCATGCTCCAGCGCGGTCAGATAGATGAAGGGCTTGAAGGACGAGCCGGGCTGGCGGCGGGCCACCACCGCGCGGTTATACTGGCTCTCCTCATAGGACTTGCCGCCCACCAGCGCCTTGACCGCCCCGTCCGTGTCGAGGGAGACAAGCGCCCCCTGCCCCACCCCATACTTGCCGCCGGATTTCGCCAGCGTGTCGGTGAGCGCGGACTGGGCCGCGCCCTGGAGGGAGGCATCGATGGTCGTGCGCACGATCACGTCGCCGGACAGTTCGCCCACATAGGAATCCAGCTGGTCCATGACCCAGTCGGCCACATAGCCGGAGGAATCGGGCGCTGCCGGACGCACGAGCACGGCGGGGCGCGACAGGGCAGCCGCCGCCATGTCCGGCGTGATGAGACCCTGCTCGCGCATGGCGGCGAGCACCAAAGCGGCGCGGTCCTGCGCGGCCTTCAGGTTGCGGGTGGGCGCAAGGCGCGAGGGCGCATTCACGATGCCCGCCAGCATGGCCGCCTCGGCCAAGGTCACGTTGCGTGCGGACTTGCCGAAATAGCGCTGGGCGGCGGCTTCCACGCCATAGGCGCCGGCACCGAAATAGACGCGGTTGATATAGAGGTCGAGGATCTCGTTCTTGGTGAACTTCTGCTCCAGCCAGAGCGCCAGCACCAGTTCCTGGATCTTGCGCGAATAGGTGCGCTCCTGGGTCAAAAACAGGTTCTTGGCCAATTGCTGGGTCAGCGTCGAGCCGCCCTGCCGCACGCGGCGCGAGACGAGGTTGGCCGCCATGGCGCGGGCGAGGCCCTGGGGATCGAGCCCCATATGATCGTAGAAGCGCCGGTCCTCAATGGCGATGAAGGCCTTGGGCAGATAGGCCGGCACCTCCCTTAGGGGCACCGCCGCTCCACCCATGTCGCCGCGTGTGGCCAAGGGCTTGCCGTCCGCCGCCTGGATCATGACGGTGGGCGGGCGCTTGGGCACCATGAGGGTCTGCATGGGCGGCAGCTTGGAAGCCTCGTAGGCGACGACGCCGCCGACCACCAGAACCGCCCACACCCCGAGCACGAAGCCCCACTTGATGAAAAACCACAGGAAGGACCCGCGCTTGCGGCGGCGGGGCGCCTTCTGCGTCCGCGCGGCCTTGCTGGCGCCTTTCGTGGACTTGCCGCCTCCGCCGCGCACCGGCTCGCGCCGGGCACTCATGTCATACCCGTCAGGCGACGAAACGTGGTCCGCCGGCGCCGCGTCGCGAGGCTCGGAGAGGCGGGGCTCGGCCCGGTTGCCAGCGGGGCGCTCGCCCTTTCGGTCCGGCTTGCGCTCGGAATTCCGGTCGAGTCTCGGCGGTGCGCCGGCAGCACGGTCATTGGCGTCGAGGCGGATGTCGAAGCGCGAGTCCGGGCGTGCGTCCAGCATGGGCTCGCGCCGTTCCCCCTCTCCATTGCCTTTCCACGCCATCTGATTTTTTCCGCCATTCCTTGACTTTCGACGCGCCGTCTCCGCCTTGGTTGCACGCGGGAAGATGACAAGCGGGGACGCGGCCCCGAACCACCGGAAGCTGGGCCAGGCTCTCGCGCGAGGCTCCCGCACGCCTGATTCGCCCAACGCAGGGAGATCCGGAGGCGCCGTGGCCCCTGAACGCCGGATCCGTCATCACTCCCGGCACAGGCAAGGTGCGGCCCGTCCGGATCGATGTCCCTATTCGACCTTCGATTGCGGCCATTTAAGGGGCGGTTAACGGCGCGCCCGCGACCTTCCCCAGCGGCCCAGCCGGATGCACCCGCTCCTTCCCAAAGGTCATGCCGCGCCGCGCCGTGACGGCGGGCCTTGTTTGCGTTAAAGCAAATTTCTTCCCCCGCTTGGGGCCAACGCCAGCTAGGTCGTCGGGATCGCATGAGTACGCAGCGGACGAACCGGTCTTCCCGCACCATCGCCGAGCCGTTCCTCGGCACCCGGATGAAGGCGGACGTCCTCGCCATCGCCCGCGACCACAAGGGGCCGGAGCCCGACCTGCGCCGGGCCGTGGTGGCGCGCATGAAGCAGGCCATGGCCGAGGGACGCGCCGAGGCCGAGCGCCTGCTCATGGAGGACGGCCACGGGCGCACCTGTTCCCAGCGCCTCTCCGCGCTCCAGGATGCGGTGATCGCGGCCGCCTTCGAGGTGGCCACCACCGTGCTCTATCCGGTGGACAATCCCTCCCGCTCCGAGCGCATGGCGGTGGTGGCGGTGGGCGGCTATGGCCGGGGCATGATGGCGCCGGGCTCCGACACCGACATCCTCTTCGTGCTGCCCTACAAGCAGACCGCCTGGGGCGAGAGCGTCGCCGAGGCGGTGCTCTATATGCTCTGGGACCTGGGCCTGAAGGTGGGCCACGCCACCCGCTCGGTGGATGAGTGCCTGCGCCAGGCGCGGGCCGACATCACCATCCGCACCTCCATCCTGGAAGCCCGCTTCCTGGTGGGCGAGAAGGTGCTGTTCGAGGACCTGGAAAAGCGCTTCGACGCCGAGGTGGTGGAAGGCACCGCCGCCGAGTTCGTCGCCGCCAAGATGGCCGAGCGGGAGGAGCGCCTGCGCAAGGCTGGCTCGTCCCGCTATGTGGTGGAGCCCAACGTCAAGGACGGCAAGGGCGGCCTGCGCGACCTGCACACCCTCTTCTGGATCGCCAAATACGTCTATCGCGTGCGCTCCGCCAACGAGCTGGTGGCCAAGGGCGTGTTCACCCGCGACGAGGTGCGCCTGTTCACCCGCTGCGAGGATTTCTTGTGGTCGGTGCGCTGCCACCTGCATTTCCTCACCGGCCGGGCGGAGGAGCGCCTGTCCTTTGACGTGCAGCGGGAGATGGCCGAGCGCCTCGGCTATACTGAGCATCCCGGCCAGCGGGATGTCGAGCGCTTCATGAAGCACTATTTCCTGGTGGCCAAGGAAGTGGGCGACCTCACCGCCATCCTCTCGGCGGCGCTGGAGGCGCGGCACGACAAGCCGGTGCCGGGCCTCAAGGGCATGGTGGGGCGCCTGCGCATGGGCACCAAGCGCACGCGCCTGAAGGAAAGCCCGGATTTCGTGATCGACAATGAGCGCCTGAACGTGGCCGACGAGGCCGCCTTCGAGCGCGCGCCGATCAATCTGATCCGCATGTTCCACATCGCCGACAAGCGCGACCTCGCCTTCCATCCCGACGCGCTGCGCCTGGCCGCCCGCTCGCTCTCCCTCATCGACGCCAAGCTGCGCGAGGACGTGGAGGCCAACCGCCTGTTCCTGGAGGTGCTGTGCTCGCGCAACGCCCCCGAGACGGTGCTGCGGCGCATGAACGAAGTGGGCGTGCTCGGCCGCTTCCTGCCGGAATTCGGCAAGGTCGTGGCCATGATGCAGTTCAATATGTACCACCACTATACGGTGGATGAGCATCTGCTGCGCTGCATCGGCATCCTCTCGGAGATCGAGCGCAAGACGAACCCTGAGAATGCGCTGGCCAATGAATTGATGGGCACCATCAAGCCGCGCCATTTGCTCTATGTGGCGCTCTTGCTGCACGACATCGCCAAAGGCCGGCCCGAGGACCATTCCATCGCCGGCGCTCGCGTCGCCCGCCGCATCTGCCCCCGCCTCGGCCTGAATGCGGTGGAGACGGAGACAGTGGCCTGGCTGGTGGAGCAGCACCTGGTCATGTCCACGGTCGCCCAGTCGCGCGACCTCTCGGACCGCCGCACCATCGAGAATTTCGCCGCCGTGGTGCAAAACCTCGACCGGATGAAGATGCTGCTGATCCTCACCACCGCCGACATCCGCGCGGTGGGTCCGGGGGTGTGGAACGGCTGGAAGGCCCAGCTTCTCAAGACCCTTTATTATGAAACCGAGCCGGTTCTCACCGGCGGCTTCTCGGAAGTGGATCGCGGCAAGCGGGTGCAGATCGCCCAGAACCAGCTGCGCCATGCGCTGACGGACTGGTCGGACGAGGCCTTCGCGGCCTATGCGGCGCGCCATTATCCGCCCTATTGGCTGCGCATGGACCTGGACACCAAGGTCCGCCACGCCCGGTTCATCGCGGCCACCGAGGCCGCCGGCAAGGCGCTCTCCACCCGCGCCGACATGGAGCAGGCGCGCGGCATCACCGAATTCACGGTGCTCGCCCCCGACCATCCCAAGCTGCTGGCGGTGATCGCCGGGGCCTGCGCGGCGGCGGGCGCCAATATCGTGGACGCGCAGATCTCCACCACCACGGACGGCCTCGCGCTCGACACCATTTCGGTGCGCCGCGCCTTCGATCGGGACGAAGATGAGGAGCGCCGCGCGGGCCGCATCTGCGAGGCCATCGAGCAGGCGCTCACCGGCTCCGTGCGCTTGCCGGAAGTCATGGCCCGCAAGCTGCCCAAGGCGCGGCGCACCTTCACGGTGGAGCCGGAGGTGACGGTCAATAACAGCTGGTCGAACCGCCACACGGTGGTTGAGGTCTCCGGCCTCGACCGGCCCGGCCTCCTGTTCGAGCTGACCACCACGCTCTCGCGCCTCAACCTCAACATCGCCTCGGCGCACGTGGCCACCTTCGGCGAGCGGGCGGTGGACGTGTTCTACGTCACCGACCTGATGGGCGCGAAAATCACCTCCGCCGCCCGCCAGTCGGCCATCCGGCGGGCGCTCATCAGCGTTTTCGAGGGCACGTTCGACGAGGAAGAGCCCCCGCGCCGCGCGGCGCGGGGCTGATCTCTTCGCCCCCTCTCACGGCGGTCCAGGCTCGTCCAGGGAACGGGACGGGGCCTCCACCGTGATGAGATTGGACAGGTCCGGCCCCTGGAGCGGGGCGGCCATGGGGCAGGCGACACCGGGAATGACGGTGACGTCGAACAGTTCGCGGATATGGCCCTCCAGCCGGATCCACTGCACGATGTCGCCGGTGGCCAGATTGATGATCTGCACCCCGCACCAGGGCTGGCCGCCCCGCCGGGCGATCTCCTCGTCGATGGGCAGGCCCTTGAAGTTCAGATAGCGCGGCAGCGACAGCGTGACGATGGCGTGGCCATCATGGAAGGCGAGGCCGCGCAGGAAGCCGGGGCAGAAAGCCACGTCCAGCCGTGCCCCCGTCGCCGGGTCGATGCGCACCAGATAGCCGCGCCCGGAATCCAGCACCCACAGGAAGCCGCCATAAAGGCGCGGTGAATGGGGCATGGAGAGCCCCTCCGCCACCACCGCGTCATCCTCCACCCGGATGACGACGCCGCCGCCCGCCTTGTGCTCGCGCCAGCCATCCACCACGTCCGTCCGGCTGACCGCCGTCACATAGCGCACCTGCCCGCCCTCCATGCACATGCCGTTGAGATGGCAGCGGTCTTCCGCCGCGAGGCGAGAGATGAATTTGGGCTTCCAGACCGGCTGGAAGGAATGGGTGAGGCTGAAGGTGGCGAGGCACGAGAACTTGGTGTTGACGAAGATCACCCGTCCGCGCCTGTCCACGCCCAGTTCGTGGGCGTCCACGTCGCCGGTGATGCGGGCCGTGCGCGGCACATAGAGATGGTCGAAATGCTGGTTCGCCCGCTCATGGTCCGCCAGCACATTCTCCAGCCGCCAGACCTGGAGCAGCGAGGCGAGGAACAGCCGGCCGGGCTCGGCCCACAGGCCCATGGCGCGCACGAAATCGCGCTGATGGAAGGAGACGGTACCATCGGGAAAGCGGCCAATGAGGAAGAGCTGCCCGCTCTGATAGGAGGAGAAGGCCAGGCTCACATTGTGCTGGGCCAGCCACTCGCCAAAGCCGCGCGAGCAAGTCAGCTCGGTGGTGAGATTGGCCGGGGCGCCCTCCCCCGCCGGCGGGGCGGGAGGGGCATCGATCACGTCTTGGTCCTGCATCGCAAACGCACCGCCATACGGGCCGTCCCGGCCGTGGAGCGATAGTCTTGGCCGACGGAACGCCCGGCGTCGAGCCTGAACTCAACGGTGCCGGCGGCGGGGCCGCCGGGCCTCAGAGGATCTGGCCGAGGAAGGCCTGGGTGCGGGGGTCCTTGGGGGCGGCGAAGAATTCCTCCGGCGGGCCGTGCTCCACGATGACGCCCGCATCGGTGAAATAGATGTGGTCCGCCACCTCGCGGGCAAAGCCCATTTCGTGGGTGACGAGAATGCAGGTCATGCCCTCTTCCGCCAGCTCGCGGATGGTGACCAGCACCTCCTTCACCGTCTCCGGATCGAGGGCGGCGGTGACCTCGTCGAACAGCATCACGTCGGGCCGCATGGCCAGCGAGCGGGCGATGGCCACGCGCTGCTGCTGGCCGCCGGACAACTGGCCGGGATAGGCATCCTCCTTGCCGGCAAGCCGCACCTTGGCGAGGAGCGCGCGGGCGCGGGCTTCCACCTCCTTCTTGTCCTGCTTCAGCACGTGGATGGGCGCCATCATCACGTTCTGCAGGGCGGTGCGGTGGGGGAAGAGGTTGTATTGCTGGAACACCATCCCGACCTTGCGGCGCAGCGCCAGTTTGTCGAGATCGGGGTCGTTCACCTCCTGCCCCTCCACCCGGATGGTGCCGGAATCGATGGGCACCAGCGCATTGATGCAGCGGATGAGCGTCGACTTGCCCGAGCCGGAGGGGCCGATGATGCAGACCACCTCGCCCTTGCGCACGTCGAACGACACGCCGCGCAGCACCGGCAAGGTGCCGAAGGACTTGTAGACATCCATCACCCGCACCAAGGGCTGGTCGGGGGTCCAGCCGAAATCCTCGGCCGGGTTGGAAGAGTGGGGAGCCGTCAACAGGGCCTCCGCGCGCCGGTCACTGGTGGAGTTGGAAGCGCCGCTCCAGATAGAGGGTGAAGCGCTCGATGGGATAGCAGTAGAGGAAGAAGCACAGCATGGCGAAGCCATAGAGCGGCGCCAGCAGGTCCGGCCGGCCGCCCTCGGCGGCGTGCACCTGCGCCGTCAGGGTAAGCATTTCCGTCACCCCCACGATGGAGGCCTGCACGGTGGCCATGGTGACCAGGGAATAAAGGTTCATCCAGGGCGGCAGCATGCGCTTGATGCACTGGGGCAGGATGATCCGCCACATGGTCTGGCGACGGGAGAAGGCCAGCGATTCCGCCGCCTCCCATTGGCCCGACGGCAGCGAGGCCACCGCGCCGCGCACGATCTCCGACACGTTCGCCATCACCGGCAGGGCAAAGCCGATCACCGCCTTCACCCAGTCGGGGAAGGGAATGGTGGTGCCGAAGATCCGGAACTGGAACGGGATCATGAACATGGCGAAGAACAGGAGCACCAGCCAGGGCGCATTGCGGAAGAACTGGGTGGCGCCCCAGGCCGCCTTGCGCAGGAGCGCGTTCTCGCCGAGCTGGGCCAGGCCAAGGGCGAGGCCCGCCACCGTGCCGAGCGACATGGAGAGCACGGAAATGAGAATGTTGAAGGCAAAGCCCGACAGAAGAAGGGGCGACCATTTCCAGATCACCGCAATGGCCGAGAGCCGGTCCGCCCCCGACTGGGCATGGGCGACGCCACCGATGAACAAGGCAAGGCCGGCAATCCCCACCCACGAGATGAGCCCGAGGCGGGGCCAGCGCAGCGGCGCCGTGGGACGCAGGCGATAGGGCAGGAGAACGGGCAGCACGCTGTCCGGGCCGGCGGCGGTGGCGGCGGGCGGGGCGACGACGAGGGGAGCGGAAAGGGAGGACTTGCTCATTTCGCACCCGCCTGGCCGAAGCCGGGAATGGCCAGCATCTTCTCCCACCGGTGCATGATGAAGACCAGCATCCCCACCAGCGCCGTGTAGACGATGAGCAGCACGATCATCATCACCGGCACATTCTGGCTGTCGGTCCAGATCTGTTTGGAGACATAGAGCGTCTCGGGCACCGCGATGGCATAGGCCAGCGTCGTGGTCTTCAGCAGATTGACCAGATTGTTGTTGAGCGCCGGCAGGCAGATGCGCAAGGCGAGCGGCAAGAGCACGTGGCGGTAGACGCCAAGGCGGGTATAGCCGAGCGCCTCCGCCGCTTCCGTGGTGGTGCGCGGCACCGCCTCAAGGCCGGACCGGAAGATCTCCACGTTGAAGGCGCCCGCGAACAAGGACAGGGAGACGATGGCCCATTGCACGTTGGACAGCAGGGGCACGCGCATGCCGTCCGCGCCCTCGATGCGGGGCAGGATCTGGCCGAGGCCGAAATAGAAGAAGAAGATCTGCACCAGCGGCGGTGTGTTGCGGAAGATGATGACGAAGCCGTTCACCAGCGCCCGCACGATGCGCAGCGGGCTGCCCTGCGCCCAGGCACCCACCGCCCCGATGACGAGGCTGATGAAGATGCACACCACCGACAGGTACACCGTCATGCCGAGGCCCGACAGGAAGCGCTGCCGGTCATAGGCGTCATAGACGATGGTCAGGTTGATGCCCGTGGTTTCGTAGAGTTCACGAAACCATTCCGAGACCATTTCCATGGATGAGCCGCCGCAGGAAGCCGGGGGCTATGCCCCCGTAATACGCCGATATGTGCAGCACGCCGGGCGCGCGGGGCGCGGCCGGCGGCCAAAGGAGAAGACGGCCGGGCAACGCCTCAAGGACGAAACCCGGCCGGATGGGGCCGCGGCTCAGCTGCCCTTGTACTTCTCATGCATGCGCTTGGAATAGTCGGTGGGCTCGATGCCCCACTTCTTCTCTTCGCTGACGATGAAGCCGGTCTTCATCCAGTCGATGGTGGTGTCGGTCATGAACTTGGCGAACTTGTCCTCGCCGGGGGCCACCGCCAGGATCCAGGGGGCCTCCATCACGCCCGGGAGCGGCATGGCATAGTCGGTGTTCCACTCGGCATCCAGCAGCTTGCCCTGGACGAAGGTCTGGTCATACAGGTAGCCGATGCACTCGCCGCCCTTGAGGGCGAACAGGGGCTTTTCCGAGCCGTCGAAAGCTTTGACCTCGGCGCCGTATTTGGCGGAGACTTCCTTGTTGTACCAGGCGCCCGACGTGCCGCAGAGCACCTTGCCCTTCAGGTCTTCCCAGCTGCCGAGCTTGGCCTTCTTGGACAGGAGGATGTTGACGCTGTCGGAATAATATTGCGGGTCGATCGCCAGCACCGCTTTGCGGCGCTCGGGCTTGTCCGACATGGTGGCGATCATCAGGTCGATCTTGCCCTGCTGCAGGAACTCGATCCGGTTGGCGGAGATGACCGGCACCAGTTCCAGCTTCACGCCCAGGCGCTTGGCCACGTCTGCCGCAAGATCAGGCTCGATGCCCACAATCGCGCCAGAGGGATCGCGGAAGCCGAAGGGCTTGTAGTCGGCCTTCACGCCCACCACCAGCACGCCCTTTTCCTTGATCTTGTCGAGCACGTCGGCGGAAGCGGGCAGGCTTCCCACGGCCAGGGCGAGGCCCGCTGCGATCAAAAGCTTCTTCATCATCTGGCTTCCCTCTGCGCCGCCTGAGCGGCGGCCTTGACGTGTGGAGCGATGTCCCGGCCTGCGCCTGCAAGACCGGGACCAGATTACGTCGACGCCGCGCCGTCCGTTGAGAGAAGGCCCGGCGGCCTGTCCATACGGAATGCGCTGGACAGGCGGGACCCTCAGCTTAGAGGCAGTTGGGGAAGTCTGCACGGGGTATTACGGAGGGGTGTGGACGACGCGCGCCGCTCCGGCGGCGCGCCGCGTCGGCCTCTCGCCGGATGCCCCCAAAGGAGCCGTGCGGGCGGCGAGGGCGCGCAGGGGCTAGGCTCCGACCTTCTTCAGCTTGAGGCCCAGATAGAGGCCTTTGGCAGCCACCGAGCTGTCGCCGGTGCTCTGGACATTGGCGCCCACGCTGAGGCCGAGGGACCGAATGACAGCATTCTTCACCTCGGCGGACGCGCCCTGCTTGAACGTGACCTGATACGTGACCGTCGCCCGCACAGCCTGCAGCGTCTGATACGCAATGCCTTGATTGCGGTATTTGTTCAGGAGGCCTTTGCACTTCGGCCCCAGCGTGTCGACGATGGCCTCAAGGTCGGCCAGCGCCAGTTGCTCGACGGTGACGTCGGACAAGGAGAGCGTCACCGTCTCCACATAGTCCGCCTTTGCGCCGAGGCCGATGGCCTTGAGCACCGTGGCATCCACATTGAAGGCGCCGTTGAGGCTCAGCGCGGTCTGCGCCGAGGCCGCCGGATCAACCAGAGGCGGTGGTGCTGCCGTGTATAAGGGACTGCAGATATAGGCCAGTTGCAAGGGCGGCGAGACCCCGCCCGCCCCTGCGCTAGACGTGACAAGCAGGCCAGGACCATAGGCCGTTGAGGGCAGCAGAAGCTCGTCATAACCCATATTCTGGATCGTCGGCCCCAGATCCCGATAAGCCGGCGTCGGCGGCGCCAGCGCGGTTGAGGTCTGGCAGCCGGCCACCATCAGGCAGGCGAGGCCTGCCGCGAATGCACGCTTCATGTGATCCCCCATCCCAGTAGGGGTCACTGAACCAAGAATAACCTTTGGTTGCAATACAAAATTAAACTCAACCTAAACGATACATCACTCCCCCGGCCGAGCGGGTTGCGGCGCCCGGCCGGGGGATGGGGTCAGCCATAGACGAGAACCATCCATGAGACCCCAAACTTGTCCCGCACCATGCCGAAAGCAGGCGAGAAAAAGGTGGCCATGACCGGCTGGATCACGGCCCCGTCTTCGCCCAGCGCCGCGAACACACGGTTGCAGGTGGCCGCGTCCGAGACCGTGATGGAAAGGGAGAAGCCCTCGAATTTCGGTGCCTCGCCGCAATTTCCGTCGGAGGCCATGATGACCGTGTCGCCCACCCGGAAGGAGGCGTGCATGATCTTGTCGGCATTCTGCGCCCCAGGGCCGGGACCGCAGCCTTCGGAAGGGGCGCCATCGGGCGCGGGGGGCGCCTCGCCGAAGCGCATCATCATCTCCACCTCGGCGCCCAGCGCCGCCTTGTAGAAGTCGAGCGCCTCAGCGCAGCGGCCGTCGAAGAACAGATAAGGCTGTACGATCATGATGCCTCCCCTCCCTTGGCCGGTCACGGCCGGCCCTGCGGTCGATCCGCCCATCCCCGGCGGGAGGCACGGGCCGCATGCCCATCCTCCCATGGAAGACGACGGCAGATCGGGCATCCCGACACCCCCTCTGCGGATTTTTTTCAGGGTGGCAGCCTGTTGCGCCGCAACACTTTTCCCGCATGAGCGAACACGTCATGGAACCTTCGCAGTTCCGTCGCATTGAAGGCTCGGTCCGCGAGCATCCAAAAGATCACCCGAAGGTGGCAAGTTTTTCTCCTTGCTTTCGTCTGTCGGGCAAGGCTTGTCGTGTCGTCCCCTTGTTGCCGGAGAGGCCGTGCATGTTTCCGACCCCGAAGCCCGCTCTGACGCCCAACACCTATGCTTACGAATCCGAGCCCATGGTGAAGCCGACCGGCTTTCGGGAATACGATGCGCGGTGGCTGTTCCAGAAGGAAATCAACCTGATGGGCATCCAGGCGCTCGGCATGGGCCTGGGCACCTTGATGCATGAGATGGGTGTTAAGCCCGAGATCGTCACCGGTCACGACTTCCGCAGCTATTCCTCCTCCATCAAGCTGGCGCTGGTGTCCGGCCTGATGGCGGCGGGCATCAAGGTGCACGACATCGGGCTGGCCATGTCCCCCATGGCCTATTTCGCCCAGTTCGCGCTGGACGTGCCGGCGGTGGCCATGGTGACCGCCTCCCATAACGACAATGGCTGGACCGGCGTGAAGATGGGCGTCAATCGCCCCTTGACCTTCGGCCCCGACGAGATGACCCGCCTGAAGGAGATCGTGCTCGGCGCCAAGTTCGACCTGCGCGGCGGCGGCTCCTATGTGTTCGTGGAAGGCTTCCCGGAGGTCTATATCAAGGACCTCACCGACCGGCCCAAGCTGAAGCACCCTATCAAGGTCATCTGCGCCTGCGGCAACGGCACCGCCGGCGCCTTCGCCCCGCGCATCCTGGAAGCGCTGGGCGCGGAAGTGATCCCGCTCGATTGCGAGCTCGACCATTCCTTCCCCAAATACAACCCGAACCCCGAGGACATGGAGATGCTCCATGCCATGCGGGACGCGGTGCTGGAGCACAAGGCCGACCTGGCGCTGGGCTTCGATGGCGACGGCGACCGCTGCGGCGTGGTGGATGACGAGGGCGAGGAAATCTTCGCCGACAAGATGGGCGTGATGCTCGCCCGCGACCTTGCCAAGCTGCATCCCGGCGCCACCTTCGTGGTGGACGTGAAGTCCACCGGCCTGTTCGCCACCGATCCCGAGCTGATCAAGCTGGGCGTGAAGGCGGACTATTGGAAGACCGGCCATTCCTACATGAAGCGCCGGGTGAACGAGACCGGGGCCCTGGTGGGCTTCGAGAAGTCCGGCCACTATTTCTTCAATGCCCCCGTGGGCCGGGGCTATGACGATGGCCTCGTCTCGGCCATCGCCGTCCTCGACATGATGGACCGCAACCCCGGCAAGAAGCTCTCCGAGCTGCGCCTGGCGCTGCCCAAGACCTGGTCCTCGCCCACCATGTCCCCCCACTGCGCGGACGAGGCCAAGTATGGCATCGTCGCCAAGGTGGTCAGCCATTTCGAGGATCTCCAGGCCAAGGGCGCGCTCGTCACCGGCCAGAAGATCCGCGACCTTGTGACGGTGAACGGCGTGCGCGTCACCACCGAGGACGGCTCCTGGGGCCTGGTGCGCGCCTCCTCCAACAAGCCGGAACTGGTGGTGGTGGTGGAAAGCCCCGTCTCCGAGGCGCGCATGCGCGAGATGTTCGAGGCGGTGGATTCCGTGCTGCGCACCCACCCGGAAGTGGGCGAGTACAACCAAAAGATCTAAGGCCACCTCAGATTTATCGAAAGTGGGATGGCAAGCCGGCTTGCGTCCGGCCGCCGTTCGACGCACTCTGTTGCACTGCACCCAATGCGGCGCAACGGCCCTGCTCCGGCAGGGTCAGGGAGGACCAGTCCGGCCGGCTCCGCCGGGCTGGCACAGGCTCATCGGCCGGCGCATGCCGGCTGGTGCAAGCTTTAGGGAGTAGATGCGCGGGGAGTTCGGGCTTCGGCCAGGACAGAGCGAGACCTGTCCGAAGTCGGCGGCAGCCGGGATCGTGAAGGTTCCGGCGCGGCGCAAGGGCGAGAGCACGGGGAGATGCGGACCGCATCTGTCCAGCGTCCGTCGCCCGCGGCGCGCGTGCCGTCCAGCTCCGCTCGCGACCGGATCAGAGTTGAACCATGCCTCTCACGCCCGACGGCCTTTTGAACTTTCTCGACGCCCACGGTATCGCGGCCACCACCCACTCCCACCCGCCGGTGCACACCGTGGCGGAGTCGCAGGCGCTGAGGGGCGAGATTCCTGGCCTCCACACCAAAAATCTGTTCCTGCGAGACTCCAAGAAGAACTACTTCCTGGTGGCGATCGAGGAAGGGACGCCCGTGGACCTCAAAGGTCTGCGATCGAAGATCGGTGCGAAGGGCGGCCTGTCCTTCGGCTCGGCGGAAGCGCTCTATGAGAAACTGGGCGTGCTGCCCGGCGCGGTGACGCTGCTGGCCGCTGCCAACGATCCCCAACGCGAAGTCACCGTCGCCATCGACGAGGTGCTGCTGGCGGCGCCTTATGTGAATTGCCACCCCCTCACCAACGAGAAGACCACCACGCTGGCGCCCAGCGAGTTGCTGCGCTTCCTGGCCGTCACCGGCCACGAGCCGCTGCGCATCTCGCTGGTGGAAGAGGCGGTGGCGGTCTGAGGGGCTGAGGGCGCGCGGCTGCGCCGGACGGAGCGCATTTCCAAGCGCAGCAGGACCGCTTCGCGTGAGGAAAAAGCGTTAAAACAAGCAGATAGGGCGCTGCCGCTTTTCCATGGAACGCTGAAGCGCTCGCGCGTGCCGGCGCCCGGCCCGTCCGGCGTCTCACGCCCTGGACCGATTGGGCTCCCTTCGAGGGGGCCCCCGCATCCGGTCTTTGGGGGCGACGACCGGATGCGGGGTTCCCCGCACGGACGCGCGGCTTGGGTGGGGCCTTGGGTCGCGCGGCCGGGGGATGGCAGGGGGCAAAGAGCGCCCACTGCCGATGAGCCTTACCAGCCCACCAGTGGACACTGTTTCCTTCCCAAAGGGAAGCCCCCGCATCCGGTGGAAGGGGGCGGTGACCGGATGCGGGGTTCTCCGCCAGCGCCCGGCCCGGTTGCGGTCTGGCCGGGCGCTGGAGAAGAGGGAAGAGGGCGCGCAGCGCCCCGTGAAACGCCGCCTCACTGCGCTGCCGGCACCGCCGGCGGCTGCGCCGCCGCAGCGGCAGGAACGGCAGGCGCAGGCGCGCCCAGCTTCACCCGGAACCAGGCGGCATACATGGCCGGCACCGACACCAGGGTGAGCACGGTCGCCACCAGGAGGCCGCCCATGATGGTGATGGCCATGGGCCCCCAGAACACAGAATGGGTCAGCGGGATCATGCCCAGAACCGCCGCCAGCGCGGTCAGCACCACTGGTCGGGCCCGCCGCAAGGTGGCGTCCACGATGGCCTCCGCCGGGGCATGGCCGGCGGCGATGTCCGTGTCGATCTGATCCACCAGGATCACAGTGTTGCGCATGATCATGCCGGCGAGCGCGATCAGCCCCAGCAGCGCCACGAAGCCGAAGGGCTGGTGGCTGACCAGGAGCGCGGCGGTGGCGCCGATGAGCCCGAGCGGCGCGGTCACCAGCACCAAAGCGAGGCGCGAGAAGCTCTGGAGCTGGACCATCAGGATGGACAGCATGGTGATGATCATGAGCGGGAACACGGCGGCCAGCGCCTTGTTGGCCTTGGCGCTCTCCTCCACCGAGCCGCCCACCTCCACCCGGTAGCCGGTCGGCAGGCCGGCTTTCAGCGCCGACAGGTTGGGCAGGATGCGGGCGGTGACGTCGGGAGCCTGCACGCCGTCCTTGATGTCCGCCCGCACGGTCAGCACCAGGTCGCGGTCGCGCCGCCACAGGATCGGCTCCTCGGTGGCATAGAGGATGCGCGCCACTTGCCCCAGCGGCACGGCCACGCCGTTGCGGGTGCCGACCGTGAGGGTGGCGAGCTTTTCCAGGTCGATGCGCTCTTCCGGCACGGCGCGCGCCACCACGTCGATGAGCAGATTGCCCTCGCGGTGCTGGGTCACGGTATAGCCGGAGAGCAAGGTCTGGAGCGTCTGCGCCATGTCGGTGGAGGTCAACCCGATGGCGCGGGCGCGGTCCTGGTCCACTTCCAGGGTGATGGACTTCACCCGCTCGCCCCAATTGAGGTGCGGATCGATCACCGCCGGGTCGCGCGCCACCACGGTGCGCACATCCTCGGCGATCTGGCGCACCAGGATGGGATCGGGGCCGACCACACGGAACTGCACGGGGAAGCCCACCGGCGGGCCGAACACGAAGCGGTCGACGCGGGCCCGCGCCTCGCTCAGCGCGCCCTCGGCGATGTCGGCATCGAGCTTGTCCTTCAGACGATCGCGGGCCTCGGTGTCCTTGGTGACGATGACGATCTCGGCGAAGTTGGGATTGGGCAGCACCGGATTGAGGCCCAGCCAGAAGCGCGGCGTGCCTTGCCCCACATAGGTGGTGGCGGTGACCACGTCCGGATCGCCGGCGAACAGGGCCTCCGCCTTGCGGGCGGTGGCCTCGGTCACCGAGATGGAGGTGCCTTCGGGCAGGCGCATCTGCAGAAACAGCTCGGAGCGCGTGGAGGTGGGGAAGAATTGCTGCTGCACCGCCCCGAAGCCCACCACCGAGAGGGCGAACAGGCCGAAGGTGACGCCGATCACCAGGAAGCGGCGGCGCAGGCAGAAGCCGAGCACCCCGCGCAGCAGCCGGTAGAGCCGACCGTCATGCAGATCATGACCGCCATGGCCGCCGGCACCGGCCTTCTTCTTGAAGTCGGGCAGCAGCATGTAACCCAGATAGGGCGTGAAGATCACCGCCACGAACCAGGAGGCGATCAGCGCAATGCCCACCACCCAGAAGATGCCGCCGGCATATTCGCCCGACGACGACTTGGCGAAGCCCACCGGCAGGAAGCCGGCCGCCGTCACCAGCGTGCCGGTGAGCATGGGAAAGGCGGTGGAGCTCCAGGCGAAGGTGGCCGCGCTCGCCCGATCGAAGCCTTCCTCCATCTTCACCACCATCATCTCGATGGCGATGATGGCGTCGTCCACCAGCAGACCGAGCGCGATGATGAGGGCGCCCAGCGTGATGCGGTGGAGGTCCATGTCCATGGACAGCATGACCACGAACACGATGGCGAGCACGAGGGGCACGGAGAGCGCCACCACGATGCCGGTGCGCCAGCCCAGCGACAGGAAGGACACCACCAGCACTATCACCAGCGCCTCGGCAAACGTGCGCAGGAACTCACCGACGGAGAGCGAGACGATGTGCGGCTGGTCGGCCACCTGCGTCACGTCGATGCCCACGGGCAGGTCGGCGATGGCCTTGTCCATGGCCGCCTTCACATCCTCGCCCCAGGTGATGATGTTCTCGCCCGCCTCCATGGTGACGCCGATGCCCACCGCATCCCGGCCGTTCTGGCGAATGAGGAAGGAGGCGGGGTCCTCATATCCGCGCCGCACCGTGGCGATGTCGCCCAGGCGGAACACCGCATTGCCCGCCGCCACCGGAACGGCGGCGATGGCCTCGGGCCCGGAAAAGGCGCCGGACAGGCGCAGATTGATGCGGTCCGCCTTGGTGTCCACGGCGCCGCCCGAGACCACCGCATTCTGCCGTGCCACGGCGTCGAACACCTGCTGCGGGGTGATGCCGAGGGTGGCCAGGCGCGCGTGGCTGAACTCGATATAGATGCGCTCGGGCCGCTCGCCGATAATGTCCACCTTCTGCACGCCGGGCACCCGGCGCAGCTTCTGGCGGATGATCTCCGCCTGCCGCTTCAGCTCGGCGGGGGCGACCTGGTCGCCGGAGAGCATGTAGAGATTGGAATAGACGTCGCCATATTCGTCGTCGAAGAAGGGACCGACCACGCCGGACGGCAACTCGTCCTTCATGTCGTCCACCTTCTTGCGCACCTGGTACCACAGGGGCTTCACGTCCGAGGCGGGGGTGGAATCTTTCAAGGTCACCTGGATGAAGCTGACGCCCGGGCGGGAATAGGTCTCCACCCGCTCCAGATGGGCGAGGCTCTGGAGCTTCTTCTCGATGGGGTCGGCCACCAGTTCCTGCATCTGGGTGGAGGTCGCGCCCGGCCAGACCGCGCTCACCACCATGACCTTGATGGTGAAGGAGGGATCCTCCGCCCGGCCCAGGTTGAAGTAGGCAAAGACCCCCGCCGCCGCCACCAGGAGAATGGCGAACAAGGTCAAAGCGCGGTGGGTGATGGCAAGGCGCGAGAGGTTGAAGCCGCCGGTGGGCGCGCCGTGGGATGCGTCGTCTGACATGGATCCGTCCCCGCCGCTCACTTGGAGGATGCGGCAGGCGTGGCGCGGGCCACGTCCACCTTGGCGGGCACCGTGCGCACAACACGGCCAGGGTCCAGCGTCTGGACGCCCATGGTCACCACCTGCTCGCCGCCATTCAGCCCCTCCGACACCAGGGCAGAATCCGACGTGTAGCCGGCGACCGTCACGGGCCGCGCCTCCAGGGTATGAGTGGTGGGATCGACCACGAAGACGCGCGGCCCCGCGCCCTTGTCGAACACCGAGGAGAGCGGCAGGCGCGCCACCTTGGGCACATGGGTGGGATGCAGGATGACGAAGGTGGTCATGCCCAGCGCCACTGTGTCGTCGGCATTCTCGATGCTGAAGCGGGCGGCATAGGTGCGGCTGGTGGCATCCGCCTGGGGGGACAGCTCGCGCAGGCGGGCCTTGAACACCCGGTCGGGCTCGGCCCAGAGGGTGACCGTGGCAGTATCGGTACGGGCGGAAGCCAGCGCCGTCTCCGGCAGGGCGACGGCCGCCTCCTTCTCGTCCAAGCGGGCGATGCGCGCCACCGTCTGGCCGGCGGTGACCACTTGGCCGGGCTCGGCGGACGTGGTCATGACCACGCCGTCCGCATCGGCCTTCAGGTCGGTATAAGCAAGCTGGTTGCGGGCAAGGTCGAGGGAGCGGCGGGCGCGCTCCAGCCGGCCGGCGGCCTCCTCCTTGGCCACCGACTTGCGGTCCAGGTCCGCATTGGAGGCAAAGCCCCGCGCGGTGAGGGTGCGATAACGCCCGTCCTCGGCCGCCGTCTGGGCGAGATTGGCGGTGGCGGCGGCGAACTCGGCCTCCGCGCTTTCCAGTTGCAGGCGCAGGTCCTGCGGGTCGAGGGTGGCGATCACCTGGCCCGCCTGCACCCGTTGACCCACATCCACGAACCGCTGCACCACCTTGCCGCCCACGCGGAAGGACTGGTCGATCTCGCGGCGGGCCCGCACCACGCCCACGAAGCTCTTGTCGGCTTCGAGAGGGGTCAGCGCCACCGTGATCACCTGCACCGGCCGGGCGGGCGGACCGGCCTCCTCGGCGGGGGCCGGATCCCCGCAGCCGGCCAGCAGCAGGCCGAACCCAATCACGGGCAAGAGGCGCAGCAAGAACGCGCGCCCGGAGGCGGGCTGGACCGGATCAGGGGACGTGAAAGCGGGCATGGCGCGAAGTCCGGTTCAACGAGGTGAAGGGTTACGTATCATCACTGACGAAAGTTCATTTTCGTCAGAAAAAAGGTACAAAAATCCCTGCGCGGGCGGGCGCCGGGGTCAGACCGGGGTCGGCGCGAGGGCGCCGAGGAGGAAGCGCATGGTGGCCCGAAGCTGGGCCTCCAGGTCCTCGTCGATGCACTGGACCACCAGCACCGGGTGGCAGAACCGCACCATGCAGCCCATGATGATCTCGGAGACATCGGCGCTGTCACAGGCGCGAAAGACCCCATCCGCCGTGCCCTGCGCGAGCACCTGGGCGATCATAGCCTTGATGTTTTCCTTGTGGGCCTCGATCGAGCTCCAATTGTTCTCCATGGCGACCAGGACCATGTCATGCACCCGCCGCTCCACCAGGAAATTGTCCCGGTGGTAGCGCAAGATGGCGATGAACATGTCTTCCAGCCGCTGGCCCGGGGGCAGGTCGGCCCGCGCGATCTCCCGCGTCTCCTGCTCGATCTCGCCGAGGCAGCGGTTGCAGATGGTTTCGACGATGGCGGTCTTGGAAGGGAAGAAGCGATAGACATTGGCCGGCGACATGCCGAGCTCGGCGGCGATGTCTGCCACCGCCGTCTTGGCAAATCCCATGCGGCGAAACAATTCCTCCGCCACCCGCGCGATGCGCTCGCGGGTTTCGTCCGCCGTCTCCTTGGGCCGTGTCACTGCCATGGGGTCTTCCAATCTGAATTCTGATGAATATCGAAATTCATCAGAAATACGCAAGGGGAATTTTCGCGGCGTCCCGCTGCCGCCTCTCCCAGCGGCCCGAACGGCCGCCCCATCCCTTGGGAGTCACACAGGAAAATCCTCGGCAACAAAAAAGCCCTCCCCCGGGGCCGGGAGAGGGCTTCAAGCCTCCCAAGGCGGCGCGCGCCTCAGCCGATGGTCATCAGCGAGGCATTGCCGCCGGCGGCGGCCGTGTTGGTGCTGATGGAGCGCTCCTCCAGCAGCCATTCCAGCGGATAGTCGGCCCCCTCCCCCAGTTCCGAGGCGGAGAGCCCGTGCACCGCCACCAGCGGCCCGTCCCTTTCCGCCAATTGCCGGTCGAGGGCGAGCAAGGTGTCGGCATCGCCCTCGAACAGCACCGCATCAAGTCGCCCCTCCGGCAGGCCGCGCACCCGCGTGAGGCGGGTGGCGACGGCGGCCGGCAGGCCTTCCAGCAAACCGTCGAGGGAGGTCGGGGCATCCAGCAGGACCCGATTGCCCGCCGCCAGCGCCGCCCCCACCTGGAGCACCAGGCCGAGCGAGGTGGCGGGATGGCACAGCACCGTGCCGCGGGCCTTCAGCGCATAGAGGTTGGATTCGCCCACCGGCCCCGCCAGCTCCTGCACCCGGCCGGGCAAGGCCCGCTCCGCCAGCCGCGCGCAGCGGGCGACCACCGCCTCGGGCACGCCCTTGGCAGAGAGGTGCGCGCCCCAGGCCAACGCGGCGGCGTCCGGCGCCGGTGCGGTGCCTTCGGACGGCGCATAAGGCGGGCGCACCGCCAGCAGCCGGTTCACATAAAGCGGCCCGCCTGCCTTGGGGCCGGTGCCGGACAGGCCGTGCCCGCCAAAAGGCTGCACGCCCACCACGGCGCCGATGAGGTTGCGGTTCACATAGAGATTGCCGGCGCTGGCGCGGGCGGTGACCTCGGCGATGGTCTCGTCGATGCGGGTGTGAAGGCCGAAGGTGAGCCCATAGCCGGTGGCCGCGATGGCCTGAAGCAGCCCGTCCCGGTCCTCGCGGGCATAGCGCACCACATGCAGCACCGGGCCGAACACCTCGCGGGTGAGCGCGCCGATGGCATCGATCTCGATGAGGGTCGGGGCGACGAAGGTGCCGTGGCGGCATTCCTCCGGCAGGGGCGCCTCCTCGATGGCAAAGCCCTTTTCCCGCATGGCAGCCACATGGGCGAGGATGCCCTCCCGCGCCCCGGCGGTGATGACCGGCCCCACATCTGTGGCGAGCCGCGCGGGATTGCCGATGCGCAATTCCTTGAGCGCGCCGCGCAGCATAGCCAGCGTGCGGTCGGCGATCTCCTCCTGGAGGCACAGGATGCGCAGGGCCGAGCAGCGCTGGCCGGCGGAATCGAAGGCGGAGGCGATCACATCCGCCACCACCTGTTCCGCCAGAGCGGAGGAATCCACCACCAGGGCATTCTGCCCGCCGGTCTCGGCAATGAGGGGGATCGGCCGGCCATCGGGAGCCAGGCGCTGCGCGAGCGTCGCGCGGATGAGGCGGGCGACTTCTGTCGAGCCGGTGAACATGACGCCCCGCACGCCGGGATCGGCCACCAGGGCCGCCCCCACCGTGCCATCGCCCGGCAGGAGGATGAGCGCGCCGGGGGGAACGCCGGCCTCCCGCAGCATGCCCACCATGGCGGCGGCAATGAGGGGGGTCTCTTCCGCCGGCTTGGCGATCACCGTATTGCCGGCGGCGAGCGCCGCGGCCACCTGGCCGGTGAAGATGGCGAGCGGGAAGTTCCAGGGGCTGATGCACACCACCGGACCCAGCGGGCGATGGGTGTCATTGTCGAAGCCCTCCGCCTGCGCCGCATAATAGCGCAGGAAATCCACCGCCTCGCGCACCTCGCCCACCGCATTGGGCAGGGACTTGCCGGCCTCGCGCACGATCAGTCCGAGCAGGCTCGGCATGCGCTCTTCCAGCAAATCCGCCGCCCGGCGCAGGCAGCGCGCCCGCTCGTGCGGCGGGGTGGCGGGCCACACGGCGCCAAGGCGGGCGCTCTCCTCCACCGCGCGGGCGGCGAGCGCGGGGTCCGCCTCCACCACGCGACCCACTTCGTCCCGCAGATCGGCGGGATTGCGCACGGGGCGCCCCTCCCCTTCCACCGCGCCATCTGCCAGCAGCGGCTCGGCCAGATGCGCCTCATGGGCACTGGCGAGGAGCGCGCTGCCGAGCGCCGCCAATTGCTGCTCGTTGGAGAGGTCGAGGCCGGCGGAATTGACGCGCCCATCCGGGAACAGCCGGCGCGGCAAGGCGATGCGCGGATGGGGCGCGCCCTGGGGGCGGATGGCGGCAGCTTCCGCCACCGGATCGGCGATGAGCGCCTCGATGGGGATGTTCGCGTCCGCGATGCGGTGCACGAAGGAGGTGTTGGCCCCATTCTCCAGCAGCCGCCGGACCAGATAGGCGAGCAGGGTCTCGTGGGTGCCCACGGGGGCATAGATGCGGCAGGGCCGGTTCAGCTTGTCCGCGCCCACCACCTCTTCATAAAGCGGCTCGCCCATGCCGTGCAGGCACTGGAACTCATACTGGCCGGGATAATAATTGCCGCCGCCCATGGCCAGGATGGCGGAGAGCGTCTGGGCATTGTGGGTGGCAAATTGCGGGAAGACCGCGTCGGGCGCGCCCAAGAGCTTGCGGGCGCAGGCGAGATAGGAGACGTCGGTATAGACCTTGCGGGTATAGACCGGGAAGCCTTCCAGGCCATCCACCTGGGCGCGCTTGATCTCGGCATCCCAATAGGCGCCCTTCACCAGGCGCACCATCATGCGCCGGCCGCTGCGGCGGGCGAGATCAATGACGAAGTCGAGCACGAAGGGCGCCCGCTTCTGATAGGCCTGCACCACGAAGCCGATGCCGTTCCAGCCGGCAAGCTCCGGGTCGAAGGCGAGCTGCTCCAGGATGTCGAGGGAGAGGTCCAGCCGGTCCGCCTCCTCCGCATCGATGTTCAGCCCGATGTCATAGGACCGCGCCAGATGCACGAGCGCGCGCACGCGGGGCAGCAATTCGGCCAGCACCCGCTCGCGCTGGGCGCGGGAATAGCGCGGATGGAGGGCGGACAGCTTGATGGAGATGCCAGGCCCCTCATAGATGCCGCGCTTGCCGGAGGCCTTGCCGATGGCGTGCACCGCCTGCTCGTAGCTGGCGAAATAGCGGTCCGCATCGGCGGCCGTCATGGCCGCCTCGCCCAGCATGTCATAGGAATAGCGGAAGCCCTTCGCCTCCATCTTGCGGGCATTGGCAAGCGCTTCGGTGATGGTCTGGCCGGAGACGAACTGCTCGCCCATCATGCGCATGGCCAGATCCACGCCGGCCCGGATGAGCGGCTCGCCGCCCTTGCCCACAAGGCGCGTGAGCGCCGAGGACAGGCCGCTCTCGCTCGCGGTGGCGGTGAGCTTGCCGGTGACGAGCAGCCCCCAAGTGGCCGCGTTCACGAACAAGGAACGGCTGTGGCCGAGATGGGAGAGCCAGTCGCCCCGGCCGATCTTGTCGCGGATCAGGGCATCGCGGGTGGGGCGGTCGGGGATGCGCAGCAATGCCTCGGCCAGGCACATGAGGGCGACGCCCTCCTGGCTTGAGAGGTCATATTCCCGGATCAGCGCCTCCACCGCGCCCCGCCCCGCCTTTTCGCGCAGGGCAGTGACCAGGGTGCGGGCGGTGGCGGCCACCTCGTCGGCCAGCGCATCGGGCAGGCTCGCCTCGGCGACAAGGCGCGGGACGCATTCGTCTTCCGGCAGGCGATAGGCGGCGGTAATGCGGCTGCGCAGATGGCCCTCCGCCTTCACGGAGCGGGCGAAGTCGAGGAAGGGGTTCTCCCCGCCCGTACCCGCCAGGGCTTCGGCCAAAGTCGCGTCCGCGCCGGAAAGATCGGTGGCGCCGCCTTCCGCCTCCAGGCGGTCCAGCAAGGTGACGAGGGCCTGCTTCAGCATCCAATGGGGCGTGCGCCCATGGCGCTCGGCGGCCAGGCGCAGCCGCTCCCTGAGGGTGTCGTCAACCTTGATGCCGAGGGTGGTGGTGACCATGGCGGAGCTCCGGGTTCCTGCCCGGCAGAGAACAAGGTGCAACCCAACCTGTCAATCGGGTTAACCCGCCCGACCTGAAAGTTTTACCCGCCGTGCGCGCAGGGCCTCACCTGCCCGGCACAAACAAAAAGGGCGCCCCCAGCGGGAGCGCCCTTCTTCACTTCAACTCAAGCGCCCGCAGGCGCCGCCCGCCTTCAGGCGAAGCGGCCGTGGCAGTGCTTGTACTTCTTCCCAGAGCCGCAGGGGCAGTTCTCGTTGCGGCCCACCTTGCCCCAGCTGGAGGGGTCGTTGGGGTCGCGATCGGCCACCGCCACGTCGCCGGCCAGCGCCGGGACCGGGCGGGACCCGAGCGCGGCGGCGGCAACCGCCATCTCGTCCTCGCCCGTGACCGGGTCCATGTGGTGCGCCTCCATGGGAGGCAGTTCCTCCTGGGGCGGCGGGGAGGTGACGATCTCCACCCGCATGAGCTGCGAGGTGACGATCTCCCGGAGCCGGCCCAGCATGGCCGAGAACAGGTTGAAGGCTTCCGACTTGTATTCGTTCAGCGGATCGCGCTGGGCATAGCCGCGCAGGCCCACCACCTGGCGCAGATGGTCGAGCATGGCGATGTGCTCGCGCCACAGATGGTCCAGCGTCTGGAGAAGGATGGACTTCTCCACATAGCGCATGAGGTCAGGGCCATATTTGGCGGCCTTGCCGGCCATCCATTCGTCAGCACGGCGGGTGATGCGTTCCACCACCTCGGTGGCGCCGATGCCCTCTTCCTTGGCCCAGTCCTCGATGGGCAGGTCGAGCGTCAGCACGTCGCGCACGGCGAAGTCGAGGCCCTTCACGTCCCATTGCTCGGGATAGGAATTGGCGGGGATGTACTTGGCGACGAGGTCGGCGATGACGGTGTGGCGCATCTCCTCCACGGTCTCGGCGACATTGTCGTCGGTCATGAGGTCGAGGCGCTGCTCGAACACCACCTTGCGCTGGTCGTTGAGCACGTCGTCATATTTCAGGAGGTTCTTGCGGATGTCGTAGTTCCGCGCCTCCACCTTCTGCTGCGCCTTTTCCAGCGCCTTGTTGATCCAGGGATGGATGATGGCCTCGCCCTCCTTCAGGCCGAGGCGCTGGAGCATGCCGTCGAGCCGGTCGGACCCGAAGATGCGCATCAGGTCGTCGTCGAGGGAGAGGAAGAACTTGGAATGGCCGGGGTCGCCCTGGCGCCCCGAGCGGCCGCGCAGCTGGTTGTCGATGCGCCGGCTCTCGTGGCGCTCGGTGCCCAGCACCATCAGGCCGCCGGCCTCCAGCGCCTTCTTCTTCAGCGCCTGGACCTCGTCGCGAATGGCCTGCTCGCGGGCCGCGCGCTCGGGCGCGTCCGGCGGCACGTCGGTCAGCTCGTGGGAGATGCGCATGTCCGCATTGCCGCCGAGCTGGATGTCGGTGCCGCGGCCAGCCATGTTGGTGGCAATGGTAATGGCGCCGGGCACGCCGGCCTGGGCGACGATATAGGCTTCCTGCTCGTGATAGCGGGCATTCAGCACCGCGAACACCTTGCCGGGCGTATGGCCACTGAAGGCGTCGGGATCGGAAAAGTCCTTCTGGATGAAGCCGGCCTTCACCAGGAGCGAAGCCAAAAGCTCCGACTTCTCGATGGAGGTGGTGCCCACCAGCACCGGCTGGCCCTTCTCATGGGCCTCGCCGATCACCTTGATGATGGCGTCATACTTCTCGGCGGCGGTGCGGTAGACCTCGTCATCGTCGTCGATGCGGGAGACCGGCACGTTGGTGGGGATCTCCACCACGTCGAGACGATAGATGTCCGCGAACTCGGCCGCCTCCGTGGAGGCGGTGCCGGTCATGCCCGCGAGCTTCTCATAGAGGCGGAAATAGTTCTGGAAGGTGATGGAGGCCAGCGTCTGGTTCTCCGGCTGCACCTGAACGCGCTCCTTGGCCTCAAGCGCCTGGTGCAGGCCTTCCGAATAGCGCCGGCCGGGCATCATGCGGCCGGTGAACTCGTCGATGATGACCACTTCGTTGTTGCGGACGATATAATCCTTGTCGCGCTGGAACAGCGTGTGGGCGCGCAGCGCCTGGTTCACATGGTGCACCACCGAGACATTCTCGATGTCATAGAGCGAGGCGGATTTCAGCAGCCCGGCCTCGGAGAGCATCTGCTCCATCTTCTCCATGCCGGCCTCGGTCATGGCGACGGACCGCTGCTTCTCATCCACCTCGTAGTCTTCCTTGGTGAGGCGGGGGATGTACTTGTCGATGGTGTTGTAGAAGTCGGAGCGGTCGTCCAGCGGCCCGGAAATGATGAGGGGCGTGCGCGCCTCGTCCACCAGGATGGAGTCCACCTCGTCGACGATGGCGAAGAAGTGTGGCCGCTGCACCATCTGCGAGCGGTCATACTTCATATTGTCGCGCAGATAGTCGAAGCCCAGCTCGTTGTTGGTGGCATAGGTGACGTCGCTGTGATAGGCGGCGCGGCGCTGCTCGTCGTCGAGGCCGTGGACGATGATGCCGGTGGTCAGGCCGAGAAAGCGGTAGATGCGGGCCATCCATTCCGCGTCGCGGCGGGCCAGATAGTCGTTCACCGTCACCACATGCACGCCCTTGCCGGCGAGCGCGTTCAGATAGACCGGGGCGGTGGCGACCAGCGTCTTGCCTTCGCCGGTCTTCATCTCGGCGATGCCGCCCTCGTGGAGCACCATGCCGCCGAGCATCTGGACGTCGAAGGGGCGCATGCCCAGCACGCGCTTGGCCGCCTCGCGGGCGGTGGCGAAGGCCGGCACCAGCAGGTCGTCGAGGGTCTTGCCAGCGGCCAGCTGGGCGCGGAACTCGGCCGTGCGCCCGCGCAACTCGTCGTCGCTCAGCGCCGCCATCTGCGGCTCCAGGGCATTGATGGCCTGGAGTTTGGGGCGCAAGCCCTTGACCCTGCGGTCGTTCGCGGAGCCGAAAATCTTGCGGGCAAGTCCACCGAACATCGTTAAATCTCTATCCGTTCCGTCTCGGAGCGCGGAGGGGGCAGACGGGCGGCCCGGCCCTCCGGAAATCTGGTCCCAAGTCGCGTGCCACGTCGCGTGCCACGTCGCGTCCCTCGTCGCGCCCGGAGCTTGGACACCACAAAAGCGGCATCCATGAGCCCCAAACACTGCCGCGCCCGACTTCCCGAACGGAAGGGGCGCACGCGGGCGGACGGCATGGTGCAAGGGTCGCCACCATACCGCGGGGACACTTATGAACGGGGGGGAGGCTTGTCAATGAGAGGTGGCCCACGCCGCCCCGGCTTTGCCGCAAGCGTCAAACCGGCGGAGCCGCCCACCGCCCTCCGGCAAAGGGCAGAAACACAAGCCGTGGCGCAGGCAACACGCCGGCCCTCGAACCGCGCGCGACCATTCTCTTTCATGGACACGCCAGAGGTCGCTGCTTAGTATCCGCGCGATCGCTCGATCGGGGGTTGGGTATGATGGTATTGGTACGCGGTTCGTGTGCGCGCAAGTCTGAACTCCGCGCTGGTCATCCGGGGTTCATCTTGGCCGCAACGGCGCTTGTCTCGGTCGCGCTTGCGGGCTGCGAAGAGAAAAACACCTACGTCGCGCCCCCTCCTCCCACCGTCACTGTCGCTGCGGCCCCCTCGCAGCCCGTGACCCGGTATCTCGAACTGACCGGCAACACCGCCTCCATCAATACGGTGGACCTGAATGCCCGCGTCCAGGGCTTCCTGACCGGCATCAAGTACAAGGATGGCGCCTTGGTGAAGAAGGGCACCGTGCTCTTCACCATCGAGCAGGACCAATATATCGCCAGCCTGGAATCGGCCAAGGCGACGCTCGCCGCCAACCAGGCGCTCCAGGTGCAGGCCGAGGCCGAGTTCAACCGGCAGAATCAGCTCGCCAAGCAGGACTTCGCCTCCCAGGCCACCCTCGACCAGGCCCGCGCCAAGCGCGACCAGGCGGTGGCCAACGTGCAGAATGCCCAGGCCCAGGTGGACACCGCCAAGATCAATCTCGGCTATACCGAGGTGCTCGCCCCGTTCGATGGCGTGGTGACGGCGCACTTGCAGGATGTGGGCGCGCTGGTGGGCTATAGTGGGCCCACCAAGCTGGCCACCATCGTCGAAATCAACCCGATTTATGTGTGGTTCACCCTCTCCGAGACCCAGGTCCTGCGCATCAAGGAAGGCCTCGCGGCCCAAGGCAAGACCCTGGCCCACGTGGCGGAGAACATCGCCAACATCCCGGTGGAGATCGGCCTCCAGACGGAGCAGGGCTATCCCCACAAGGGCAAGCTCGACTATGTGGCACCCCAGGTGGACCCCAATACCGGCACGCTGACCGTGCGCGGCATCTTCGACAACAAGGACTTCACCCTGCTGCCCGGCCTGTTCGCCCGCGTCCGCCTGCCGCTCGGCCAGCCCGAGAACATGGTGGTGGTGGAAGACACCGCCGTGGGGGCCAACCAGAGCGGCTCCTACGTCCTGGTGGTGGGTGCCGACAACAAGGTGTCGCAGCAGGTGGTCCAGCTCGGCCAGCTCCAGGACAATGGCCTGCGCGCCATTACCAAGGGCCTGACCGCCGGCGACAAGGTGGTGGTCAACGGCATGCAGCGCGCCATTCCCGGCGCGACGGTGACGCCGGAGACCGGCACCATGACCGCGCCGGAGCAGAAGAAGCCCATCAGCCCCGCGAACAACACCCCCGGCGCCGCCGCGCCGGCCACCAAGAACTGACGTCGGCTCCTCGAACCCAAGGCGGCGAACATGATCTCGCGCTTTTTCATCGAGCGACCGGTTCTGGCCAACGTCCTCGCTCTTCTGTTCGTGCTCATCGGCGCGGTCTGCCTGCTGCGCCTGCCGGTGGCGCAATATCCCAACATCGTGCCGCCCACGGTCACGGTGTCCACCTCCTATCCGGGCGCCAGCGCCAAGACCATCATCGACACCGTCGCCTTGCCCATCGAGCAGCAGGTGAACGGTGTCCAGGGCATGCTCTACATGCAGTCCTGGGCGGCCTCGGACGGCACCTATACGCTGGTGGTGACCTTCGCCATCGGCACCGACCCGAACATGGCGCAGGTGCTGGTGCAGAACCGCGTCTCCATCGCCATGGCCTCGCTGCCCACATCGGTGCAGACCCAAGGCGTGACCGTGCTCCAGAAGGGCACGTCGATCCTGGAATTCGTGTCGCTGACCTCGCCGGACGGCCGCTATGACGGCCTGTTCCTGTCCAACTATGCCGCCATCTATGTGCAGAACGAGCTCGCCCGTCTGCCGGGCGTCGGCAACGTCTTCATCTTCGGCGTCGGCGATTATGCCATGCGCATCTGGCTCGACCCGGACAAGATGCAGGCGGTGGGCGTCACCCCCTCGGACGTGACCCAGGCGGTGAAGGGCCAGAGCCAGGAGGTCACCGCCGGCCAGGTGGGCGCGCCACCGGCGGGCGGCCAGGCCAGTTTCCAATATACGGTGAACATCCAGGGCCGCCTCAACGACGTGCCCGACTATGAGAACATCATCGTCAAGGTCGACAACCAGGACGGCGGCCGCATCGTCCGCATCCGCGACATCGGCCGGGTGGAACTGGGCGCGCAGTCCTATTCCAAGACCTTCACCCTGGACAACAAGCCCGCCACCGGCATCGCCATCTTCCAGCTGCCCGAGGCCAACGCGCTCGACGTGGCGGCGGCGGTGGAAGCCAAGATGGAGGAATTGAAGACCTCCTTCCCCGAGGGCGTCGCCTACGAGATCCCCTTCAACACCACCTTGTTCGTCACCGCCTCCATCGACGAGGTCTACAAGACCCTGTACGAGGCCGGCATCCTGGTGCTGGTGGTGATCATCCTCTTCCTCCAGGACTGGCGCGCCACTTTGGTGCCCGCCACCACCGTGCCGGTGACCATCATCGGCGCCTTTGCCGCCATGGCGGCGCTGGGCTTCACGGTGAATTTGACCACGCTGTTCGCCCTCATTCTGGCCATCGGCATCGTGGTGGACGACGCCATCGTGATCGTGGAGGGCGTGGCGCGGCACATCGAGGAGGGCATGGACGGCCGCCCGGCGGCGGAAAAGGCCATGGACGAGCTGTTCGGCCCGGTCATCGGCATCACGCTGGTGCTGATGTCGGTGTTCCTGCCAGCGTCCTTCATTCCCGGCCTGTCGGGCGAGATGTTCAAGCAGTTCGCGCTGGTCATCGCCGCCACCGCGGTCATCTCGGCCATCAATGCCGCCACCTTGAAGCCCACCCAGTGCGCCCTGTGGCTGCGCAAGCCCACCCCGCCCGAGAAGCGCAATTTCTTCTTCCGCGGCTTCAACGCGGTCTATGACAAGTGCGAGCACTGGTATACCGGCCTCATCAGCCGCATGGTGCACCATTCCAAGCTGATGGTGGTGTTCGCGCTCACCCTCATCGCCATCGCCATCTACGGCATCAGCCGCGTGCCCACCTCGTTCCTGCCCATCGAGGACCAGGGCTATGTGGTGCTGGCGGTGCAGTTGCCGGAAGGCTCCTCCATGGAGCGCACCCAGGAGGTGGTGAACCAGGTCTCCGCCATCGCCCAGAAGGTGCCCGGCGTGGCCACGGTGCTCGGCATCACCGGCATCTCGGCCCTCGACAACAACGCCACCTTGTCCAATGCCGGCGTGCTCTATGTCACCTTCACCGACTGGAGCGTGCGCGAGAAGAACAAGGGCGAGGACCTGCGCTCCCTCTATATGCGCTTCATCAAGGACTTCGAGCAGGTGCAGTCGGCCTCGGTGCTGGTGCTGGTGCCCCCGGCCATCCAGGGCATCGGCAACGCCTCCGGCTTCACCATGCAGCCGCAGATCCGCGACGGCAATTTTGACTACCAGCTCCTCTCCAAGGTGGCGGATGCCATCATCGAGAAAGGCGAGTCGCAGTCCGGCCTCTCCCACCTGTCCACCTCGTTCCGGGTGGGCGCGCCCCAATTGCAGGTGGAGGTCAACCGCATCAAGGCCGAGACGCTGGGCATCGGCGTGAACCAGGTCTTCTCGGCCGTCTCCACCTATGTGGGCTCCAGCTACGTCACCCAGATCAACAAGTTCGGCAACGTCTTCCAGGTCTATGCCCAGGCCGACAGCAAGGCCCGCATTCACCCCGAGGACCTGAACAACCTGAAGGTCAAGGCGGGCAACGGGACGATGGTGCCGCTGGGCACCCTCATCGACATCCGCGTGATGCCGGGCGCGCCGCTGATCTCGCTCTACAATCTCTATCCCACCGCCACCATCGTGGGCGTCAACTCGCCGGGCTATTCCTCCGGCCAGGCGATGGACCTGATGGAGCAGATCGCCAAGGCCACCTTGCCCCCGGGCATGGGCTTCGAATGGACGGCCATGTCGTACCAGGAGAAGCAGGTCGGCAACCAGATGTACTACGTCTTCGCCATGGCCATCGTGCTGGTCTACATGGTGCTGGCGGGCCAGTATGAAAGCTGGATCCAGCCGCTCTCGGTCATCCTGGCGGTGCCGCTGGCGCTCCTCGGCACGGTGTCCGCGCTGGTGGGACTTGGCATCGCCAACAACCTCTACACCCAGATCGGCCTGGTGCTGCTGATCGCGCTCGCCTCCAAGAACGCGATCCTGATCGTGGAATATGCCCGCGACAAACGCCTGGAGGGAATGGAGATCATGGATGCGGCGGTGGAGGCGGCACGGCTGCGCTTCCGCCCCATCCTCATGACCTCCTTCGCCTTCATCCTGGGCGTGCTGCCGCTGGTCTTCGCCACCGGCGCCGGCGCCAATTCCCGCAAGTCCATCGGCATCGCCGTGGTCTCGGGCATGCTGGCCTCCACCTGCCTGGCGGTGCTGTTCGTGCCCTCCTTCTTCACGGTGCTCCAGAAGTTCGAGGAGAAGGTGCTGAAGAAGAAGCCCACCCGGCCGGGCGAAGGCGGGCCGGAGCCCGCCAAGGACGGCGCCGCGCATCCCGCGTGAGACATGAGGGCAGGACGGCCTCCGTCCTGCCCTTATTTTCGGCACGACGCGCCGCAAAGACGCGCTTCCGTGCCGCTAACCCCTTGTCTAACCTTGGGCTTGCCCTTTGCCCACCGCAGCCGGTGACACACCATGCCCATCCTGACGAGCCTGCATCACGTTACCAGCTACACCTATGACAAGCCGGTGGCGCTCGGGCCCCAGATCATCCGCCTGCGCCCCGCCCCCCATTGCCGCACCGAGGTGCCGGCCTATTCGCTGAAGATCAGCCCGGCCGAGCACTTCATCAACTGGCAGCAGGACCCGTTCGGCAACTGGCAGGCCCGCCTCGTCTTCCCGGAGAAGACGACGGAATTCAAGGTGGAGGTGGACCTCCACGCCTCCATGGCGGTCATCAACCCGTTCGACTTCTTCATCGAGGACTATGCCGAGCATTTCCCGTTCGACTATGCGCCCGAGCTGAAGAAGGAATTGACCCCCTATCTGGAGCTGGAGGACGCCGGTCCCCTGATCGACGCCTATGTGGCCGCCATCCCGCGCGAGAAGAAGCGCATGGTGGACTTCCTGGTGGAGCTGAACCAGAAGATCCAGTCTCAGGTGGGCTATGTCATCCGCATGGAGCCGGGCGTCCAGACGCCCGACGAGACGCTGGAAAAGGGCCTGGGCTCCTGCCGCGATTCCGGCTGGCTGCTGGTGCAGGTGCTGCGCCGGCTCGGCCTCGCCGCCCGCTTTGTCTCCGGCTATCTCATCCAGCTGCGCCCCGACGTGAAGTCGCTGGACGGCCCATCGGGCACCGAGGTGGACTTCACCGACCTCCACGCCTGGGCGGAAGTCTACCTGCCGGGCGCCGGCTGGATCGGCCTCGACGCCACCTCCGGCCTCCTGTGCGGCGAGGGCCACTTGCCTTTGGCCGCCACCCCGCATTATCGCTCCGCCGCCCCCATTTCGGGCCTGGTTGAGCCGGCGGAAGTGGAATTCGGCTTCGACATGCGGGTGGACCGCATCGCGGAAGCCCCCCGCGTCACCTTGCCCTTCTCGGACGAGAGCTGGGCCGCGCTTAACGCACTGGGCGAGGTGGTGGATGCGGACCTCAAAGCCCATGACGTGCGCCTGACCATGGGCGGCGAGCCCACCTTCGTCTCCATCGACGATTATGAGGGCGCCGAATGGAACACGGCGGCGCTGGGTCCCATGAAGCGGGGCAAGGCGGACGAGCTGATCCGCCGCCTGCGCGAGAAATTCGCCCCCGGCGGCCTCATGCATTACGGCCAGGGCAAGTGGTATCCGGGCGAGGATCTGCCCCGCTGGTCCTTCGGCCTGTTCTGGCGCAAGGATGGCAAGCCCATCTGGCACGACGAGAAGCTGATCGCTTACGAGACCACCCATTATCCGGTGGGTCCGAACGAGGCGCACAAATTCTCCAGCGCGCTGGCCGAGCGGCTCGGCCTGAAGGACGAGAATGTCATCCCGGCCTATGAGGACATCGCCTACTTCATCCTGAAGGAAGCGAACCTGCCGGAAAATCTGGAACCCGGCGATCCCCGCATCAAGGACCCCATCGCCCGCAAGGCCATGGCGGACGCCTTCGCCCAGGGGCTCGGCACCGCCAAGGGCTATGCCATTCCGGTGCAGCGCCTGAACGCCCGCGCCGGCAGCGGCTGGCTGAGCGAGGCCTGGCGCTTCCGCCGCGGCCACATGTTCCTGGTGCCCGGCGACAGCCCCATCGGCTTCCGCCTGCCGCTGGATTCGCTGGCCTATATCCCGGCCACCCTCTATCCCCACACCATCCCGGCCGATCCGCTGGACCCGCGCCCCGATTTGCCGGACCCGGACGAGATTGCCCAGGCCTATCGCCGCGACGGCGACACCGGGGCCATCCCGGCGGCCGTGCGGGCGCGGGCCATCGTGCAGGACTATCTCTCCTATTCCCCGGCCGCCGGCCCCTTCTATGTGCGCACCGCCATCGCCATCGAACCGCGCGACGGACATCTGTGCGTGTTCATGCCGCCGGTGGAGGCGCTGGAGGATTATCTGGAGCTGGTGACCGCCGTCGAGGCGGTGGCGGAGGAGCTCAACCTTCCCATCCATCTGGAAGGCTATCCCCCGCCCTATGACCCGCGCCTGGAGGTGATCCGCATCGCCCCCGATCCGGGCGTGCTGGAAGTCAACGTGCACCCCTCCGACAATTGGAAGGGCTGCGTGGAGACCACACGCATTCTCTATGACGAGGCCCACCAGACTCGCCTCGGCACCGAGAAGTTCATGCTGGACGGGCGCCATTCGGGCACGGGCGGCGGCAACCACGTGGTGGTGGGCGGCGCGACGCCGGCCGACAGTCCCTTCCTGCGCCGGCCGGACCTGCTGAAAAGCCTGATCCTCTATTGGCAGCGCCACCCCTCGCTGTCCTATCTCTTCTCGGGCCTTTTCATCGGCCCGACCTCGCAGCATCCGCGCATCGACGAGGCGCGCCACGACAGCCTCTATGAGCTGGAGATCGCGCTCTCCAAATTCCCCTATCCGGGCACGGACCTGCCGCCGCCGCCCTGGCTGGTGGACCGCCTGCTGCGCAACATCCTGATCGACGTGACGGGCAACACCCACCGCACGGAAATCTCCATCGACAAGCTCTATTCGCCCGATGGCCCCACCGGGCGCCTCGGCCTGGTGGAGTTCCGCTGCTTCGAGATGCCGCCGGACTGGCGCATGAGCCTTGCCCAGCAATTGCTCCTGCGCGCCCTCATCATGATGCTCTGGAAGCAGCCCATCACCGGGGGCTGCGTGCGCTGGGGCACCACGCTCAATGACCGCTTCATGCTGGGCCATTATGTGTGGGAGGACTTCAACGATGTCCTCAGCGACATGAAGGACGCGGGCTATGCCTTCGATCCCGAGTGGTTCCGCGCCCAATTCGAGTTCCGCTTCCCCGCTTATGGCAAGGTCCATTATGCGGGCGTGGACCTGGAGTTGCGCAGTGCGCTCGAACCCTGGCACGTGCTGGGCGAGGAAGGGGCCATTGGCGGCACGGTGCGCTACGTGGATTCCTCCGTGGAGCGCATCCAGGTGAAGGTGGAGGGCTTCAATCCGGCCCGCTACATCCTCACCTGCAACGGCCGCCGCGTGCCGCTCGCCCCCACCGGGCGCAACGGCACCTTCGTGGCGGGCGTGCGCTACAAGGCCTGGCAGCCGCCGAACGGCCTGCACCCCACCATTCCCGTGCATACCCCGCTCACCTTCGACATCATCGACACCTGGAGCGGGCGTTCGCGCGGCGGCGTGGTCTATCACGTCGCCCATCCGGCGGGGCGCAACTACGAGACCTATCCGGTCAATTCCTATGAGGCCGAGGCCCGCCGGCTGGCGCGCTTCCAGCCCCATGGCCACACGCCCGGCATGACCCATGTGCCGGCGGAGACGGCGCCCGACGAGTTCCCCACCACGCTGGACCTGCGCCGGCCCATCGGCGTGTGAGGCGGGCGCTCGCCGCGCCCTCCACCGGACGCTTGCGAAGGCCGGCCCGTCCCACGGGCCGGCCTTTTTTTGGGACATGTCCGGGGGCGGATGCCGTGCGCCCTTCCCCGGCTCACAACCGTCTCGCCAGGACCGGGCGGACGTGCTTATAGGGAAGCAATCGGGCGGGTGCGCGAGGGGGAATTCGCGCCCCGCGGCCCCAGAGGGGGGAACGGATGATCTTGTCGCTTCTGTCGGCGCACCTCGCCTCCTCCATCGTGGCCGCGAGCTTGTTCGCCGGCATCGTTCCCTCCCCCCAGGCCACGCCCGCCTCCGACCCCGCTTTGGTGGAGACCAAGGTTGCCGAGGTGAGCGGCTGGACCGTGAATGCGGTGAGCGTCGACGGCCAGTATGTGCGATGCGCCGCCACCCCGCCCGCCGCCGTGGACCTTGCCGCCGCGCTGGAAAAGTCCAGCGAGGGCTGGACCTTGCTCGTCCCCTCCGCCGCGCCCGGCGACGAGGTGAAGGGCCGCATCGAGGTGGACGGAAAGACGACCAAATCCACCTTCTATCGCATGGACGATGAGCGCCTGGGCACCTTCCTGAAGGAGGGCCAGATCAAGGCCATGCGCACCGCGAAGGTCTTGACCGTGGTGATCGGGCCCGAGCAGACCAAGCTGCCCCTGGAGGGCATCTCGGCCGTGCTCACCGCCCTCGCCGCCTGCGACAAGAAGGGCGGGGCCTGAAAGCCCCCGCCTCCATTGCAGGCGACCGACCGGCCTCCTCGCCTCACACCGGACGGTTCTCGCCGGGATCGCGCACCGGCCCCATCAGGGCGAGCCCTTCTGCGATGGTCAGCTCCGGCCACTTGGCGGAGAACTTGGCCGCCTTGTCGGCGATGAAATCCTGCTTTCCAGCGGTATCCAGCTTCTTCAGATCGTTCTTCTCGATCTTCAGCAGCTCCAGCAGCTCGTTATAGACGGTGGCCTCATCGATGGGCACGACAAGGAAGGTCGCCCCGCCGAGCGCCACCTTGAACTTCTTGTCCAAGGGAATGTTGTTGCAGAAGAGGAAATATTTCCCCTCCGGCGAGAGCGTCTCGCCCAGGACATCCGCGAGGATCCCCGCATATTCAAAGGACAGGAGATAGGCCGCGAAGAAGGAGATGGTCCCCTCCCCTTCCCGGCTCACCGAGAGCACCTGGTCCACCGCCAGCTCCGGCGGCCGCTTCTCGCCCGCCACCGTGGGGGTGAACTTGAGCGCCAGCTCCCCCCGGAAGCCGAACCGCCCCGGCTTGTGCGTCGGCCCCTTCAGCACCGGGTTGAGAAGCCGCCCCTCGCTTTCAAGGCGGGCGAAGGCGGTCTGATCGATGAGCGTCATGGTGAAGTCCTTCTCAAGTAAAGCCGGCTGAGCCGGTGCAAGTTCGGCACCAGCGCCATAAGCCCAGAACCGCGTTGTTCCGCGCCTGGAGAAGGCCCGCCAAGCCGAGTTCAGCAGCCATTTCCGGGCCCTGTCCGACATCCCTGTCGCTCACCCGACAAAGCCGTCCGACACGCCTGGAGGGGTAGGCACAAGGCGACACGGCTTTTCGGAAACGCACATGGCTGTCGTGTTTTGTCGTGTTCGAGACAGCCCCCACGCCGCCGCCGTTCGATCGACGGAAGCAAGCAAGCCATTGTTGCAATTCACTTTTCAAAACTGGCCCGGAGCCCTCCGGCGCTTGGCACGGCGGTTGCGGAAGGAAGTGCGGTGGCGGCGAGCGCCGCGCGCCAATGGTGGCATCGCAAGATGTCGAAACAACCAAGTGGGGTTTGACCATGGCCGGTCTGCGCCAAATTGCTTTCTACGGGAAAGGTGGCATTGGTAAATCCACCACCTCCCAGAATACTCTCGCCGCGCTCGTCGAGATGGGTCAGAAGATCCTGATCGTCGGCTGCGATCCCAAGGCGGATTCCACCCGCCTGATCTTGAACGCGAAGGCCCAGGACACTGTCCTGTCCCTCGCGGCCGAGGCCGGCTCCGTGGAAGATCTTGAGCTCGAGGACGTGCTCAAGATCGGCTACAAGGGCATCAAGTGCGTCGAGTCCGGCGGTCCCGAGCCGGGCGTCGGCTGCGCCGGACGCGGCGTCATTACTTCGATCAACTTCCTCGAAGAGAATGGCGCCTATGATGATGTGGACTATGTGTCCTACGACGTGCTCGGCGACGTGGTGTGCGGCGGCTTCGCCATGCCCATTCGCGAGAACAAGGCGCAGGAAATCTACATCGTCATGTCCGGTGAGATGATGGCCCTCTATGCGGCCAACAATATCGCCAAGGGCATTCTCAAGTACGCCCATTCCGGCGGCGTGCGCCTGGGCGGGCTCATCTGCAACGAGCGCCAGACCGACCGCGAGTGGGACCTGGCCGATGCCCTGGCCAAGCGCCTGAATTCGCAGCTCATCCATTTCGTGCCGCGCGACAACATCGTCCAGCACGCCGAGCTGCGCCGCCAGACCGTGATCGAATACGCGCCCGACAGCAAGCAGGCGCAAGAATATCGTACCCTGGCGAACAAGGTTCATGGCAATGCGGGCAAGGGTACCATCCCGACCCCCATCACCATGGAAGAACTGGAAGAGATGTTGCTGGACTTCGGCATCATGAAGACCGAGGAACAGCAGCTCGCCGAGCTCGCCGCCAAGGAAGCCGCCAAGGCCGCCGCCGCGGCCGTCTGACCCAACGCGGCCCGGCACCCCGCCGGGCCGCCCCGCCGCTCACTTTGAGAGGTCGACTGCCATGAGCCTCGATTATGAAAACGACGGCGCGCTCCACGAGAAGATCATCGAGGACGTGCTGTCCGCCTATCCCGACAAATTCGCCAAGCGCCGGCGCAAGCATTTGTCCGTCGCCAAGGGCGTCGACGAAGTCGAAGAGACGCCCGAGGGCGAGGAGAAGCTCCTCACCGAATGTGATGTGAAGTCCAACATCAAGTCCATCCCGGGCGTGATGACAATCCGCGGCTGCGCCTATGCTGGATCGAAGGGCGTGGTGTGGGGTCCCATCAAGGACATGGTCCACATCTCCCACGGACCTGTTGGCTGCGGCCAGTATTCCTGGTCCCAGCGCCGCAACTATTATATCGGCACGACGGGCATCGACACCTTCGTGACCATGCAGTTCACGTCCGACTTCCAGGAGAAGGACATCGTCTTCGGCGGCGACAAGAAGCTCGACAAGGTCATCACCGAGATCGAGAACCTGTTCCCGCTCAATCACGGCGTCACCATCCAGTCGGAATGCCCCATCGGCCTGATCGGCGACGATATTGAGGCCGTGGCGAAGAAGAAGAACAAGGAAATCGGCAAGACCATCGTGCCCGTCCGGTGCGAAGGCTTCCGGGGCGTTTCTCAATCGCTCGGCCATCACATCGCCAACGATGCGATCCGGGATTGGGTGTTCGAGAAGCAGGACGGCACGCTGGAGTTCGAGACTTCGCCTTATGACGTCAATGTCATCGGCGACTACAATATCGGCGGCGACGCCTGGGCGTCCCGTATCCTTCTGGAAGAAATGGGCCTGCGCATCGTCGGCAACTGGTCGGGCGACGCAACGCTCGCCGAGATCGAGCGGGCGCCCAAGGCCAAGCTCAACCTGATCCATTGCTACCGGTCGATGAACTATATCTGCCGCTACATGGAAGAGAAGTATTCGATCCCGTGGATGGAATACAATTTCTTCGGCCCCTCCCAGATCGCTGCCTCGCTGCGCAAGATTGCCAAGCATTATGGGCCGGAGATCGAGGAAAAGGCCGAGGCCGTGATCGCCAAGTACCAGCCTCTGGTCGATGCAGTCATCGCCAAGTACCGGCCGCGGCTCGAAGGCAAGAAGGTGATGCTCTATGTGGGTGGCCTGCGCCCCCGCCACGTCATCACCGCCTATGAGGACCTGGGCATGGAAATCGCCGGAACGGGCTACGAGTTCGCCCATAACGACGACTACCAGCGCACCGGACATTACGTGAAGGACGGCACGCTCATTTATGACGACGTGACCGGCTACGAACTGGAGAAGTTCATCGAGAAGATCCGCCCGGATCTGGTGGGCTCCGGCATCAAGGAAAAGTATCCGGTGCAGAAGATGGGTATTCCCTTCCGCCAGATGCATTCCTGGGACTATTCGGGCCCCTATCACGGCTATGACGGCTTCGCCATCTTCGCCCGCGACATGGACTTGGCCATCAACAATCCGGTCTGGGGCCTGTTCGATCCGCCCTGGAAGAAGAAGGACGCCGCCCCGCTGCTCCAGGCGGCGGAGTGACATCCCCCTCCGGCCTGCGCCGCGCGGGCCGGATCTAACCCTTTGATCCGCAAGGATCACCAGCGTGCCATTGGGCGCGGACGGGTGACCCTTGCCTGAGCCGAACCCGGCCGCCCCTTGCGGGGAGACCGTCCTAATCCCGAGCCGTGTGCCGCCGTATGGCGCGGCCACGCCGAACAGGACAGGAGTTGACCATGCCGCAATCAGCCGACCGCGTGCTCGACCACGCCCCGCTGTTCCGCGAGCCCGAATATCAGGAAATGTTCGCGCGCAAGCGGGAAGAATTCGAGTGCCCCGCCTCCAATGAATCCGTGGACGCGCAGCGCGAATATGCCAAGAGCTGGGAGTATCGCGAGAAGAACCTCGCCCGCGAAGCCCTGGTGGTAAATCCCGCCAAGGCCTGCCAGCCGCTTGGCGCGGTGTTTGCCTCCGCCGGCTTTGAGAAGACCATGAGCTTCGTCCATGGCTCCCAAGGATGCGTCGCCTATTACCGTTCGCACCTGTCGCGTCACTTCAAGGAGCCGTCTTCCGCGGTCTCCTCTTCCATGACGGAAGACGCGGCGGTGTTCGGCGGTCTCAACAACATGATCGACGGCCTGGCGAACACCTATTCGCTCTACGAGCCGAAGATGATCGCGGTCTCCACCACCTGCATGGCGGAAGTCATCGGCGATGACCTCCAATCCTTCATCACCAATGCCAAGAACAAGGGCTCGGTGCCGCAGGATTTCGACGTGCCCCACGCCCACACGCCCGCCTTCGTCGGCAGCCATGTGGACGGCTACGACAACATGATCAAGGGCATCCTCGAGCACTTCTGGAAGGACAAGGAGCGCGTCGCGGGTGAAAAGATCACCATCATTCCCGGCTTTGACGGCTTCTGCGTGGGGAATAACCGCGAGCTGAAGCGCATGCTCGACCTGATCGGCGTCGACTATACGCTGCTCCAGGACGCCTCCGACACCTATGACACGCCCTCCGACGGCGAGTTCCGCATGTATTCCGGCGGCACAACGCTGGAAGACACCGCCGATGCTCTGAACGCCAAGGCGACGCTCTCGCTGCAGAAATACTGCACCCGCAAGACGCTCGACTATGTGGCGACCAAGGGCCAGGAGGTCGTCAACTTCCACTATCCGCTCGGCATTCGCGGCACGGACGAGCTGCTGTTCAAGATTTCCGAGCTGACCGGCAAGGAGATCCCGCAGGCGCTTACCCTGGAGCGCGGCCGCCTCATCGACGCCATGGCCGACAGCCAGTCCTGGCTGCACGGCAAGAAGTACGCGATCTTCGGCGATCCGGATGTGGTCTATGGCCTCACCCGCTTCATCCTGGAGACTGGCGGCGAGCCGATCCATTGCCTGGCCACCAACGGCACCAAGCAGTGGGAAGAAGAGATGAAGGAGCTTCTCGCCTCCTCGCCCTTCGGTGCGTCGGGCCAGGTCTGGGCAGGCAAGGATCTGTGGCATCTGCGCTCGCTGCTCTTCACCGAGCCGGTGGACTTCATCCTTGGAAATTCCTACGCTAAGTATCTGGAGCGCGACACCAAGACCCCGCTCATCCGCACGGCCTTCCCGATCTTCGACCGGCATCATCATCACCGCTTCCCGGTGATGGGCTACCAGGGTGGCCTGCGCCTGCTGACGACGATCCTCGACAAGATCTTCGACACGCTGGACCAGGAAACCATCGTACCAGCCAAGACCGACTATTCGTTCGACCTGACCCGTTGAACCCGAGGCGGGTCCGCCCGCCCGCCCACGAGACCCGTCGCCGCACAATTTCTGCCCCCCATCGCTCGCGGCGACGTTCCTTGCGCTCCCGGACATAAGGTCCGGGAGCGTCTTTCAAGTCATCAGGATCGCGCCGGAGGGCATGGCCATGCTCAAGGACAAGATCGCCGACGTCTTCAACGAGCCAGGTTGCGACAAGAACCAGGCCAAGGGCGCGAAAGAGCGCAAGAAGGGTTGCTCGAAACCGCTAACGCCCGGCGCCGCAGCCGGCGGCTGCGCGTTTGACGGCGCGAAGATCGTGCTCCAGCCCATCACCGATGTCGCACATCTGATCCACGCCCCGCTCGCCTGCGAAGGCAACAGCTGGGACAATCGCGGCGCCGGCTCCTCGGGCTCCGATCTGTGGCGGCGTTCCTTCACCACGGACCTCACCGAGCTGGACGTGGTGATGGGCAATGGCGAGAAGAAGCTCTACAAGGCCGTGCGCGAGATCGCGCAGCGCTTCAATCCCCCCGCTATCTTCGTCTATTCCACCTGCGTGACGGCGCTGATCGGCGACGACATCGAGGCGGTGTGCAAGGCGGCCTCGGCCAAATATGGCCTGCCCGTTGTGCCGGTGAACGCGCCGGGCTTCGTGGGCTCGAAAAATCTGGGCAACAAGCTCGCCGGCGAGGCCCTGCTCGACCATGTGATCGGCACGGTGGAACCAGACGATGCCGGCCCCCTCGACATCAATATTCTCGGCGAATTCAATCTTTCCGGCGAGTTCTGGGCGGTGAAGCCGCTGTTCGAGAAGCTCGGCATCCGCATCCGCGCCTGCATTCCCGGCGACGCGCGCTATCACGAAGTGGCCGCCGCCCACACCGCGCGGGCGACCATGATGGAATGCTCGACCGCGCTCATCAATCTCGCCCGCAAGATGGAGGAGCGCTGGGGCATCCCCTTCTTCGAGGGCTCTTTCTACGGCATTTCCGACACCTCGGAGGCGCTGCGTCAGACCGCCCGTCTCCTGGTCCAACGGGGCGCGGACGCCGCCCTTCTGGAGCGCACCGAGGCCCTGATCGCGCAGGAAGAGGCCCGAGCCTGGGCGCGGCTGGAGACGTTCCGCCCCCGCCTCCAGGGCAAGCGGGTGCTGCTGAATACCGGGGGCGTGAAGTCCTGGTCGGTGGTGGCGGCGCTGATGGAGATCGGCATCGAGATCGTCGGCACCTCGGTGAAGAAGTCCACGATCGAGGACAAGGAGCGCATCAAGCAGCTTCTGAAAGACGAGAACCACATGTTCGATAGCATGGCGCCGCGTGATCTCTACGCGATGCTCGCGTCCAACAAGGCGGACATCATGCTCTCAGGCGGGCGCACCCAGTTCATCGCGCTCAAAGCCAAGATGCCCTGGCTGGACATCAACCAGGAACGCCATTTCCCCTATGCGGGCTATGACGGCATGGTGGAATTGGTGAAGCGCATCGACATCGCCATCTCCAATCCCATGTGGGCCGAAGTGCGTGAGCCCGCCCCTTGGGATGGGCAAGGCAATCTCTTGTCCGGCCCGGGCGGGCCAGTTGGCGAGGGCCTGGGCGAAGGCGGCGGCGAGGATCCCCATTTCCTCGCCCATACCCGCAAGAAGTTCGCCGGCGCCGGTGCCGACGACCTGGCCGAATGCTGAGGGCGCCGCCATGACCAACGTCACGCCCCTTCTGAAGGCCGCCGCCATCAACCCCTTGAAGTCGTCCCAGCCTTTGGGCGCCGCGCTTGCCTATCTCGGCGTCGACGGCGCCATGCCGCTGTTCCACGGCTCGCAGGGCTGCACGTCCTTCGCGCTCGTCCTGCTGGTGCGCCACTTCAAGGAGACCATCCCGCTCCAGACCACCGCCATGGACGAGGTGGCGACCGTGCTGGGCGGAGCCGATCATCTGGAAGAGGCCATCCTCAACCTGAAGACACGCACAAAGCCGAGCCTCATCGGGATCTGCACCACCGCCTTGGTTGAGACGCGCGGCGAGGATTTCGCCAGCGACCTCAAGCTCATCCGCGCGCGCAACGCGGAAGCGCTCCAGGGCACAGAGGTGGTGCTCGCCCAGACCCCGGACTTCGAGGGCGCCATGGAAGAGGGCTGGTCCAAGGCCGTCCTGTCCATGGTGGAGGCCCTGGTGCCGCACAATGGGGACCGGGTGGTGAGCCTCAACCAGGTGAACATCCTCCCCGGCTGGCATCACACAGTGGCGGACCTCGAATATATCCGGGAGACCGTGGAGGCCTTCGGGCTCGATCCCATCATCCTGCCCGATATTTCCGGCTCGCTGGATGGCACGGTGCCCGACCGCTGGGTGCCCACCGCCTATGGCGGCACGCTGGTGCCCGACATCCGCGCCATGGGCCGCTCGGTGCATACCATCGTGCTGGCGGAACATGTGCGCGATGCGGCGGCGGCCATCGAGGAACGGGCGGGCGTGCCCTTCACGCTGTTCGAGACCCTGACGGGGCTGAAGCCGGCGGACCGTTTCATCAGCCTGCTCGCCCAGCTTTCCGGGCGGCCGGTGCCCGCCAAGCTCCGGCGCCAGCGCAGCCAGCTCCAGGATGCCTTGCTGGACGGGCATTTCCATTTCGGTGGCCAGAAGATCGCCATCGCCGCCGAGCCGGACCTGCTGTTCGCCCTGTCGACCTTCTTCGTGGGTCTCGGCGCCACGGTGGAGGTGGCGGTGACCACCACGGGCGCCAACCCCATCCTGCGCAAGGTGCCCACGGCCGAGGTGCTGGTGGGCGATCTCCAGGACCTGGAAGACCGGGCGGCGGGCTGCGATCTCCTCGTCACCCACAGCCATGGCCGCCAGGCCTCCGAACGCCTCGCCATTCCGCTCATGCGGGCGGGCTTTCCCATCTTCGACCGGCTCGGCAGCCAGCACCGCCTGACCATCGGCCATGAAGGCACGCGGAACCTCATCTTCGAGGTGTCCAACATCTTCCAGGCCAGCCGGCACGAGCCGACCCCACAATCCCTCAACCCGTTCCGTGATCGCGGAGAGACCGATGACAGCCACGCGCAGACTGCGGCTCGTTGAGACCGAAGAGGCGGCCGCCCCGCGCACGGGGCCAGCCGTCCGGGTCGCCATCGCCACCCAGGACATGAAGGGCCTGAACGCCCATTTCGGCTCGGCCAAGAAGTTCGCCGTCTATGACGTGACGGTGGATGGCTGGTCCTTCGTGGAAACCGTGGCGTTCGACCAGGTCTCGGACGAAGGCGGCAAGCACCAGACCGACGGCGACGACAAGATCACGCCCAAGGTGGAGGCGCTGCGCGGCTGCCACCTCCTGTTCTGCCTCGCCATTGGCGGACCGTCCGCAGCCAAGGTGGTCACCGCCAAGATCCACCCCATTAAGATCGCCCAGGCCCAGCCCATCGACGTGGTGCTGGAGCGCACCCGCGAGATGCTGGCCGGCTCGCCGCCGCCCTGGCTGCGCAAGGTGCTGGCCGAAGCCGGCGCCGTCGCGCCCAAGCCCTCTTTCATCGACGACGAAGACTGAACAACGAGGAGCATGCCATGACCGACGCCGCTGTGCTTGAAGGGGTCGACGCCGATGGCGCGGCCCTCGCCACGCCCTTCCTGAAATCCCTGGTGCGCCTGATGCGCGCCCAGGACACCTATGGCAGCTGGGAGGGTCGGTCCGACGCCCTGCTGCTGAAGGATTTCATCCTCACCAAGGAGCAGCGCCGGCAGATCCCCATCATGGGCGATCCCGACCCCGACGTGCTGTGGCGGGTGGAGATGTTCTACACCGCCGTGGGCCTCGCTATCGAGGCGGAAACCGGCCTGATCGCCAGCCCCATGATGAAGATGAGCCACGAGGGCTTCGGCCGCGTGCTGCTCACCGCCGGCAAGCTGGTGGTGCTCTCCAAGCACCTGCGGGACGTGCACCGGTTCGGCTTCGAGACCCTGTCCAAGCTGGCGGAGGCCGGCTCCAAGGCCCTCGCCGACGCGGTGGATGCCATCAACACCTATCCCGAAGTCGCCCGCATCTGAGAGGAGGCGCCCATGTCCGACGTCGACACCCTGAAGGCGGAGATCAAGAAGCTCTCCTCCAAGTCCGTCACCTGGAAGATGAACCTGCATGACCTGTCCGAGGACCTGCCCACAAACTGGCAGAACATCCTTGAGGTGGCGCAGGAAACCTACGCCACCTTCAAGGCGCTGGATGAGGCCCGCAAGGCCCTCAAAGCGCTGGAATCCCAGGCCGCCTGAACGGCGGCGAACCCGCAACGAGGCCTAGCCAGCAAGGGGATCAGCCATGGCCTATACGACGCGCGACGGCAGCGCCTGGACGCCGGACTATCTGGTCGCCATTGATGAAACCACCTGCATCGGCTGCGGCCGCTGCTACAAGGTGTGCTCGCGGGATGTCATGCATCTGTGGGGCGTGGGCGAGGAAAACGCCATGCTCGGCAAGGTGGATGAGGACGATGACGACGATTTCGACGGCGAGTTGGTCCGCAAGGTGATGGTGGTGGACAATGCGGGGGCCTGCATCGGCTGTGGCGCCTGCTCCCGCGTCTGCCCCAAGAATTGCCAGACCCACGTCACCGCCGACAAGATCGCGGCCTGAGGGAGGCGCAGATGGGCCTCTCCCGCCGCACTCGCTCCGCTCCCGCCATCTATGGCGCGCTGATGGCCGCCCATGAGGCCGGCACGGTTCAGGATGCGGGCATGGGGAGGCATCGGCCAGGAAGCGCGGCCACGGACACGGAGGCCGGTTTCGACGCGCACGTCTTCGCGTCCATCATCGCCATCGCCGCCGCCGAAGCCGACGCGCGTGGCGATGCCCTCGCCGGTCATCTTGGGGTCGGCTGCGCGGACCTGGAGCGTCTCTTCGCCCGCTATTTCTCGCCCCATGCCTTCCTGTCCTTGGGCGTGCCCATCGGCGAGGCGCAGGCGGGCGAAGAAGAGGAGATGCTGTCCGCGTTGCTCCTCGACTACGCCCGGACGATGGAAGCGCGCATCCTGGCGCACATGGTCGCGCGGCGGGCCATGGAGGCAGATCATCTGTGGCAGGATCTCGGCCTCGGCAACCGGGGCGAGCTGTCGCGCCTGCTCGGGCGGCACTTTCCCGTGCTCGCCGCCGGGAACGTGAAAAACATGAAGTGGAAGAAGTACTTCTATCGCCGCCTGTGCGAGGCGGAGGGGTTCGTCCTGTGCTCCGCTCCCTCTTGCCGCGACTGCTCGGACTTCGAGGCCTGCTTCGGCGACGAAAGCGGCGAAAGCCGCCTCGCGCAGCGCCGCCGGGCGGCGCAGCTCGACCTGGCGATTCCGGCCGAGGCGCTCAGTGGTGCGCCTGGAGCCGCCGCATGACCGGCAGCAGCATCAGGAACACCGCCGCCGCTCCAAAGCCCAGCAGCGCCACCTTCGTGTAGACATCCGCGCAGGCCGCCGCATAGGTGGCGATGCTGGCCGCCGCCCCTTCCGGCACCGTGGCGAGCGTCCCGATCCAGCCGGCGGCATAGGCGCCGAAGGAGGTGGAGAGGAACCAGGCGCCATACATGAGGCCCGTCAGAGAGGGCGGCGAGAGGGCCGACACCATGGCGAGCCCCACCGGCGACAGGGACAATTCCCCGCAGGTGAGAAGGAAGATGGCGCCCGCCACCCAGAGCAACGAAGCCGGCTGCCCCGAGGAGGCCGAATAGGCCGCGCCAGCCACCAGCGCGAAGCATCCGCCGGCGAAGAAGAGGCCGAGAAAGAACTTCACGCCCGTGGAAACCGGCTTGCCGCGCGCGGCAAAGGCCGCCCAGATGCGGGCGAAGATGGGGGCCAGCACCAGGATCATGAACGGGTTGAAAGAGGTGAACATGGCCGAGGGCATCTCGAAGCCCAGGACATGCCGGTCGATGGCCCGGTCCACCAGCAGCAGCACCGGTCCATCCTTCTGCTTGAACAGCGCCCAGAAGAAGCTGGCGAACAGGACATAGATGAGGATCGCCACCAGGTGCCGACGATATTCCGGCTCCGAGGTGAAGGCGCGATAGACCACATAGGCGTAGGTGAGGCCGCCGCCCACCAGCATCATCAGCTTGGCGCCATCCGGCTCGGCGAGCAGATAGGTGAGGATGGGAACGGCGACGAGCGCCCCGACGATGGTCGGCAGGATGAGGCGCGGACGCGGGCACTCCAGCGTCTTGGCAGAGTAATGGCGCGTGCCCAGGACAAACACCACGAGGCCAAACGCCATGCCCACCGCGGCAAGGCCAAAGCCCAGATGCCAATCCACCTGCTGGCCCACATAGCCGACGATCAATGTGGCCAGCAGCGACCCCACATTGATCCCCATGTAGAAGATGGTAAAGCCGCCATCCCGCCGGGGGTCGTCCTCGCCATAGAGTTGGCCCACCACCGCCGAGACCGAGGACTTGAAGAAGCCCGTGCCCACCACCACGAAGGCCATGCCTGCAAACATGCTGAGCGCGCCGAAGGGCAGCGCGAGCACGATGTGGCCGATCATGATGATGACGCCGCCGACGATCACCGCCGAGCGGAACCCCAGCACCCGATCCGCCAAGGCGCCGCCGGCAATAGGGGTCAAGAAGACGAAGGCGGCATAGGCCCCGTAGGTGAGGCTGGCCCGCGCATCGCTGAAGCCCAGCACCTTGCTCATATAGAGCACGATCAGGGCCTGCATGCCGTAGAAGCTGAAGCGCTCCCACATCTCGGCCAGGAACAGAAAGGTCAGGCCCTTGGGCTGGCGGACCTGCGCCTCTGCCCCGCTGGCGACGCCCATGACACTCATGATGCCCCTCAATCCCGCCCGTCTCGGGCGAGCAACCCGCGGGAGGCGTTACCGCCCCTCCGCTACCCCCGTGTCTTCCCCTGCCCGCGACGCCGCTGGGTCAAGCTGTCCACACTGTGTAGCTTCGGGTGCGGGCAGAGCCACTGTCAATCGGGATCGATCAACAGTTTCACCGAAAGCAGAAGGGCTTGGAGGGTGGAGAGACGGTCTTCAGGCGAGGGCGCTCAGGGTGACGCGTTCGCCCTCAATGGCGAAACTGACGGTGATGCCGCAGTCCCGCGCCAGCATGCCGGCATAGAAAGGCTGCACCGCATGGGCATCAAGCCCGCCCTCGGGCGCTTCGCCCGCAAGAAGAGGAGGCACCGCCTGGGGAATGCGGGCGCTGACCCCTTCGGTGGTGAGGACGAAGCCGCTGGTGACGCCGCCCGGAGCTGCATCTACCTTGATGAGGCCTCCGCGCGGAATGGTGGTGCCGGCCAGCAGCGCCAAGTTGAGCAGAAGCTTCACCCGGTTCTTGGGCTGGAACTCCCGGGGCAGGCTCCATTCGATGCGGGTTCGCGCATCCTCCATCATGCCGCGCACCACATTCTCGGCGTCCCCCAGATCGATGGTGGCCCCGGCGGAACCGGCGGCACCAAAGGCGAGGCGCGTGAATTGCAGCCTGGCCGAGGCTTGGCGCGCACTTTTGGCAATCAGTTCCAGGGCCACATCGCGCATGTCGGCGGAATCGTCGTCCTCCAGAACTTCGAGACCGTTCACGATAGCCCCCACGGGGCTGATCACGTCGTGGCACACGCGCGAGCAGAGCAGCGCGGCAAGGTCCAGGGCGGAAACGGCGAAGGTCACAGGGGCGTCGGAGGCAGGCATGGGGAGTCCGGCAGTGTTCCAAACCATGGACGAGGCACACCGGCATGCGGCCTTCCGGCGCATGCCCGCACGCTCCGCGGCGAAAGCGTGAGGTCTGATAAACCTCCCCCCGCCCTTCCACAAGCCGAGCAGGGCGCACAGGTTCCGTTAACCCGCGAGCCCCATGCTGTTGCGTGACGGTGCCTGAAGGCGCGCCTTTGCGCCACGCCTTCTCCGCGTCACAGTGTGGGGACAAAGTCCCTTGCCGATTCGCGTCCGCCCGAAGCCCATCGCGAGAGATCCATGCCCTTCCTGACCTCCGCCGTCGCCCGCTTCGCCGCCGCCCTTCTTCTTCTGGCCGCCACAATAGCTGGGGCTCACGCGCAGCAGCCGCCTCCCGGCGGCGCGCCTCGGCAGCCGGCGCCCTATTCCACCAATGAGTTGGTCAGCAAAGGCCATTCCTTCTTTGGGACGGTGTCCAAGGACCTGGCCCTCGCCATCGAGAAGGCGGTGGGCCAATGGGGCCAGCCCAATGGCTATATTCTTGGCCAGGAAGGCTCCGGTGCCTTTGTCGGCGGCCTGCGTTACGGCGAGGGCGTGCTCTATACACGCAATGCCGGCGACCTGAAGGTGTTCTGGCAGGGGCCGTCGCTCGGCTGGGATTTCGGCGGCGATGGCGCTCGGACCATGATCCTGGTCTATAATCTGCGCACCGTGGAAGACATCTTCCGGCGCTTCGGCGGCATTTCCGGATCGGCGTACCTTGTGGCCGGGTTCGGGATGACCGCGCTCACCGCCGACAATATTGTGGTCGTTCCCATCCGCTCCGGCGTCGGTGTGCGGCTGGGCGCCAATCTCGGCTATCTGAAGTTCACACCTGCTGCCACCTGGAATCCCTTCTGACCAGTGCAAGCGCGCGGGGGAACGGTTAGCGATTGGCACGCGGGCAGGCGCGGGCGTATGAAGACGTGTGCGCGAAGGACCCCTGCCCGGCAGCCGGCATGGCGGGGGCTTGGTTCGCGAGGATGCGGCAGGAATGACCGGCGCGGCCGGGGCTTCCTGCCCGGGTGAAGGCATAGGTTCCGCGTGATCGAGCAGGTCATGTTCTTCGTGCTCGGCGTCCTGGTGGCGACGCTCGTGGCTCTGATGGTCCTGCCCGCCATCTGGCATCGGGCGGTGCGGCTGACCACGCGGCGCATCGAGGCGGCGGTGCCCACCTCCATCTTCGAGATCCATGCTGACAAGGACCTCCAGCGCGCCGGTTTTGCCCTGAACCAGCGCCGCCTGGAAATCCAGATCGAAGCGCTGCGCGATCAGCTCATGCGAGGTGCCCGCACCTTGGAGGAGCACCGGCTGGAGGCGATCCATATCGGCGAGCAGTTGGCAATCCGCACTGGCGAACATGCAGCGCTGTCGGCGGAGCGGGACGCACTGGCCACCCAGCTTGCAGAGACCCACCGCGCGCTTGAGGGCCGGATCGCTACGCTGGCGGAAGCCTCCGTCGCGCTTGCCGCGCGCGACGCGGAACTCCAGGCGGCAAATGCCGCCCTCGGGGAAACGCAAAGGTTGCTCTCGGCGCAGGAAGAGCGCTCGACGTCGCTGAGCGCAGTGCTGCTGGAGCGGGAGACACAGCTCGCGCAGGCAAGGGCCGAAACCGTTTCTCATCAAACCGCGCTGTCCGACACGCTTCGTCAACTGGAAGCAGTGAAAGCCGGCACCGCCGCGCAAATGGAAGCCCTGCTCCTGAAGCTTTCCGCAGCCGAGACCGCGGCCGAGGCTGCGGGCGCGCGACTGGTTACTCTAACCCAATCCGGCGCCAGTGCCGAAGATCTATCGCTGGTGCGTACGCGCCTCACCGAAATCGCCGAGAGGATCGCGGCGGCCAGCGCAGTCCCAGCGGTTCCGGCCCTTGTGGAACACATTCCTCTCGCCAATGGAGAGGCGGCCGGGCTTTCCGTGTCCGACGTCGCGGCCCCCCCGGAAAAACCGATCTCTGCCGACGAAGCGGCAAGAAAGACCCAAACGCGTGCAACGGCTTCCTAGCAGGAGGCGCATCCAAAGGCCCGACCTTGCCTTGTCAGGCAAACAGAGCCGGCCCGGTATAACGAGGCGCCTCCTGGGGCGCCGCCGGCGAGAGCCCAGGGCCGGGCGCCACCACGGCGGTTGCGGAGGCGGTCATCAAGAGGGCCATCATCGAGATCATGACCAGTCCACGTGCAATGGCAGGCATGGCAAAACTCCCCAAGTTGGGCTTCCCAAAGTCCGACTTCCCAAAGTCTCTGTTTCCAAGCTCAGCTTCGCCCTGACCTCCTGCCGCTGGGAGGCATCTGGATCGTCAACCGTCCCTTAACCATGCGGTTCCGGCCGTCACGGACCGGCGCGCGAATTTGTGATCAGGTGCGGGGCCATGTGGCAGAGACAGTCGTCGCCCCTTGGGCGGGCACCGCCTGGTGACGAGACAGACAGCGGACCGGGCCAGCCGGGCCGGCGGAGAGGGACATGATCGACAAGCTGGAATATCTCATTGCGCTGGCCCGCGAGCGGCATTTCGGCCGGGCGGCTGAAGCCTGCGGCGTGACCCAGCCCACCTTGTCCGCCGGTATCAAGCAATTGGAGGACACGCTGGGCGTGCTCCTGGTACAGCGCGGCTCCCGCTTCATGGGCTTCACACCCGAGGGGGAGCGCACGCTGGAATGGGCAAGGCGCATCGTGGCGGATTCGCGCGCCATGCGTCAGGACATCGATGCTTTGAAGCGCGGCCTCTCCGGCCCCCTACGCATCGCTGCCATTCCCACGGCCCTGCCCATGGTGGCCGCGCTGACGACGCCGTTTCGGGCCCGGCACCCGGACGTGCGCTTCACCATCATCTCCCGCACCTCCATCGAGATCCTCAACCACCTGGAAAACCTGGAGATCGATGCGGGTCTTACCTATCTGGACAATGAGCCGCTCGGCCGCGTGAACACCGTGCCGCTTTATCGGGAGCGCTATCGCCTCGTGACGTCTCCCAAGGCGAAGTATGGCGACCGGGACCAGGTGACCTGGGCGGAGGTGGCCGAATTGCCGCTCTGCCTGCTCACCCCGGACATGCAGAACCGCCGCATCGTGGACGGCCTTCTCTCCGCCTCAGGCGGGCCGCCCAAGCCCTCGCTGGAATCCAATTCCATGATCGTGCTCTTCACCCATGTGCGCACCGGACACTGGGCGAGCGTGATGCCGGCCATGCTGGCCGATTCCCTGGGGCTGACCTCCATCGTGCGGTCCATTCCCATCATGGAGCCGGAAATCACCCATTCCATCGGACTTGTGGTGCCCCATCGGGAGCCCACCACCCCGCTCACAGCCGCGCTTGTGGCCGAAGCCCGCCGGATCGCGCCCCGCCTGGAGGCTGCCGTCCTGCCGGATCCCGCACTCGCCGCATTGCAGCAATAACGACGGATGGGCGCTCCCGCGACGCATAGAGAAGCGCGATTGAAATACAAAATTTCAGCGGCGTTTCGTCTCTTCGCCGCAGCTTGAGCCCTTGGGCTGCGGGAAAGACTAATATAATACCTCCATTTTTAATAGGCATGTTCTATCGCAACATCCCACAGGTCGCTTGATTGGAGTTCTTCTTGTGAGACACTCCTTTGAACGATCTCAAAAAGTGGCCGCGTCATGCGGCCGGGGGAGAGAGCATGCCGACGGCCGGCTACGAACCGTGGAGCGCGGAGCGCGCGTCTCAGATCATCGCATCCCACCAACATATGGCGGGAGCGACCATGCCGATCCTGCACGCCATCCAGGAAGCGTTCGGCTTCGTTCCGGATCCGGTGGTGCCCATGATCGCCGAGACGCTGAACCTCTCGCGGGCGGAAGTGTATGGCGTCGTCACCTTCTATCATGATTTCCGCCGCGAACCGCCGGGCCGGCACGTCATCAAGCTGTGCGCCGCCGAGGCCTGCCAGGCTATGGGCTGCCAGGGCCTAGCTGACTATGCCGAGGAGAAGCTCGGCATCCAGATGGGCGAGACCACACCGGACGGGCGGGTGACGCTGGAGCCCATCTATTGTCTCGGCCTGTGCGCCTGCGCCCCTTCTGCCTTGATTGATGGCCGCCTCGTGGGGCGCCTTGATCGCGACACCATCGACGAACTGGTTGCGGAGGCCGGCCGATGAGCGTCGTGCGCATTTACGTCCCCAACGATGCGGCGGCTGTTGCCTGCGGCGCGGACCGGGTCGCCCATGCCTTCGCAGATGCCTTCGCGGCCCGCGGCACCTTGGTGGACATCGTCCGCAACGGCTCGCGCGGCCTGTTCTGGCTGGAACCCTTGGTGGAGGTGGAGACCCCTGCCGGCCGCGTCGGCTACGGCCCGGTGAAGGCCTCCGACGTGGAGGGCCTGCTTGCCGCCGGCATGCTGGACGGCGCGCCCCATCCGCTCTGTGTCGGCCTGGTGGAGGAGATCCCCTATCTGAAGCGCCAAACGCGCCTCACTTTCGCCCGCTGCGGCATCATCGATCCGCTCTCGCTCACCGACTACCGCGCCCATAGCGGCTATAAGGGCCTGGAGCGGGCACTCACCCTCGGCCCGGCGGCCATCGTCGAGGAAGTGTTCCAGAGCGGCCTGCGCGGCCGCGGCGGCGCGGGCTTCCCCACCGGCATCAAGTGGCGCACGGTGGCCGCCACCCAGGCGGACCAGAAATACATCGTCTGCAATGCGGACGAGGGCGACAGCGGCACCTTCGCCGACCGCCTCATCATGGAGGCCGACCCCTTCTGCATCATCGAGGGCATGACCATCGCCGGCATCGCGGTGGGGGCGACCAAGGGTTACGTCTATTGCCGCTCGGAATATCCCCTTTCCATCCTGGTGATGGAGAAGGCCATCGCCAAGGCCCGCCAGGCCGGGCTGCTCGGCAAGAACATTGCCGGGTCGTCCTATGACTTCGACCTGGAAATGCGCATGGGCGCCGGCGCCTATGTGTGCGGCGAGGAAACCGCGCTGCTGGACAGCCTGGAAGGCAAGCGCGGCGTGGTGCGCGCCAAGCCCCCGCTGCCGGCGCTCAAGGGTCTGTTCGGCAAGCCCACCGTCATCAACAACCTGATCTCGCTCGCCACCGTCCCGGTCATCCTGGAGAAGGGCGGCAATTTCTACCGCGACTTCGGCATGGGCCGCTCGCGGGGCACAATGCCCATCCAGCTTGCCGGAAACATCAAGTATGGCGGCCTGTTCGAGACTGCATTCGGCATCTCGCTGGGCGAGTTGGTCAACGACATTGGCGGCGGCACCGCTTCGGGTCGTCCGGTGAAGGCGGTGCAGGCGGGCGGTCCGCTCGGCGCCTATCTCCCGGTCTCCCAGTTCGACACCCCGTTCGACTATGAGGCGTTCGCGGCCAAGGATGCCCTCATCGGCCATGGCGGCATCGTGGTGTTCGACGACACGGTGGACATGGCCCACATGGCGCGGTTCGCCATGGAATTCTGCGCCCATGAAAGCTGCGGCAAGTGCACCCCCTGCCGCATCGGCTCCACGCGCGGCGTGGAGACCCTGGACAAGATCATTGCCGGCCAGCGGCGCGAGGCCAATCTCGCCATCCTGACCGACCTTTGCCAGACCATGAAGCTTGGTTCGCTGTGCGCGCTCGGCGGCTTCACGCCCTATCCGGTCATCAGCGCACTGACCCACTTCCCCGAAGATTTCGGCGCGGCGCCCAAGCTGCCCGCAGCCGCCGAATAGGAGGAACGCCATGTCCCTCGTCCATGAAATCGACTACGGCACCCCGGCCTCCAAGTCGGAGAAGCTGGTCTCCCTCGTCATTGACGGCATGAAGGTGGAGGTGCCCGAGGGCACCTCCATCATGCGGGCCGCCATGGAGGTGGGGAACCAGATCCCCAAGCTCTGCGCCACGGACATGCTGGATGCGTTCGGCTCCTGCCGGCTCTGCCTGGTGGAGATCGAAGGCCGCGCCGGCACACCCGCCTCCTGCACCACCCCGGTGATGGACGGCATGGTGGTGAAGACCCAGACCGAGCGGCTGAAGCAGATCCGCAAGGGGGTGATGGAGCTCTATATCTCCGACCATCCGCTGGACTGCCTGACCTGCTCGGCCAATGGCGATTGCGAATTGCAGGACATGGCGGGGGTCGTGGGCCTGCGCGAAGTGCGCTACGGCTATGAGGGGGAGAACCACACCAAGCTCGGCAAGGACGAGTCCAACCCCTATTTCACCTATGAGCAGTCGAAGTGCATCGTCTGCAACCGCTGCGTCCGCGCCTGCGAAGAAGTGCAGGGCACGTTTGCGCTGACCATTTCCGGCCGCGGCTTCGGCTCGCGCGTCTCGCCCGGCATGGACGAGCCGTTCCTGTCCTCCGAGTGCGTGTCCTGCGGCGCCTGCGTGCAGGCTTGCCCGACCGCGACGCTCAATGAAAAGGCCATGTTCGAGATCGGCACCCCCGAGCATTCGGTGGTGACCACCTGCGCTTACTGCGGCGTGGGCTGCGCCTTCAAGGCCGAGATGCGCGGCGACGAATTGGTGCGCATGGTGCCCTACAAGGACGGCAAGGCGAACCGGGGCCATAGCTGCGTGAAGGGCCGCTTCGCCTATGGCTATGCCACCCACCAGGACCGCATCCTCAAGCCCATGATCCGCGCCTCGATCCACGAGCCGTGGCGGGAAGTCAGCTATGAGGAGGCGATCAACTACGCCGCCTCCGAGTTCAAGCGCATTCAGGCGAAATATGGCCGCCGCTCCGTGGGCGGCATCACCTCCTCGCGCTGCACCAATGAGGAGACCTATCTCGTCCAGAAGCTGATCCGTGGTGCCTTCGGCAATAACAACGTGGACACCTGCGCCCGTGTTTGCCACTCCCCCACCGGCTATGGCCTGTCCCAGACCTACGGCACCTCGGCGGGCACGCAGGACTTCGATTCCGTCGAGGCCAGCGACGTGGTGCTCATCATCGGCGCCAATCCCACGGACGGCCACCCGGTGTTCGGCTCGCGCCTCAAGAAGCGCCTGCGCCAGGGCGCCAAGCTGATCGTGGTGGATCCCCGCCGCACCGACATCGTGCGTTCTCCCCATGTGGAGGCGTCCTACCACCTAGCGCTGCGCCCGGGCACCAACGTCGCCATCGTCACCGCGCTCGCCCATGTGGTGGTGACCGAGGGCCTGGTGAACGAGGCCTTCGTGCGCGAGCGGTGCGACTGGGATGACTTCCAGGAATGGGCGGCCTTCGTGGCCGACCCCCGCCACAGCCCGGAAGAGGTGGAAAAGTACACCGGCGTGAAGGCCGCAGACGTGCGCGGCGCCGCGCGCCTCTATGCCACCGGCGGCAACGGGGCCATCTATTATGGCCTCGGCGTCACCGAGCATTCCCAGGGCTCCACCACGGTGATGGCGATTGCCAATCTCGCCATGGCCACCGGGAATATCGGCCGGGACGGCGTGGGCGTGAACCCGCTGCGGGGCCAGAACAACGTGCAGGGCTCCTGCGACATGGGCTCGTTCCCCCACGAGCTTCCGGGCTATCGCCACATCTCGGACGACGCCACCCGCGCCTCGTTCGAGGCCCTGTGGGGCGTGACGCTGGATGACGAGCCGGGCCTGCGCATCCCCAACATGTTCGATGCCGCGGTGGATGGCACTTTCAAGGGCATGTATGTGCAGGGCGAGGACATCCTCCAGTCCGACCCTGACACCAAGCATGTCTCCGCCGGCCTCGGCGCGCTGGAGTGCCTGGTGGTTCAGGACATCTTCCTGAACGAGACCGCCAACTACGCCCACGTCTTCCTTCCGGGCTGCACCTTCCTGGAGAAGGACGGGACCTTCACCAATGCGGAACGCCGCATCCAGCGGGTGCGCAAGGTGATGGCGCCCAAGAACGGCTATGCGGACTGGGAAGTCACCATCATGCTCGCCAAGGCGCTGGGCTATGAGATGGACTATGCCCATCCCAGCGAGATCATGGACGAGATTGCCCGGCTGACGCCCACCTTCACGGGCGTGTCCTACAAGAAGCTGGACGAGATGGGCTCGGTGCAGTGGCCCTGCAACGAGAAGGCGCCGGAAGGCACGCCCATCATGCATATTGGCGGCTTCGTGCGCGGCAAGGGCAAGTTCATGCTCACCGAATACGTGCCCACCGACGAGAGGACCGGGCCGCGCTTCCCGCTGCTGCTGACCACCGGGCGCATTCTCAGCCAGTACAATGTGGGCGCCCAGACCCGCCGCACGGCCAATGTGGCCTGGCATGCGGAAGACGTGCTGGAGATCCATCCGCACGATGCGGAGAACCGCGGCATCCGCGATGGCGACTTCGTCCGGCTAGAAAGCCGGGCGGGCGCCACCTCGCTGCGGGCGGTCATTTCCGAGCGCATCCCGGCGGGCGTGGTCTACACCACCTTCCACCATCCGGTGACCCAGGCCAATGTGGTGACCACGGACTATTCCGATTGGGCCACCAATTGCCCGGAATACAAGGTGACGGCGGTGCAGGTGGCACCCTCTAACGGGCCCAGCCAGTGGCAGGAAGAGTATGAGAAGCTCTCCCGCGAAAGCCGTCGCATCGCCGAAGCGGCGGAGTGAGGGCGGGCCGGTGTCCGCTCGGCCGGAACAGATAAAGCGGGGCCGGGCCTTGTCCCGGACCCGCTTGAACTCCTCGGGCGGACGCACGACCTTGAAAGGGTTCGCCCGCGCGAGGTCCGGCCATGTCTGACGACACCATCATCCCCGATTTTCCAGAGCCGTCCCGCCGCGTCAGTCGCTCCGCATGGCGCAATGGGGTCGTGTCGGAAGGCGAGCGGGCGGTCCCAGAGGAGACGCCGGTGGCGCTCACCTATAACGGCACGACCCAGGCCGTCATGATGGCGAGCCCGCAGGACATTGCGGACTTCGCGCTGGGCTTCTCCCTCACCGAGAGCATCATCGCGCAGGCGGACGACATCCTCTCCCTCGACGTGATCGCGGTTGAGGACGGCATCGAGGCGCGCATGTGGATCGCCGAGGAGAAGATGCGGGTGCTCTCCGCCCGCCGGCGGCATCTGGCGGGGCCCACCGGTTGCGGCCTGTGCGGCGTCGAAAGCCTCGCCGAGGCGATCCGCCCCGCAGCCCATGTGGAGACGCAGGCGCGTCTCACCCCCGGCGAGTTGCTGGCCGCCATGGCCCTGCTTTCGCCGGCCCAGGCGCTGAACCGGGAAACCCGGGCGGTTCACGCGGCCGGCTATTTCGAGCCGGAGCGGGGCCTGCTGGCGGTGTGCGAGGATGTGGGCCGCCACAACGCCCTCGACAAGCTGGTGGGCAAGGTTGCGCACCTTCAGGCCTCTCCTTCCCGTGGCCTGCTTCTGCTCACCAGCCGCGTCTCCATCGAGATGGTGCAGAAGGCGGCGGTGCTGGGCGTCGGCGTCATCGCCGCGGTATCGGCCCCCACGTCGCTGGCCGTGCGCACCGCAGAGCGGGCCGGCATCACCCTTTGTGCCATCGTGCGGGACGATGGCTTTGAAGTCTTCACCCACCCGGAGCGCATCGGCACCGGGCCATCCGCAGGGCAAGCCCATGTCGCATAGCACCACCGACCGCCTGGTCTATATGGCCAACCAGATCGCCACATTCTTCGCCTCCCAGCCCCATGCGGCGGCGGTGGACGGCACGCGGACCCATATCCGCAAGTTCTGGGATCCGCGCATGCGTGAGAAGATCGCCGAGCACATGGCCCATGGCGGCGCCGGCCTCTCTCCCATCGCCAAGGAGGCGCTGGAAGGCCTGATGCCAGCCAAGGCCTGAACCCACCTTCCCTTGCCTCTCTCACGCCGCCGGATGCCGCCGCATCCGGCGGCGTTTTCGTACGGCCGACAGGGGGATCACAAGCAACCCGGCGCGGCGAGGGATGCGTGCGCTGCATTGCACGCGCACGCATCAAGTGACGCTATTTTGCGCAACCTTCTTGCACCACACCAGGCAGATTATTTTCTAGGCAATTACGATTTCCTAGCTCTAACAATGACTTGAGCCGCACCCTGCACTTGGCACAACTCTTGAAAGAGAGGACTCGTGCGCGGTCGACGCTGATCGCGCCATTCCATTCGTCCCAAAGGCGGGACCCGCAGCAAAGCCGCTGACACCGATGGCCGCGAGCCGTCGTGATGTCTGCGGCTTTTTTCGTTTCTGACCCGCCTTTTCCGCCGACCATAGGGGAACAGAATGACCGACGCGCCATCCAACAAGTCCGATCCGAGCGTCCCTGCCGAAGCGACCGCCAAGGCGGACCACGGCCAAGTCTCCCGCCGCTCCTTGCTCAAGGGCAGCGCGGCCGCGCTCGGCACCGCCGCCTTGTTCGATGCCGTCCGCATGGCCTTCCCCGGCGGCGTGCCCTCGGCCTATGCGAGCGAAGCACCGGAGACCAACAAGGCGGTGCTCGGGTTCATCGCCCTCACCGACGCTGCGCCCCTCTTCGTGGCCAAGGAAAAGGGCATCTTCGACAAATATGGCATGACCGACGTGACGGTGGCCAAGCAGGCCTCCTGGGGCACCACGCGCGACAACATTGTGCTGGGCTCGGAAGGCAACGGCATCGACGGCGCTCACATCCTGACCCCCATGCCGTACCTCATCTCGGCCGGCAAGGTGACTCAGAACAACGTGCCCACCCCCATGTATATCCTCGCCCGCCTGAACGTGAACGGGCAGTGTATCTCGGTCGGCCAGGAATATCTCGACCTCAAGGTCGGCCTCGACACGGCACCCTTCAAGGTGGCGCTGGAGAAGAAGAAGGCGTCCGGCAAGGCGGTGAAGGCGGCCATGACCTTCCCGGGCGGCACCCACGATCTTTGGATCCGCTACTGGCTCGCCGCCGGCGGCATCGATCCCGACAAGGACATCGAGACCATCGTCGTCCCACCGGCCCAAATGGTGGCCAACATGAAGGTGGGCACCATGGATTGCTTCTGCGTCTGCGAGCCGTGGAACGAGCAGCTCATCCACCAGAAGATCGGCTACACCGCGCTGACCACCGGCGAAATGTGGAAGGACCATCCCGAGAAGGCCTTCGGCATGCGCGCCGCCTATGTGGATAAGAATCCCAAGGCCTCCATGGCGCTGCTGAAGGCGGTGATGGAAGCGCAGATGTGGTGCGACAAGATGGAGAACCGGGCGGAGGTGGCCGCCATCTGCGCCAAGCGGCAATGGATCAACGTGCCGGTGGCCGATGTCACCGACCGCATGCTGGGCAAGTTCGACTACGGCACCGGCCGGGTGGTGGAGAAGAGCCCGGTGATGATGAAGTATTGGGAAGACTATGCCTCCTATCCCTTCCAGAGCCACGATTTGTGGTTCATCACGGAAGACCAGCGCTGGGGCAAGTTCGAACCCGATTACGATGCCAAGGCGCTCATCTCCAAGGTGAACCGCGAGGATATGTGGCGCGATGCGGCCAAGGCGCTGAACGTCTCTTCCAGCCAAGTGCCCACCTCCACCTCGCGCGGCAAGGAGACCTTCTATGACGGCAAGGTCTTCGACCCGGCGAACCCCTCCGCCTATCTCGCCAGCCTCGGCATCAAGCGCATCGCCTGACAAAGCCGGCCGCCCCGCCGCGGGCGGCCGCCCCCTTTCCATCAGGAGACCGAAATGACCACTCCCGCCCTCAAGCTGCACTCCACCGAGGCGGCCGTGCGCACGGCCCCTCCTGCCACCATCCTGCCCCTATCTCCGCGCCGCAAGCCTATCGCCGAGCGGATCGTGCCCCTGCTGAAGGACATCGCAGCCGTCCTCATTCCCCCGCTCCTCGTGGTGGCACTGCTGGTGGGGCTGTGGGAACTCCTGTGCAGCGCGCCCGGCTCCGCTCTGCCGCCGCCCTCCGCGATCATCACCAATTCCTGGGAGCTGATCTCCAACCCCTTTTATGATCGAGGCGGCCTCGATAAGGGCCTGTTCTGGCACATCCTCGCCTCGGTGCAGCGCGTCGCCATAGGCTATTCGCTGGCGGCCGTGGTGGGCATCGGCCTTGGCACCCTCATCGGCCAGTCCACCTGGGCCATGCGGGGCCTCGACCCGCTGTTCCAGGTGCTGCGCACCGTGCCGCCCCTCGCCTGGCTGCCGCTGTCGCTGGCGGCCTTCCGCGATGGCCAGCCGGCCGCCGTCTTCGTGATCTTCATCACCGCCATCTGGCCCATCATCATCAATACGGCCGTGGGTATCCGCAACATCCCGCAAGACTATCGCAACGTGGCCGCCGTGCTGCGCCTCAACCCGCTTGAATTTTTCGCCAAAATCATGGTCCCGGCGGCGGCGCCCTACATTTTCACAGGTCTTCGCATCGGCATCGGACTGTCCTGGCTCGCCATCATCGCAGCGGAAATGCTCATCGGCGGCGTCGGCATCGGCTTCTTCATCTGGGATGCCTGGAACTCGTCGCTCATCGGCGACATCATCGTGGCGCTCATCTATGTGGGCATGGTCGGGTTCGTTCTGGACCGGATCATTGCCTCCATCGGCGCCTTCGTCACCCGCGGCACCGCCGCATCCTGAGGAGGCTGACATGGGCGCGTATCTCAAGCTCGACCATATCGACAAGACCTTCACCCGCGGCTCCGCCTCCACCAATGTCCTGAAGGACGTGACGCTGGAGATCGGGAAGGGCGAGTTCGTCTCGATCATCGGCCATTCCGGCTGCGGCAAGTCCACCTTGCTCAACATCGTGGCCGGCCTCACCGACGCCACCACGGGCGGCGTGCTGCTGGAGGACCGGGAGGTGAACGCGCCGGGGCCCGATCGGGCGGTCGTGTTCCAGAACCACTCTCTGCTGCCCTGGCTCACCGTCTACGACAATGTGCGCCTCGCCGTGGACAAGGTGTTCTCCGGCACCCGCTCGCGGGCGGAACGCCATGACTGGACCATGCACAATCTCGATCTGGTGCAGATGGGCCATGCCAAGGACAAGCGGCCGGCGGAAGTCTCGGGCGGCATGAAGCAGCGCGTGGGCATCGCCCGGGCCCTGTCCATGGAGCCCAAGGTGCTGCTGCTGGATGAGCCGTTCGGCGCCCTCGACGCGCTGACCCGCGCCCATCTGCAGGACAGCGTCATGCAGATCCATGCCAGCCTCGGCAACACCATCCTCATGATCACCCATGACGTGGACGAGGCGGTGCTTCTCTCCGATCGCATCGTGATGATGACCAACGGCCCCTCCGCCCGCATCGGTGAGGTGCTGGACGTCAATCTTGCGCGCCCCCGGCGGCGGCTCGATCTCGTCACCAACCCCACTTACCTCAAGGCCCGCGAGGCGGTGCTGAAGTTCCTCCACGAGCGCCATCGCTTCGTGGAAGCCGCCTGAACCCGGCGCCGGTCGCGCCGGCGCTGCCCCCTTCGTCCTCCCAGCCAGAGGTCCGCCATGACCCCGAGCCAGGTTGCCCTTGTGCAGGCGTCCTTCGCCAAGGTTGCTCCGATCGCAGATGCCGCAGCCAGCCTCTTCTATGGCCGGCTGTTCGAGATCGCGCCCGACGTGCGGCCGATGTTCAAGTCGGACATCTCCGAACAGGGCCGCAAGCTCATGGCCACGCTCGCGGTGGTGGTCAACGGCCTTGCCAAGCCCGAATCCATCCTTCCCGCCGCGCAGGCCCTCGCCCGTCGTCACACCGCCTATGGCGTCACCGCCGATCATTACGCCCCGGTGGGCGCGGCGCTGATCTGGACGCTGGAAGAGGGCCTTGGGCCCGACTTCACGCCGGACGTGAAAGCCGCCTGGGTGGCGGCCTACACGCTGCTGTCCGGCGTAATGATCGACGCGGCGGCTGAAGCCCCCGCGTCGGCCTGAGGGGAGCTCGATCCCGCCATGACCGCCCCCCTCGTCATCATCGGCAATGGAATGGCAGCCGCCCGCCTCTGCGAGGAGCTGCGCGGCCGCGATCCTGCCTGCCCGGTGACGGTGGTGGGGGCGGAGCCGCACCCGGCCTATAATCGGGTGCTGCTCTCCGACGTGCTGGCCCGCAAGGTGGCGGTGGAAGACTTGGTGCTGAAACCTGCCGCCTGGTGGGAGCGCCACGGCATCCACGTGATGCAGGGCGTGCCGGCCACCGGCATCGACCGGACGGAAAAGACGGTGACGCTGTCTGACGGGAGCGTGCTGCCCTATAGCCGGCTCGTGCTTGCCACCGGATCCCATCCCATCCGGCTGCCCTTGCCGGGGGCGGATCTGCCGGGTGTTCTGACCTTCCGCGACTTGAAGGATGTGGAAGCCCTCATCGCCGCCGCGCGGCCCGGCACCCGGGCGGTGGTGATTGGTGGCGGACTGCTGGGCCTGGAGGCCGCGAGCGGACTTGCCGCCGCGGGCGCCGAGACGACCCTCGTCCACCTGATGGACCGGCTGATGGAGCGTCAGCTGGATCCCGCCGCCGCCGCCCTCCTGCGGGGGAGCCTGGAAGCGCGTGGCGTAAAAGTGCAGCTTGAGGCCGACAGTGCCCGTATCGAGGGCACGGACCGTGCCTGTGGCCTGCGCCTCAAGGATGGCACGCTCCTGCCCGCCGACCTGGTGGTGATGGCCTGCGGGGTGCGCCCCAATGCGGACCTCGCCCGGTCGGCGGGCCTCTCCTGCGCCCGGGGCGTGTTGGTGGACGACCAGCTCGCCACCAGCGACCCGGCCATCCATGCCATCGGCGAATGCGCCGAGCATCGCGGCGCGGTCTATGGCCTGGTGGCACCCGCCTATGAGCAGGCCCGCGCGCTCGCGGCCCATTTGTGCGGGGAGCGCGCGGCCTATGAAGGCAGCACCGTTTCCACCAACCTGAAGGTCTCCGGCGTCTACGTCTTCTCCGCCGGCGACATCACAGGCGGGCCGGGATGCGAGGACATCCTGCTCACCGATACCGGCCGGGGCACCTATCGCCGCCTGATCCTGAAGGAGGGGCGGCTCGTGGGCGCCGTGCTGTTCGGCGATACGTCGGACGGCCTCTTCTATCTCGACCTCATCACCCGTCACGCGCCCGTCGCCCATCTGCGCGCGGACTTGGCCTTCGGCCGGTCCGCGCTCGAGCGGGCGGCCTGAGGCTGCTTCCCCCTTTGCGAAAGACAGGCCCATGAGTGCCGACTTCACCATCGACCAGAAGCGCTATCTGGAAGGCTTCGTCTCCGGCGCGCAGGCCGCTCGCGCGATGAAGGGCGCCGTGCCCGCGGCGCCGGCCGCGGAACCCACCGGCCCCGAGGCCGCCAGCCACCGCGCCATGGCCCGCACCGAGGCGGAGGGGCGCAAGCTGTGCCCGGAGGAGAAGGCCAAGCGGGAAGAATTGGGGCTCGACAGTTATCCGCGCATGAAGGAGGCGGCGGCCAAGGGCGAATTTCCGAAGGGCCCCGATTTGCTGCGCTGGAAGTATCACGGCCTGTTCTACGTGGCCCCCGCGCAGGACAGTTTTATGTGCCGCCTGCGCATTCCCAACGGTATTCTCACCCATTGGCAGATGCGGGGGCTCGCGGACATCGCCGAGCGCCATGGCGGCGGCTATGCGGACGTGACCACGCGGGCCAATCTCCAGATCCGCGACATTCCCGCCACCGATGGCGTCATCCTCTTGGAAAAGCTCGTGGATCTCGGCCTCACCGCCAAGGGGTCAGGTGCGGACAATATCCGTAACGTCACCGGCACACCCACCGCCGGCATCGACCCGCAGGAGCTTCTCGACACCCGCCCCTATGCCAAGGAATGGCACCACTACATTCTCAACACCCGCGACATGTACGGCCTGCCGCGCAAATTCAATGTGGCATTCGACGGCGCAGGGCGCATCGGGGCGCTTGAAGACACCAACGACATTGGCTTCCAGGCGGTAAAGGTGAAAGCGGGCTTCGGAGTCGAGCCCGGCGTATGGTTCCGTCTCGCACTGGGTGGCATCACCGGCCACAAGGACTTTGCCCGCGACACCGGCGTTGTGGTGCGCCCGGAGGAGGCCACCAAGGTGGCGGCCGCCATCGTGCGTGTTTTCATCGACAGCGGCGACCGCACCGACCGCAAGAAGGCGCGGCTGAAATATGTGCTGGATGCCTGGGGCTTCGAGAAATTCCTCAAGGCCGTGGAGGACAAGCTCGGCGCCCCCTTCATTCGCCTCCCAGCCGAGGCCATTCTCCCGCGCCCCGAGACAGACCGGCTGGCGCATCTGGGGGTCCACCCGCAGAAGCAGCCGGGGCTGAATTGGATCGGCGTCGGCCTGCCCGTCGGCCGGCTGACGGTGGAGCAGATGCGTGGCCTATCCGACCTCGCCAGCTCCCATGGGGATGGCGATCTGCGCCTCACCGTCTGGCAGAATGTCATCCTGTCCGGCGTGCCGGATGGGCGGGTGAACGAAGTGAAGTCTCACATCGACGCCCTCGGCCTTTCGGCGGAAGCGGACCCGCTCCAGGCCGGCATCGTCGCCTGCACGGGATCGCGCGGCTGCAAGTTCGGCAATGCGGACACAAAGGGCACGGCCCGCGCCATCGCAGCCCATTGCGAGGGCCGCGTCGACCTTGATGGGCCGGTGAACATCCATGTCACCGGCTGCCACAATTCCTGCGCCCAGCATTATATCGGCGATATCGGCCTCATCGGCGCGCGCGTCGCTATCAATGACGAGGGCGACACGGTGGATGGCTTCCACCTCCTGGTGGGCGGTGGCTTTGGCAGCGAGGCCGCCATCGCCGAGGAACTCTATCGCGATGTGAAGGCGCAGGACGTCCCCGCCACTGTGGAACGGCTGCTCGTCGCCTATCTCGCCCATCGCAGCGGCACCGAGACCTTCGCGGACTTCACCCGGCGCACCGGCGCCGAAGCCTTGAAACGCCTGGTCGATGCGGAGCTTGTGGCATGACCGTACAGACCCGCCCCCCCTTCGTGCCCTTCCTGCCGGAAAGCGCGCCCTTCTCCGATGAGCAGCGGGCCTGGCTGAACGGTTTCTTCGCCGGCATCTTCTCGGCCGATGCCCCGTCCGGTGCCACCGCGTTGTCTCCGTCCGAGGGCGCGGCGCTCATGCCGGCGGCGGCAGAGGAGGATGACGGCGCGCCCTGGCACGATGCCGCCATGCCACTCGCCGAGCGTATGAAGCTGGCTGAAGGGCGCCCGCTCGCCCGCCGCATGATGGCGGCCATGGCCCAGCAGGATTGCGGCCAGTGCGGCTATGTCTGCGAGACCTATTCCAAGGCCCTGGCGGAGGGCAGCGAGACCGCCCTCAATCTGTGCGCGCCCGGCGGCAAGGACACATTGCGCGTGCTGAAGCTGCTGGCAGCCGAAAAGGACGGCGCGCCCGCCTCCATGCCGGCAGAAGCAGCGCCCGCCCCCACCGCCGCGGCCAGCGCCACGATGGGCACCCGGGACAATCCGGGCGAGGTGGTCTTTCTCGGCCGCACCCGCCTCAACAAGGAGGGGTCGGAGAAGGAGACCTGGCATATCGACTTCGATTTGACAGGCTCTGGCATCGATTACCGCGCTGGCGACAGCTTCGGCCTGTTTCCGCAGAACGATCCGGCCCTGGTGGAGGCGGTCATCGCGGCCCTCCATGCGCCCGCCGACTTTCCCATCGGCGAGAAGACGCTGGCCGAGGTCTTGCTGCGCGAGGTGAGCCTTGGGGCGGCGCCCGATCCGCTCTTCACCCTCATTTCCTACGTCACCGGCGGCGCACGCAAGGCGGTGGCCAAGGCCTTGGCGGCGGGGGAGGATCCGGAGGGGGATGCGGCCAGCCTCGACGTTCTGGCGGCGCTGGAGAAATTTCCCGGTATCCGGCCCGACCCGGAAGCCTTCATCGAGAGCCTCGATCCGCTCCAGCCGCGCCTCTATTCCATCTCCTCCAGCCCGGCCGCCACACCCGGCCGGCTCTCGCTGACCGTGGATGCGGTGCGCTACGCCATCGGCGCGCGCACGCGGCTTGGCGTGTGCTCCACCTTCCTCGGCGGCCGGGTGGCGCCGGGCGCGCGCCTGAAAGCCTATGTTCAGAAGGCCCACGGCTTCGGATTGCCCGACGATGCCAGCCGTCCCGTCATCATGGTGGGTCCAGGCACGGGCATCGCGCCTTTCCGCGCCTTCCTGCATGAGCGCATGGCCACGCGCGCGCCAGGCAAGAACTGGCTGTTCTTCGGCCACCAGCGCCGCGACACCGACTTTTTCTATGAAGATGAATTGTCGGGCCTTCAGGCCAGGGGCGTGCTTACGAAACTGGACTTGGCCTGGTCCCGCGATGGCGGTGCCAAGGTGTATGTGCAGGACAAGATCCGCGCCGCTGGCCCTGAACTTTGGGCTTGGCTGAAGGAGGGCGCGCATTTCTATGTCTGCGGCGATGCCAAGCGCATGGCCAAAGACGTGGAAAAGGCGGTGATGGACGTGGCGGGCGCGGTGGGCGGACTGTCGCCGGATCGGGCAACCGCTTTCCTCGCCGACCTGAAAAAGGCCGGCCGCTACCAGGCCGACGTCTATTGAGGGGACGCGCATGGGCCGAAGAGGGGCAGCGGCTGCGCCCAGCGCAGCCTTGGGCAGCACAGGGGTGAACCGATGAATGCGCCGGTACGGAACCCTGCCGCCGTGCGCACCACGTGCCCTTATTGCGGGGTGGGCTGCGGCGTGGTGGCAACACCGGAGCCCGCCGGCCCCGTCCATATCGAGGGCGACGCCGCCCATCCAGCCAATTTCGGCCGCCTCTGCTCCAAGGGCGCTGCACTCGGCGAGACGGTGAGCCACACGACGCGCCTGCTCACCCCCATGATGCGGGATGGCACCGGCACCTTTCAGCCGGCCGCCTGGGAGGTGGCGCTCGACCATATCGCGGCGGGCCTGCGCCAGACGCTGGAGCGCCACGGGCCGCAGGCCATCGCCTTCTATCTGTCCGGCCAGTTGCTGACCGAGGATTATTACGCCGCCAACAAGCTGGCCAAGGGCTTCCTCGGCACCGCCAATGTGGACACCAATTCCCGCCTGTGCATGGCTTCCTCGGTCGCCGGCCACAAGCGCGCCTTCGGCTCGGACACGGTGCCGGGTAGCTATGAGGACCTGGAAGAGGCGGACCTCATCATTCTGACCGGTTCCAACACCGCCTGGTGCCATCCGGTGCTGTACCGCCGCATGGCGGCGGCGCGACAGCGGCGCGGCACCAAGCTGGTGGTGATCGACCCCCGCCGCACTTCGACCGGCGAAGAAGCCGATCTCTTCCTGCCCATCGCTCACGGAACGGATACGGTTCTGTTCAGCGGACTGCTGGTGCATCTGGCCGAAACGGGCGCGCTGGACGAAAGCTATATCGCCGCCCACACCACCGGCTTCACGGCCGCGCTGGAACAGGCCCGCCGCATCGCCCCCACTCTCGCCGCCATCGCCACGGCGACCGGCCTGTCCGAGGCGGACGTGGCGCGCTTCTTTGCGCTGTTCGCCGCGACCGAGCGAACGGTGATCTGCTATTCCCAAGGGGTGAACCAGTCGGCGCAGGGCACCGACAAGGTGAATGCCATCCTCAATTGCCACTTGGCCACCGGGCGCATCGGGCGACCGGGCATGGGGCCCTTCTCGCTCACCGGCCAGCCAAACGCCATGGGCGGGCGCGAGGTGGGTGGGCTGGCCAACCAGTTGGCCGCCCATATGGGCTTTTCGCCGGAAGAGGTGGACCGGGTCCGCCGCTTCTGGGATGCACCCGCCATGGCGCAGAAAGAGGGCCTCAAGGCGGTGGACATGTTCGCTGCCATCGCGCGCGGCGAGATCAAGGCGCTCTGGGTCATGGGCACCAATCCCGCCGTGAGCCAGCCACGTGCCGATGCGGCGCGTGCGGGGCTCTCCAGGCTCGACCTTTTCGTCGTCTCCGACAATGTGCGCCATACCGACACCATTGAGAGCGGCGCCCATATCCTGCTGCCCGCCGCCGCCTGGGGGGAAAAGGACGGCACCGTCACCAATTCCGAACGCCGCATCTCCCGCCAGCGCCCCTTCCTGCCCCGCCCGGCGGACGTGAAGCCCGATTGGTGGGCGCTCTCCGAAGTGGCCAAGCGTCTTGGCCATGGCGGCGCCTTCGCGTGGCGCGGCCCCGCCGATATTTTCCGCGAGCATGCGACCCTTTCCGGCTTCGAGAATGCGGGCACACGCGACTTCGACATTTCCGGCCTCGCCGACCTCTCCGACGCCGCCTATGAGAGCCTCGCTCCGGTCCAATGGCCGCTTTTGCCCGGCGCGGAACGGGGCCGGGCGCGCCTGTTCGGCCAAGGCGGATTCTTTACGCCGGACCGCAAGGCCCGCTTCGTCTCCCCCGCCCCGCCGCGGGCCTCCTCCGCCACGGCAGACTTCCCGCTCCTTCTGAATACCGGACGCATCCGCGACCAGTGGCACACCATGACGCGGACCGGCCTCAGCCCCCGCCTCGCCCGCCACATGCCCGTGCCCTTCGTTGCGGTGAACCCGGACGATGCGCGCGGCCTGGGCCTCGAGGATGGCGGCCTCGCCCGCCTGTCCACCGCGCACGGCACGGTGCGTCTCCAGGTGCGCGTGGACGCAGGGCAGGCCCTCGGCACCGTGTTCGCCCCCATCCATTGGAGTGCTGCCACCTGCTCCGACGGACGGGTCGGGCCGCTGGTGCAGGATGCGACCGATCCTTTCTCCGGCCAGCCGGACATGAAGGCGACGCCGGTCGCCCTAGCCCCCCTCCCCGCGCCGCAGGACGCGTTCCTCCTATCGCGCACCCCGCTCGACCTGCCGGAGGGCAGCTTTTGGGCGCGAGTGGCGCTCCATGGGGGGCAGGGCTGGAAGGTGCTGGCCGACCTCGATATCCGCGTGTGGCAGGCCTTCGGCCGCGCGCTCATCGCCGGGCGGGACCACGCGGAGCTGCAGGACCTGCCGGGGGGACATTACCGGTTGGCGGTGTTCGAGCCCGATGGGAGCCTCGCCCTCGCGCTCATGGCCGGCCCGCACGGCAGCGTGCCTGCCTGGGACACGCTGGTGCACCTGTTCGAGCATGGACCTGTCGCCGAAGCGGACCGCAAGGTGATCCTCTCCGGCCGGCACGGGGAGGGGGAAGCGGCCTCGGGGCCCCTGGTCTGTGCCTGCTTCGGCGTCGGCGCGGGCGCCATCTGCGCTGCCATCGAGGGCGGGGCGGCGACGACTGAGGCGGTGGGCGCCCGACTGAAGGCGGGCACCAATTGCGGCTCCTGCCTGCCGGAAATCCGCCGTCTCATCGGCGCGGCGCCAGCACCGCCTGAGGAAGTGCTTACGTCCGCCGCATGACGGGGAAAAGGGTCAGCCCCGGCTGAGGCCCTTTTCCTTCAGCGCCTCCAGATAGGCGGCAAAGCGCTGTTCCTGTTCGAGGCCAAGCGTATAGAGCAGCACCCAGCTGTAGAGCCCGGTGGAATGCCCGTCATCGAACACGATGCGGACCGCATAACTGCCCACGGGATGAAGCTCGGCAATGCGTACCATGCGCTTGCCCGGCACCGTCACTTTCTCGTGCGGCGCGTGGCCCTGCACCTCCGCGGAGGGGCTCTCCACCCGCAGATACTCCGCCGGCAAGGTGAAGCTCGCGCCATCCTCGAAAGTGACCACCAAAGCGTGCTTTTCCTGCGCGACGCGCAGCTCGCTGGGCCAAGGATCGGAAGGGACGGCGGGGGCGGCAGAGGCTTGGCCGGACCCGTGCTCGGTCATGGGGGTCATCCTCGAACTGGCAGGCAGAGCACATGCTTCGCCCTTGGCGGGGGTGAGCGGTGATAGCCGCCGAGCCGACCTCTCCTCAAGCAGGATCGCGCACCAGCCCCTACCCTTTCGGCTCAGGCATACGATATAACAGGGACAAGACCGCAAAAAGCCAGAGAGGAACGGTCAGTGAAGCGGATGGCACGGGACCTGAGCGACCGGAGCGGCGGAGCGGGCACTTTGCAGGGCCAATCCCTTGGCCCGCTGATGGACACGTTCGGCCGCACCGTCAGCTATCTGCGCGTGTCGGTGACGGACCGCTGTGATTTTCGCTGCGTCTATTGCATGGCAGAGCACATGACCTTCCTGCCCAAGCAGGACCTGCTCTCGCTCGAAGAACTGGACCGGCTGTGCTCCGCCTTCGTGGAACGGGGCGTGCGCAAGCTGCGCCTCACCGGCGGCGAGCCCCTGGTGCGGCGGGACGTGATAACCCTCTTCCGTGCCCTCTCCCGGCACCTGGAGAGCGGAAAGCTGGAAGAGCTGACCCTAACCACCAACGGCTCCCAGCTCGGCCGCTATGCGGCGGACCTCGCCGCGTGCGGCGTGCGGCGGGTGAATGTCTCCATCGACACCCTCAATCCGGACAAGTTCCGGGAGGTGACGCGCTGGGGTGACCTCGGCAAGGTGCTGGAAGGGATCCGCGCCGCCAAGGCTGCAGGCATCCATGTGAAGATCAATGCGGTGGCCCTGCGCGACGTGAACGAGCACGAGATCGCCTCGCTCATGGAATGGTGCCATGGCGAGGGCCACGACCTCTCCCTGATCGAGGTGATGCCGCTCGGCGAAGTGGGCGCGGAGCGGGTGGACCAATACCTGCCCCTGTCCGAGGTGCGCGCGAAGCTGGAGGAGCGCTTCACGCTGGAGGACATCCCCTACCGCACCGGCGGGCCCGCCCGCTATGTGGAGGTGAAGCAAACCGGCGGTCGGCTCGGCTTCATCACGCCCCTGACCCACAATTTCTGCGAGGGCTGCAACCGGGTGCGCGTCACCTGCACGGGCACGCTCTATATGTGCCTCGGCCAGGAGGATGCGGCGGACCTGCGGGCCCCGCTGCGCGCATCGGCGGATGACCAGCTTCTCCACGCTGCCATCGATGCCGCCATCTTCCGCAAGCCCAAGGGCCATGATTTCGTGATCGATCGCGGCACCCGCGCGCCGGCGGTCCACCGGCATATGAGCACCACGGGCGGCTAAGTCCTACCGCCTGTAACCCAGCCAAGTTTTCACGCTCCCGCAACGGTTTAACGACCTGTTCGGGATTGCGGCGCGCAGATGGCGGACCCATGCCGGAAGCGACGGGCTTGGCGCGACGATCAGCCATTTACGCAACGGCGCGTCGTCATCAAATGGGTTAGAGACATTCTCGTTGGCTTCTTGCGCACCGTTGGGGTCCATCCCCACGGACAGCCTCAGCGCAGGCCGCAAGGAGACGTTCCGGTGACCCTCAGTCCTGTCATGCGCGGCATCGTGGCCATGGTCACGTCCATGGTGCTGTTCATGGGCAATGATACGTTCATGAAGCTGGCCACCGCCAAGCTTCCCGTTGCCGAGGTCATCGGCATTCGTTCCCTCATGGCGGGGGTGCTTCTCTTTGCGCTGCTGGTGGTCACCGGAGACATCCGGGATGTACACCATGCGTTCCGTCGCAAGGTCGCCATCCGCTCGGCGCTCGATTCCGCCACCACCTATACCTATGTGGTGGCGCTGGCGGTGCTGCCCATTTCCACCTCCACCACCATCTATATGGCCGCGCCCCTCATCACCACGGCGCTCGCCGTGCCCATGCTGGGCGAGACGGTCTCCTTCAAGCGCTGGTGCGCCATCATTGTCGGGTTTGCGGGCGCGGTGATCGTCACCCACCCCGATCCCAGCACCTTCGACATGCTGGCCCTGCTGCCGCTCCTGGCGGCGCTGTTCGGGTCCATCCGCGATATCGGCACGCGCTCCATCGCGTCTGCGGTGCCGGCCACCGTGATCTCCTTCTCCAGTTCGGTGGTGCTGTCGGTCACCGGGCTGCTCTTCGCCATCATGCATCCCTGGACCTGGCCGGACCTGACCTCGTTTCTCTATATGGCGGGGTCCGGCATCTGCTACGCGGCCGGCACGCTGTGTCTCGTCTACGCCTTCCGCAATGCGCCGGTGCGTGCGGTGTCGCCACTGCGCTATGTGCTGGTGCCGCTGGCGCTCGTGGTGGGCTATTTCGTGTTCGGCCATATGCCGGACGGCTGGGCAAGCGTCGGGGCGGTGCTGGTGGTGGGCGCGGGACTATATTCCATCCACCAGGAAGCGGTGCGCGGCCGGGCAGAGAACCGGGCGGCCCGGGCCTTGAACGAAGCCGCGGCCACCGGATGCGCCACTCCGCTCGCGAGCGCCATCACCCGGGCTCCGCCGCGCTGATGCCCTGGAGTGGTCGACCGCGCCTCAGGCCGGCCCGGTCTTCCCCTCGTCCCCCGTCCCCAGGGTCTCACGCAGAGCGACCAGTTCGTCCTTGAGCCGGACGAGGTCTTCCATGCGTCCGCCAGTGGCGGCAAAGATGCAGGGCGGCACATCCGCCGCCTTGGCCCGCAGGGCGCGGCCCGCCTCGGTGAGACTGACTCGCACCACCCGCTCATCCTTGGAATCCCGGAGGCGGTGCACCAGCCCGTTGGCCTCCAGGCGCTTGAGCAGAGGGGTGAGCGTCGAAGATTCGAGGAACAGACGCTCGCCGATCTCTCCCACCGTCTGCCCGTCCTTCTCCCACAGCACCACCATGGCCAAGTATTGGGGATAGGTCAGGCCCAGCTCGTCCAGCAGCGGCTTGTAGACGCGGTTGAAGGCGTGGTTCGCGGAATAGACGGCAAAGCAGAGAAAATCCGCCAGCCGCAAATGTTCATCGGCCATCCGGCCATTCCTCATCCAGCTGCGGCGCCCTGAAGGTTTGCCGCCTTCCCCAATATAGATCGCACACGACCGATCTTCCAGTGGCCGCCTGACAGCTCGGCACGCAGCCGGCCAGCCACATGCAACCTTGACAGATCCAACTCTCTCTGTACCATTTGGTACACTAACAACTATTTGGTACGGATTGCCTCATGTCACGTCCCCCTTTTCCTCCCTTCACGCTCGAAACCGCCAAGCAGAAGGTGCGCATGGCGGAAGACGCCTGGAACCACCAGGACCCGGTGAAAGTCTCGCTCGCCTATAGCGAAGGCAGCATCTGGCGGAACCGTTCGGACTTCTTCTCCGGCCGGGAGGCCATCGTCTCCTTCCTCACCACCAAGTGGGAAAAGGAGCTGGACTATCGCCTCATCAAGGAATTGTGGGCCTTCCACCAGAACCGCATTGCCGTGCGCTTCCAGTACGAGTACCGCACGGCTGAGGGCGCGTGGTTCCGCGCCTATGGCAATGAGAATTGGGAGTTCGACGAGGCCGGCTTGATGCGGTGGCGGCAGGCGAGCATCAATGATGTTTCGATCACGGCCGGCGAGCGCAAGTTCCTGTGGCCGAAGGGGCCGCGCCCCGCCGACCATCCCGGCCTCTCCGAACTTGGGCTTTGATGGCGCGCACCGTCCATGAACGTTCCGACGTGCTTCCCCTCCTCGGCGAGGTGTTCCGGGAGCACGGCTATGAAGGCGCCAGCCTGTCCGTGATCTCCGCGCGGACAGGCCTCGGCAAGGGCAGCCTCTATCACTTCTTCCCCGGCGGGAAGGAGGAGATGGCACAGGCGGTGCTCGCCCATATCGACGCCTGGTTCGAGACAGAGATCTTCGCGCCCTTGCGCACCGATCCGAACCCGGATGCCGCCATCGCCCATATGATCCGGGGGGTGGATGCCTATTTCCGCTCCGGCAATCGGGTGTGCCTCGTGGGCGTGTTCGCCCTGGTGGAGGCCCGCGATCGCTTCGCCCTGGCGGTGAAGGACTATTTCGCCCGCTGGACCGCCGCCCTGGCGGACGCGCTCACCCGCGCCGGCCGGCCGGCGGACATCGCCTTTGCGGATGCGGAAGAGGCGGTTCTCGCCATTCAGGGCGCGCTGGTGCTGGCCCGCGCGCTGGACGATGCGAACGTGTTCCGCCGTGCCATGGCGCGCATCGCGGAGAGATTGGGAGTGGCAAAGAGCCCTTAAGGTTCCGCTTGCGATGGGCGGGTCCCTGATCCAGTCTCCGGCCCATGTCGAGCCACGCCCCCGCCCCCCTCCTTCTGCCCCCCGAAGTCACCGCTCCGGTCCTTGAGCGCATCGCCGCCCGCATCGGCGCGCGCCATGTGCTCGTGGATGCTGGCGACATGGCGCCCTATCTGGTGGAGGATCGCGGACTGTTCCGGGGTGTGGCCCCTGCCGTGCTGCGCCCGGGCAGCACGCAGGAGGTGGCCTTCTGCGTATCGGCCTGCGCCGAGGCGGGCATCCCCATGGTACCCCAGGGTGGGAATACGGGGCTTGTGGGCGGGCAGGTGCCGCTGGGCGGCATGGTGATCTCGCTCCAGCGCCTCGACCGCATCCGCCGGGTGGATGCCTCCGACTATACGATGACCGCCGAAGCGGGCTGCACCCTCCACGGGGTGCAGCAGGCGGCGACGGAGGCCGGCTGTCTGTTCCCCCTCTCCATTGCTTCGGAAGGCTCCTGCCGGATCGGCGGCAACCTGGCTTCCAATGCGGGGGGCACCGCCGTCCTGCGCTATGGCAATACACGGGAGCTGACGCTGGGCCTGGAAGTGGTGCTGGCCAATGGCGAGGTGTGGAACGGTCTTTCCCGCCTCCGCAAGGACAATACGGGCTATGATCTGAAGGATCTCTTCATCGGCTCTGAGGGCACGCTCGGCCTCATCACCGCCGCCGTGCTGCGCCTTTACCCCAAGCCCCGGCAACGGGCGACCGTGCTGGCCGGCGTGCCCGATCCCCACCTTGTGCTGTGCCTGTTCGAGCGGCTGCGCGCCGAGGCCGCAGATGCCCTCACCGGCTTTGAGATGATGCCCTCCTTCGGCATGGAAATGGTGCTGCGGCATATGCCCGGCATGGTGCGCGCACTCCAGGGCACCCACCCCTTCTATGCCCTCATCGAGCTGACCTCCCCTCGCGCCCGCGATGACCTGTCTGGCCTCGCGGAGGACGTGCTGGGCGCGGCGCTGGAGGCGGGGGAGATCGAGGATGCGGTGATCGCCGCCAGCGAGAGCCAGGCCGACGGGCTCTGGGCGCTGCGCGAGAACATGTCGGAAGCCCAGAAGTTCGAGGGCGGCTCCATCAAGCACGATGTCTCGGTTCCCGTCTCCTGCGTCGCCGACTTCGTGGTGGAAGCCAGCCGTCGCTGCGAGGCGCATATGCCGGGCGTGCGGGTGTGCGCCTTCGGCCATGTGGGCGACGGCAACATCCACTTCAATCTCAGCCAACCCCCAGACATGGAGAAGGCCGCCTTCCTCGCCTCCTGGGAGGGCTTCAACCGGATTGTTCATGACTTGGTGGCGCAGATGGACGGCTCCATCTCCGCCGAACACGGCATCGGCTTGCTCAAGCGGGAAGAGCTGGTCCGCTATAAGGACAAGGTGGCTCTTGACCTGATGGCCCGCCTGAAGAGCGCCATCGACCCGCGCGGCCTGCTCAATCCCGGCAAGGTGCTGATGGGCTGAGGCTTCAGGCCCGCTTCTGGCGCCCGCCCACCCCAAGCACCGCCAGGATGCACAAGGCCAGAGGAACCGACGCGGCCAGGAACACCGCCTGGTTCAGGTGGTGGTCGAGCAGCACGCCATAGACCAGCGGGCCCAGCAGCGAGCCGATGTCGAACCCGGAATAAACGACGCCGAACACCTTCCCCGTCGCCCCGACAGGCGCGGCACGCCTGACCAGAACGTCCCGCGAAGGCATGGTGACGCCGAAGAACAGGCCGATGCCGGCGATCAGCGAGACTGTGACCCAGGGCGGATGGACTGCCATCCCGACACTAGCACAGGTGAGGGCCGCAAGCGCCAAACCCGCCATCGCGACCCGGTGGTGATGGGTCGCCCGATCCGCCAGCACGCCGCCGATGGACACGCCCACGATGGTGGCGAGCTGGTAGCAGCCGAGCGCCAGCGCCGCCAGCGAGGCGGAAAGGCCATAGCCCTCCTGAAGGGCGGTAATGGAAAAGGACTGCACGCCCACCAGAGCCATGGCAGAGGACAGGAAGTAGAGAAAGGCCAGCACCACCACCGGGGTCATCAGCACATGGGCGAAGCTGATGACCGGCAGGCCATCCGGATGCGCCGCAGCCCGCGCCGCCCGACTCTGCGTCTTCAGAAGCGGGCGCGCCAGCAGGAGGCCGCAGGCAATGGTCAGGCAGGTCAGGCCAAGAATCATCAGTGCGGTGCGCCAGCCGAACATGAGCGCCAGGAAGCCGGAGGCGATGGGTGAGAGGGCAAAGCCCAGATTGCCCGCGATCACATGCGCCGCGAAGGCCCGCCCCAGCCGCTCAGAGCGCACCCGGTGGCTCAGGATGGACAGGTCGGCCGGGTGATAGACGCTATTGCCGAGGCCAGCGAGGGCCGCGAGCGGCAGCATGGCGGCATAGGACGGGGCTAGGCCCAGCCCCGCCATGGAGGCGGATTGGAGCACCATGCCCGAGATCAGCAGCCGGTCGGCACCGAACCGGTCCACCAGCACGCCGGCCATCACCTGCCCGGTGCCGGAAAACAGATAGAAGACCGAGAGCAGCAGGCCAAGATCGGTGAACGACACGTTCAGGTCGCTGCGCATGCCGATGAAGAGCGGCGCCAAGGCGAGTTGAAGCAGATGGCTAACGAAGTGGGCGGTGCCCACGGCCGAGATGGTCGCAAGCTCGCGCTGCGGCTCGACGGCTGAAGGTGCGGCAAGGCTCACGCGTCTCTCCCGGGCACCGCCTGCTCTGGGCGGCGCGCTTGTATCTGGCCAGGGGATCCCGCGCGAGCCGCCTACCCGCCAGCGGGCAAAACTCTCCCGGCACTGAAGCACCCATCTTTCCAGAATTATCTTTTAGACCAGCTGGGAGGATCGCCCTAATGCGTATTGCGCGGGCCTTGCCCGCCGAAATAGCGGAGCGTCAGCAATGTGATGTCGTCGGCTTGGGGGGCACCCCGCTCGAAGGCGCGGATGGAGGCCAGCACGTCGTGCTCCACCTGCGGCACCGGCCGCTCGTGGATGCCCGATGCCAGCAAGGCCTCCAGGCGCTTTTCGCCATAGGGCTCGTCGTCGATGTCGAAGGCCTCGGTCACGCCATCGGTGAAGAGGATGAGGGTATCGCCGGGGACCAGTTGGATCTCCCGCTCCGCATAGACGAACCCCTCCATCACCGCCACCGCCATGCCCTTGGTGGTTGGCAGTGCATCGACCTTGCCTTCGCGGGAGATGCGGTAGGGCGGATTGTGCCCGGCATTCACATAGGTACAGCGGCCCGTGTCCAGGTCGATGACGCCATAGAACAGCGTCACGAACAGCATCTGGTCGTTCTCCACCGCCAGGAGATCGTTGAGGCGGCGCACGCTGCTGGAGGGCGACCGTTCGAACATGGCCGTCGAGCGCAGCAGGGTCCGGGAAATGGCCATGAACAGCGCGGCCGGTACGCCTTTGCCGGACACGTCCGCGACCACGAAACCCAGCGTCGAGCGGTCGATGAAGAAGTAATCGTAGAAATCGCCGCCCACTTCGCGGGCCGGCGTCATGTGGCCGTCCACCATCACGCGCGGGTCCGGCGGGAATTCCTTGGGCAGAATGGCCAGTTGAACCTGCCGGGCGATCTCCAATTCCTGCTGGAGGCCGGCCAGCTTGGTCTTGGTGATCAGAGCCTCGCGCAGCTCCACCACCATGGAGGACAGGCGCGTATATTGCTCGACGATGCGGCGCGAGAGATCATGCAGCACCCGCGCAACCCGGCGCAGCTCATCGTCGCCCTCACTGGCCTCAGGACGCGCGAGCAAGGCCAGGACTTCTTCCCGGTCGGTGGGGTCGATGGCATCGGCCAGCGCCTTCAGTTCGCTGGAAATCACCGCCTCCTGCCGACGCCGCACCCGCTCGCGCTGCCGCCGGCTTTCGGCAAGGGCCTGGGCATTGGCCCGAAGCCCCACAACGGCCTGTCCGATGCGGCCGATCTCGTCCGCCCCCGTGTGATCGAGCGTCCCGGAGGTGTCGCCGCGCGAGAGCGCCTCCAGCACTGCGATGGCGTTTTCCAGCGGGCGGAAGCTGTACCAGAGGAAGACATACAGGCCGAAGAGGCCGAAGATCACCAAAGCGAGGCTGACCAGGATGGCGGTACGGCGCAGCGTGGCCTGTGCCTCCCATTCTGCGGTCTCGTCCTTCAGACTGACCACGGCGCCGACGATGGAGCCGGCGAGGTCGTCCACCGGCACCGTGGTGACCGAATAGGTGCGCGGCCCCACCGCCACCTGTTCATAAAGGGCGACGCGGGGGGAGACGGCGAGATTTGCCTGCCGCCAGAGCACCTCGTCCGAGGTGTCCACCAGCTTCCCGCGCAGCGACACCAGGGAGGCGACGGCGCCCAGGCTGGAGGCGAATCGGTTCACGGCAATGCGCGCGTCGCGGGCCAGCACCACCGCCACGGCGCCTCGCCCGGCCAAGGTGAGGGTACGGGAGGCTACCACCAGGATGTCCGTCGCCGAGACGGCGCGCAGCCCGCCCACGGACCGCCCGGTCAGGGCCTTGTCCAGAGCGCCGGCATCCAGAATACCGCGCCCGAAGGCATCGCCGATGCTGAAAACAATGTCGCGCCTCTGGTCGATCATCTCCAAAGAGAGGTTGGGGATGTCTTCCTCGTACCCCAGTTCCTTCAGCTCCTGGAGCACCCGCTCCCGATCGCCGGCGGCGAGCGCCTCCATGGCAAGGGGGGAAGCCTCCAGTTCAGCCAGAATCTGGTCGAGATCGGAGACTTGAGCCTCGACGATCTCGCTCCACAGGGAGCCTTGCAGCGAGATGGCGATCTGGGAGGACCGGCGGTGCTCCAGCCGGTCGCGCACCAAGCTCGCCCCGAAGAAAGCGAGGCATAGCGCCACGAAGCCGATGCCCACCAGCAGGGTGATGCGTGATCTCAGCAGCATCAGACGCCCCCCGGCGTGTCACTCTTGGCCCCGGGCCGGGCGAAAACCTTGCGCCGCAGGCGCTCCACCTCAGGGCGCAGGCGGCCGTCAAAATCGACGGTCAGAATCTCTTCCGCATAGGCCTGCACCGCCGTCTGCCGCTCCACCACGCGCCGCACGCCCTCGCGCAGGGCCCTGAAGGCGGTGCCCACCGCACCGAAGCTCAGGACCGCAGGGGGCGGACCAAGATCGACATCGCCGTCTGCCGTCTTGGCCAGCATGCCCGCCAGCCGCCGGCGCGAGCGGGCGAGGCTGGCCCCGGCGAACACGGCAGCGGCGCCGGCACCGAGCACCGCGCAGACCGCCACCGAAAGAACAGCCTGGCGCGTGAGATCGGCGAAGGCGGAGGATAAGGTGGCGGGCGTGGTCACCACGTCCACCTGTCCCATTTGGATGCCATCCACCTGGATCGGCATGGACACCGTGTCCGTCCCCGGCGCGGGGCCGACGGCGCTGCGCAATTCCCGCCCATCCGGCCCGCGCAGGACAATCCGTGTGAGGCCGGGCGTGCGCGAGAGCGTCTCGTCCAGATAGGCCTCGACCCCCGGCAGGAGCTTGAGCGGAATGCCGAAACGGGCGGCCTTCTCGAACTGAGAGGCGAGCGCGCGCGCCACCGTGGTCCCAATCAGGGTCGCGTCGCGGCGCGCCTCGTGCTCCACGCGCTCGCGGAAAGTGGAAACCAGGAAGGCGGCCGCCGCCCCTCCAACCAGCAGGGTCACGAGGAAGACGAACAGGGCGCAGGCGAGGCGGTCGCGGCCTCTGGCGGCCGGGTGCGAATCAGTGCGCATCGTCCAGCTCCTGCAGCTCCCGCATCCCGATCTCGGCCCTCTCTTCCGCTGCGTCCCAGGTCTTGCGGGTCTGCGCGGCAAGGGTCTCAAGCCGCCATCCGCGATGAGGCCGCATGCGTTCCCCACGCAGGATGCGGGACACCCGTGCGAAAGGGCGGGTCAAGACGAACGCGCACCCCATGGCCGTCAGGAAACCGACAAGGCCAGCGGCGCCGATGAGGAGGCCGGATTGGGTGATGAGCGAAAGACCCAGCGTCTCAACCCGATGCACCCGTGCCGAATCCGACACCGTCACGGCGATGCCGCCGGCAAGGCCCAGATCGCCGTCGAAGCGGGTGCCGAAGATGGTTTCCCGGCGACCCTCCAGGCGCCAGATGCCGTCGTGCGCGAGCGGGGTCAGCCACGACTTGTCCACCGTCTCGCCGATGGCGCCGCGGTCGGTGCTGTACATGAACCGACCCGGCGCGCTGAAAATATCGATGGCGACGATGGATGGGTCATTCACCTTCTCGCGCTCGATCCGCGCCTGCAGCAGGGAGAGCTGATCGAGGGTCAGGCCGATGGACAGGTTGGCTTCGGTGGCGCTGCGCAGCGTACCCAGGAGGTGGGACACGCGGGCCATCTCGATCTCTTCGCCCACCTTGGTGCCCGCAAGGAAGGCGGCGCCGGCCACCGTCACAAGCGTGACGAGGAGCGTCCCCAATGTCACCAAGACGAGCCGACTGACAAATGCCATGAAGAGAAAATGCTGTTTCGTGAAGCGCGCGGGACGTTACCGCCCCGGGCCGTTGCAAACCAGACCCAAACTGAGCAGAATCGAAAATACCAAACTCTTCGAGACGTTTCCCCGCCTTTCGAGCCGCCAACGGGACGCGCGGCGATCTCAGCGAGCGAGCCATCATGACCCGTACGACCGTGGGCCTGATTACGCTGTTTGCTCTGATCGCGGCCGTCTGCGTTGCGTTCGGCGCCTATTTCTCCTTCATCACGCTGCAGAATGCCCACCGCCAGGCGGTGGAGGCGCGTTTTACCATCACCGCCGAACGCATCGCCCAGACCGCGCAAGTGGCCGATGCCCTCGGCATTGCCCTGCCCATGCAGGAGACGCTGACCGGCGTGCTACGCCGTGAAGAGCGTCTCGACGATGCAATCCGCTCCATAGACGTGGTGGACCGGCGCGGTCATGTGCTGTTCAGCAGCGCGCCGGACCGGGTGGGCGTCACCGAGCCGCGCCGGATCGCCGATTCGGTGGCGGCCGGCATCGAGAATGACCTGGCAGCCGTCATCGGACAGGTGGTGGTGCGTTATGATCCGCACGCGCTCGCCACCGGCGCCGCGGCCCTGTCCGAGGATCTCTCACGGATCGCCGTTCCCACCCTGCTGGGCGCCGGCCTCGCCACCTTGGTTATCGGCCTTCTGCTCGCATTCGGCCTGAAGCGGGCGGTGCGCCGGGCGGCAGACCCAGGCTCCTGGCCGCCTGCGGCCGTTTCCGCGCGGGCGGCGGCCGACGCTGCGCACGCCACCCTCATCGCACCGGAGGTCTCGGGGTCATGATCGGGCTGAGGGCCGGGATTTCCATTGCCATCTCCGTGGTACTTTGCGCGGCGCTCGCCATCATCGGCTGGGGCGCGCAGCACGCGGCTTCGCGCACCATCGTTCCCGCCATCACGGAGAAGGCCGAATCGGTGAGCCTGTCCGCCGCGGCGCTGGTGGAAAGCGCGCTCCGTGCCGGCATTCCCGTGGACCAGCTGGTGGGGGTGCGGGACTATTTCGAGGATCTGCGCACCCGCAATCCCGAGCTGGCGGAAATCCGGCTGACCGCCACGGACGGGCGCCTTCTGGGCGTTGCCGGCGCGCCGCCGGAGACGCCCGATCCCCCTCACGTCCTGGCGGCGGTCACCGCCACGTCCGGCGCGCCCCTGGCGACCCTTGCCATCACCATTGACCCCGGCGTGGTCGCGCAGCGGGTGAATGCGGTGCTGGTGGACGTCGCCTTCATCGGCATCGTATCGCTCCTGGTGGCGCTGGAACTGGTGGCCCTGGTGGTCGGCAGCAGGGGCGTCGAGGCGCTGTCCGCCATCGAATCGCGGGTGCGCGCGCTCGCGCGGGGACGGCTGTGGCTGCACGAGGCCCGCCAGGACGCTTCGGCGCCGCTCGTTGCACCCATCGACCGGCAGGTGCAGCACTTGCACGAGCGCCACGCCAGGGCGCGCGCCGAGGCGATCCGCCGAGGCGATGACGAGGCCGTGGCCGCCCTCGATGCCATGGCGGTGCGCACCGGGCTCGGCACGGTTCATCCGGGTGAGAACCACGCCGCCACCGTCGTCCGGCCCGCCCTGTTCCTGTTCATGATGGCGGAGGAACTCACACGCCCGTTCCTGCCGCGCATGGTCCAGGGCATGATCCCCCCCGATTCGAGCCTGACGCTGGATGTGGCGGTGTCCCTGCCCATCGTTGTCTTCATGGCCGGCGTGGCGCTGTGCCAGTTGCCGTTCGCGGTGGCGTCCGAACGGCTCGGGCGTCGGCGCGGCTTCGTGCTGGGCGCTCTCATCGCCGCGTGCGCCTATGCCGCCTCTGGCCTCGCCGAGAACTATTACGTCTTCCTGGCGGCTCGGCTCGCCTCGGCGGTGGGCTATGCTCTGGTGTTCGTCTCAGCCCAGGGCCATGTGATCGACCATTCCCGCCCCGCCGAACGCACAGCGGGCCTTGCCATGTTCGTGCGCGCCATCATGGTTGCGGGCCTGTGCGGCCCCCCCATCGGCGGTGTGATCGCCGATCGCCTGGGAGGGCACGCCGCGCTCATGGCCTCCGCGCTGCTGGCCGGGACAGCATTGCTCGTCGCCTTACTGACCCTGCCGCGCTCCGAGCCGCGCAAGGATGCGGCAGGGGTGGGGCTGGCGGACCTGGCGGCCGCGTTCCGCGCGCCGCGCCTGGCGCCACTTCTGTTCGGCTGCGCACTCCCGGCCAAGTTTCTGCTGGTGGCCGTCTGCTTCTATCTCGTTCCGGTGGAGTTGCAGCGGCAAGGCTACAGCTCGGCCGCGATCGGGCGGCTGCAGATGATCTATCCCATCCTGATGGTGTTTGCGGTGCCCCTCTTCGCGGCCCTGGCGGAACGGCTCGATGCGCGGGCGAGATTTGTTGCCATGGGCGGCCTGGTGGCGGGAGCCGGCACTCTGGTACTGCTGCTCGGCACCTCGCCGCTGACGGTCGCTGTGGTCCTGGCGCTGCTGGGGCTGGGCCAGGCCATGTCCATCGCGCCGCAATCGGCGCTCGTGGCGGACAGTGCCCGCCACATGCCGGGCGGCGGATCGGCTGGCGTCCTCGGCCTGTTCCGCCTCATTGAGCGCAGCGGCAATGCGGCGGGGCCTGCCGCGGCCGGATTCCTGCTGGCGGTGGCGGGATTTGCTTCCGCAACGGCGCTGATCGGGGTATTCGTGATGTCGGGCGCCCTCGTTTTCGCTCTGTCCGGCCGCCAGAAGCGCTCCCGGACCGGAACGGCTGGCGACCCGAGGAATGTTTCACCAGAAGGTAGCCCGTTGTGATCGATCGGCGTTCGCTCCTTTCGCTGGGCCTCGGCGCGGGCGCCGCGGGCGCGCTCGGCGGGTTCTCCGGGGCCGCGGCCCAGACTGCCGCTGCCGCTGCCGGGCAGGATGCCCCATTTCGCATCCTCATGCTGACCTTCCGCGGCGAGACCGACGTAGAGCGGGGCTTCCGCTATTTCTTCGAGGCGGCCGGGGTGAAGGCGGACTTCCTCTCCCGGGACGTGGAGCGGGACGCCAGTCGCGTGAAGGGAATCCTGGCGGAGACCCTGCCCACCTTCAAGCCTGACCTGATCTACACCTACGGCACGCCCAACACGCTGGCCGTGGCCGGTCCCTATGACGCCGCTGACGGTTCAAGTTTCGTCCACGACATCCCCGTCGTGTTCGCCCTCGTGGCGGCGCCCGTACCCACCAAGATCGCGCCGTCTGTGGCCTCCTCCGGGCGCAATGTCACCGGGGCGGTGCATGTGGTGCCCACTGACGTGCAGATGCGCGCCATGCAGACTTACAAGCCGTTTTCCAAGGTGGGCGTCATCTATTCGCCCAACGAGAGCAATTCGGTGGTCATCGTCAACGAGATGAAGGCCTTCTGCGACAGCACCGGCGCCGAACTGTTCGCCCAGCCGCTGAACATGGCCGGCAACCGTCCCACCGGGGACGGGGTGGAGCAGTTCGTGCGCGACATGCGCAACAAGGGCGCGGATTGGCTCTATCTGCCGCCCGACACCTTCCTCGCCACCATCTTCAACCGCATCGCGCCGGTGGCCATTGACGTGGGCCTGCCCACGTTCGGTTCCACCGAGTTCTTCCTGCGGGAAGGCGACGGGCTGGTGGGCCTCGTCTCGCGCTATTATTCCGTCGGGCAGCTGGCCGCTTCCAAGGCGGTGCAGATCCTGGTGGAGAAGCGGGCACCCAAGGACATCCCCATCGAGACGCTGAAGCGGTTCGCGCTGATCATCAACATGAAGGTGGCCAAACGCCTGAGCGTCTATCCGCCCATCGTGATGCTCAACTATGCCGAGGTGATCGCCTGATGCGGGCGGCCCTGGTGGAGACAACGGACATCGCCTTGCATTGGCGCGAGCTGGAACCGTCGGACATCGAGGCGGTGGAGGCCCTGCATCGGCTGGCGGTGGGTCCCGTGGTGCGACCAGATATCGTCAAGCCGGAGAGCCGGGCCTATTTCGAGAGCATCCTGGCCGGGCGCGGGCGGGTAATCGGCGCCTTCGACCAGACCGCGGCGGAGGCCGAGCACTGCCTTGTGGCCTACGGCATTCTCCAGCACGAGCATGCGCCGAAGGACAATTGGGAAGCGGACCTGAAGGTCGCGCCCGGCACGGCCACGGGGCGCCTGGCGGGTGCCTCGGTCGCTCCCGCATTTCGTGGGCGCGCCCTTCAGCGCGCCACCATTTCGGCGCGCGTCTCCATGGCGCCGCGTGGCATGCTGCTGTTCTCCACGGCCGCTCCCGTAAATACGCCCAGCTGGGCGAGCCTGTTGGCGGAAGGCTTCCCCATTCACGGCCTCATCCGCCGCTATGGCGGCTATGCCCGCTATCTGATGGTGCGAGACCATGCCCTCCACGACAGCGAGCAGGCGATCGCGGTGGACCCGGCGGACATTCCCGCCCAGCTCTCCCTGTTCGAGAAGGGCTGGCATGGCTTTGCCCGCACCCGCCTGCCCTCCGGCCTGCCCGGCATCCTGTTCGCGCCTCCAATCGGTCGCCCTTCATGACTGCCAGCGGCTCGCAGCCTTCCAGCGACACGCTTCCGATCACGGCGGACGTGGATGAAATTCCGCGGGTCAGCGAATGGCTGGACACTCTCTCGGAGCGGGACGAGTTGCCTCCCGGTCTCCTGTTCGGCGTGCAGCTGAGTATTGAGGAAGCGCTGGCCAACGTCATCAATCATGGCTTTCCCGGGGGGCGTCAACGAGCTGTCATAAGGCTCGAATACCAGAAGCTTGATGATCATAGGTTCCAGGTGCGGATCGTCGACAACGGCGTGGCGTTCGATCCGACCGCCGTCGTCTCTCCGGACATGGCGGAGAGTGTCGAGGATGCGAAAATCGGTGGTCATGGGGTGCGCCTCATGCGGCACTTCCTTGAGGCCATCCGTTATGAGCGCAAAGGTGACGAAAATCATCTTCTCCTGGTGGCAGGGCCCAAGGCCGAATAGGGCGTCGCGCGGCCGGGCTCAGTTGCCATGTTGATCATCGCCGAACTCCTGGCCGGCCTCGGCCTTCTCTTCATCGGCCTCAAGCTGGTGGGTTCGCATCTGCAGGCCGCGCTCGGGCACCGCATCAAGGCGCTCCTCAAGACCGCCACCAGTTCCGTCCCGGTCGGTTTTGCCTGCGGCACCCTCGCGGGCGCGGTGATCCAGTCCTCGAACGCAGTCACCCTGATCACAGCCAACCTGGTGCGCAGCGCCTTCCTCACCACCCGCGAGGCGGTGTCGGTGGTGGGGGGGGCCAATGTGGGCACGTCGGTGCTGGTGTTCCTGGCCGCCATCAATGTCCGTCTGGCCGTTCTTTACCTCCTGGCGCTGATCGGGATGGGATACCAGTTCAAGCTCGACCGCGCGCCGCGCGTGCGCGAATGGCTCGGCGTGCTGCTGGGCCTCGCGCTGCTGTTCATGGGGCTCGACTTCATCAAGACGGCACCAAAGTCTTTGCCCCTCATTGAGCTGTCCACCTTCGTGAGCGGCTACATCAACCCGGTCACCGGCATGGCTCTGGGCATTGTGGTGGCCCTCATCACGCAATCCTCCTCCACTGCCGCGATCCTGGTCCTGCCGCTGGTCCAGACAGGTCTGATGACCTTCGACGACGCGGTCGTCGTGGTGCTCGGCGCCAATGTGGGGTCTGGGTTGGCCACCCTTTGGACCACCGCAGGCCTCGCCGGCACGGGCAAGCAATTGTGCTACGTGCATGTAATGGTGAAGGTCTCGGGCACGGTACTGTTCGGCCTCGTCTGGATCATCGCCGAGAAGGGCTTCGGCATCGATGCCCCGATGGTCGCCCGCGACCTGGTCGACGGGCAGGACTCGGTGGCAATTTCCACTCTATTCCTGGTCCTGCAAGTGCTTGGCGCAGTGGTTGTCTGCATCTCGCCGGGACGGATGGCGAGCCTCGCAGCGAGGATCAGTCCGCCCACCCACGAAGACCACATTTCGCAGCCCACTTATATTCATCCGGCCGCACTCGAAGACCCCTCGAGCGCCCTTGAGCTCGCCGCGCGGGAGGCCCGCCATCTCCAGCGCCACTTGCCCGGACTGATCCCTGACCTTGACCAGCGGACGGGGGACGATCGCACCCACCGCGCGGCCATCGCTCGCGGCGCAAGCATGGTGTCCACCGAAACCGAGCTCTTCCTCACCGACCTGATGCAGCGAGGCTTGGCGCCTCAAGACCTGGATTTCGCCCTCAGGATCCGGGGCGAGTTGGTGCTGATGCGAGACCTGAGGACCACCCTCTCGGAGCTCAGCGACATCATTGATGACTTCGACACCGTGCCGCCGCTCGCGTTCAACCTGTCGGAATCCCTGCGCGCGCTCACCCTGTCGCTGGTGGAGGCGGAGGATGCCGAGGACCTGGACACACTCAGCACCCTTACGGGGGACCGCAGCGGTTTGATGGAGCGCCACCGGCGCGCCATAGCCACCTCCATGTCCGCTTCGGGAACCGACTTGGCGGCGCTCCAGCACGCAACGGGATTGTTCGAGCGAGCCGTATGGCTGCTGCATCGGATCGCCCTCACATTGCGCGCGGGCTCGAATGCGGCTAATGCGGCAGAGGAATTGGTCCAAGACGCGCGGGAACAGGTTCATGCAGATTGAGCGGGAACAGGCTGGCGCCGACGTGCTGTTGAAGGTATCGGGGCGCCTCGATACTCCCAATGCCAAGCCGTTCGAGGCGAGCCTTCTCGAAGTGGTGTCCACCACCACCGGGGGCATCCAGGTGAATCTGGCTGGCGTGGACTATGTGTCCTCTTCCGGCCTGCGCGCCCTGCTGGTGGCCGGCAAGGCCATGCGCAGCGCCAAGCGCAATCTCTCGCTGGCCTCCCTTCAGCCGCAGATCCGGGAAGTGTTTGACATTTCCGGCTTCTCCACGCTGTTCGAGATCAGCTGAGCGCAGGCGCCCGGCCGGCGGGGCCCAGCCTTGCCGGCTATCGCTGATTTGACCTTCCCCCTCCTCTCGCCCATCAGTGGCGCATGACCTTTCGCGCCAGCGTCCTCACGCTTTATCCGGACATGTTTCCCGGCCCCCTCGGCCATGCTTTGGCGGGGCGCGCGCTTGACGGTGGCCTTTGGGCGCTGGAGGCGGTGCAGATCCGCGACTTCGCCCTGGACCGCCACCGCTCCGTGGATGACACCCCCGCCGGCGGTGGCCCCGGCATGGTGATGCGGGCCGACGTGCTCGCCCGCGCCATTGACGCCACCGCCCCGGCCGATGACCCCCGCCCCCGCCTGCTGATGACCCCCCGCGGCCGCCCGCTGACCCAGGCGCGGGTGCGCGACCTCGCTTCAGGTCCAGGCGTGGTGATCCTGTGCGGGCGCTTCGAGGGGGTGGACGAACGCGTCATCGCCGCCCGCCGGCTGGAAGAGGTGTGCGTGGGCGATGTGGTTCTGTCCGGCGGAGAGACGGCCGCCTTGCTGCTGCTGGACGCCTGTGTCCGCCTCATTCCCGGCGTCATGGGCAAGGCACAAAGCGGGGAGGATGAGAGCTTCTCCGCCGGCCTGCTGGAATATCCCCAATATACCCGTCCGCAGATATTCGAGGGACAGCCCATTCCCGAGGTGCTGGTGTCCGGCGACCATGCGCGCATCCATGCCTGGCGGCACCAACAGGCGTTGGACATTACTCGCGCGCGGCGGCCCGACCTCCTCTCCGGCACCGATGACGGTCCGGTGACGGAAAAGACATGACAGGCGGCCGGTTCTGCGCTATAGGCCGCGCCGTCCCTTAACTTACAACGACACGATGTGGCGCCGGGGCATGGTTCCCGCGAGGGAGCCCGTTTGCGGTGACCGCTAGAGGTTGGTGACATGAACATCATTCAGACGCTTGAGGCCGAACAGGCCGCCCGTCTTGCCGAGAAGCGCCCGGTTCCGGCCTTTCAGCCCGGCGATACGGTGATCGTGAACGTGAAGGTGGTCGAAGGCGACCGCAGCCGCGTGCAGGCCTATGAGGGCGTGGTGATCGCCCGCAATGGCGGCGGCCTCAACGAGAGCTTTACGGTCCGCAAGATCTCCTATGGCGAGGGCGTGGAACGCGTGTTCCCGGTCCACTCTCCCCTGATCGATTCCATCAAGCTGGTGCGTCGCGGCAAGGTCCGCCGCGCCAAGCTCTATTATCTGCGCGACCGTCGCGGCAAGTCTGCCCGTATCGCCGAGCGCACCGACCGCACGGGCGACGGCAAGAAGAAGGCCGCGTCCGCCAAGTGAGCGTCAAAGCGGGAGGCCACAGCCTCTCGCGCCGTTCGCGAACCTCTTTCAACGCCGCCGGTCTCCCGGCGGCGTTTTTTTGTGCGATCGCGCGGGCGCCTCAGCTCGCCTGCGTCCGCACAGAGGCCATGAGGCGGGCGAGAAGGCCCTGGGGATCGGCCTCATAGGCCGCCCGCACCCGTTCCAGCGCCGCCGCCCCGCCGCCCCGATGGCCGGCGCCCCCCACATGGAGCCACTGGTCCGCCAAGAGATAGGATTCAGGCTTGCCCGTTTCGGGATCCTCGAGAAATACCTCGCGGGTCCGCGCCTGGGCGAGGTCGGGCAACGACAGGTGGCGATAGAGCACCCGCCAATTCTGCCCACCGGTATCGAGGGTTAGCGGCGTGTCGGTGCCGAAGTCCAGCGGCAGGTGCGCCACGGCGGCGAAATCGAACACACTATAGCCCGGCCAAAGATACCAGCCGCCGAACCGCTCCCCATGGCGCACCATGCCGTAGGCCGGCTGACGGGCGACGCGGGCGGCGAGGTCGTCAGGGGCCAGCGGCAGCAAATCATGGTCCAGGAAGGCAAAGATGCGGGGCCGGGACGGCCGGATGAGGTTGGACCACACCCAGTTGAGAGCCACGCCATGGGAGCGCGAGCCATTGGGCCTTTTGTGCGGCCGGGGCGCTGGCGGCATGGGGCAATAAAGCAGCCCTCTCTCCCGGCAGAGGTGGGCGATGCGCGCGCGGGCCTCCCGGTCCGAGGAATTGTCGCAGACCAGCAGGCGCGCATCGGGGACGCTGCGGGCCATCCCTTCGGCCAGAAGGGCCACCGCCTGCGGCAGGTTGAAGGCGATGGTGCAGGCCAGCACCTCGTCCCGCCGCGCAGAAAGCTCCGCCACCAGCGCCTCCTGTCCTGTCGCGCGTCGGCCGGCATACAGGGCGTCGATGGCGAGGTTGCGCAGCCGCCGCGCCCGATGCGAGAGCGGCGCGGCGTTCGCCCATTCGCGCAGCGTATAGTCCTTCAGGTCGCGCATGGAGAGACGGTCGCCGGGTAGGGTGGAGAGTGAGCTGCGCCGTGGCGCATCATCGATCAGAAATTGCGTCCCTGCATTACTTTCTCTTGCAAAGCACCCCTGTCTGGCGTGCGCGACTCATTGCCCACCAATTGATAGAGCCGCACCTCGCCCGTGCGGTCCGAGCGGGGATAGGTGCCCAGCAGCCGGAAGCGGTCGGGGTAGACGGCGGCCGCCTCGGCAAGCTGGCGGTTGTGCAGGATGGCCTGCGCCACCGGCGAGGTATCCAGCACCACATAGCCGATGCCGAGGTCATCAAGCCCCCGCATCAGGGCCGCCGCATCGGGGTAAAGGGGGGCATAGTCCTTGCCGTTCCAGTCGGAAACGGCGAGCAGCTTGGAGCCGCGGAGGGCAAAATAGAGCATGGCCCGATCGGCTTGCGCCACCGACGCGACCAGGGCCCCCTCCCCCATGGCATCCGAGCCGACGAGGATGAGCGGATTGGCCGCGCCCGTGGCCATGGCCGCGCGGGCGGCCGGCACCATGCCCACCGAGGGCTTGGCCAGCGTCACCAGCAGGAAGGGCGAGGCGATCACCAGCAGGAGGAGGCAAGCTAGAAGCCCTGTGATGAGCGGCCAGCTGCGCGTCAACAGGCTGAACACGCCCATGAGGCCGTAGGCGGCCATCAGCAGGAGAGGCGCCGCCGCCGGCAGCAGGTAGCGCGGGTCGAGCCCGGCCGGAACGATGCACTGGAAGGCCAGAACCGCCAGAAGCCCGGCGCCCACCGCCGCCCAGGGCTGCGCCGCCGGAGCCTCATCGCCACCGCGCCAGGTGCGCACCATGACGAACAGCAGGCCGAGGGCGGCGAGCGCCACGAGAGGGCCGCCAATCCCCGCCAGGAGGCCATGCCAATAGGTCTCGGCCGCCTGGCGGATGAAGGCTGTTCCCCAGCCATACTGGAAGCCAGAGGCGGCCATGGAATAGGTGCCGAGCGTCCAGGGACCGGCAATCACCGCCACCACCGGCAAGGGCAGCCAGAAGTCCGGCCGGCGCAGCAGGCCGAACCGTCCGGTGAGCAGAACGGCGAAGGGGGGCACCAAGGCGAGAGCCGCGCCCGTGCCCTTGGTGAGAATGGCCATGGCGGCGAGCAGCCCGAAAATGAGCGCCGGCACCCAGCGGGGCGCCGCCAGATAGCGGCCATAGGCCAGGATCGCCAGCAGCACCAAGAGAGCCACAGGCAGATCCAGCATGATGATGAGGGTCGCTTCCCGCAACAATGGCAAGGCGAGCAACACGGTGCCGACGCCCACCCCCACCAGCGGTCCCAGCGCGAGGGCAGCCAGGAAGCCGGCGCTCGCCACCAGAAGCGCCGCGATCAGAGCCGGCAGGAACAGCGCGACCGGCGTCGCAGGCGAGGAGGCGAGAAAAAGCAGCCCCTCGGCCATATAATAGAGGGGCGGCCAATGGCCGATGCCCACCTTCGGATAGTGCAGATAATAGTCGCGGGCGAAGGCCAGCGGTGAGGGAAAGCCCGCCCGCGCATAATCGGTGAAGAGCAGGCCGGTCACATAATGGCTGGCCTCGTCCGCATTGTTGGCGGAGAACTCCGCCACGAAGGCGCCGCCCGCCTGCTGCTGGAAAATGATGATGACCAGGACCAGCAAGGTCAGGATGGCGAAGACCAGCCCGCGTGAGGCGACGCGCGCCCAGCCGATGCCCCTTGCCGGAGCGCTCCCGTGCCTGTCCGCCACACTCGACCTCCGGTCCCAGCGTTCCCGCCAGACGCTTCTAGAATGCGCACGCCCCGGTGGGAAGCGTCACAGTCCCCATCCCCCTACCTCGGCTAACATCTTGAAAGGCGACAAATTCGCCCCCTGCCCGGGAAATCCCCGCCGAACATGGACGCACCCGCTTGCGCCCGCAGCGGATCAGGGGAAACGTGCGCCCGTTCCGGGCAACGGGCATGGCCAGGCCAGCAGGCGCCGCCACACCCGCTCGCCGGAGCAGACCGAGGGACGCCGCGCAGCGGCGCCAGACGGGCAAGGAGACACAGATGGGCGGATTTAAAACCTGGCTCAGCGGCTTCGCCTGGGGGGCCATGCTCGCCTTCCTGGCCACATGCGCGGCCGGTGTCGTGCTGTTCCGGCCAGACATCATCGATCGCCTGAAGGGCGATATCGCCAGGGGTGACATCACCACCGAGCGCGTCCAGAAGGCGCTCACCCCGGCGAGCACCGAGGATGGGCGCGTGCTCGCCTCCAACACCAGCACCAAGCAGGCGCTGGACATTCCCTTCGCCCCGCCCCGCGCCTTCGCGGTGGGGGACGACCTCGTCATTCGCGGCACCAATTCCAGCGGCGGCCCCGTGGAACTGAACGTCCGCATTGATGATACCGCCTCGCAGAACTGGATGTCCCGCTTCGGCCATGTGGCGGTGCTCCAGCCCGGGCCCTATTCGGTGCGCATCCCGCTGGATTCGCTGCCGACGCCGGGCCAGTCCAAGCTCAACATCAATGCCATTACCCGGATCGTGATCTTCACCCCTGAAGGCGCGCCCACCGCCAATATCGAGGCGGTTCGCATCGAGAAGCGCCAGACCACGGGGTCGCTCGCCCCCGCCCCCACGGATATTTCGGTGGGGCAAGCCTGGCTGAAGGGCGCGCGCTTCCCGGCGGTGCAGGAATTTCCGAACCCCGTGGCTTTCGACGCCAACCAGGAACTGGTCATCACCGGCGTGAACACCTCCGACAAGCCGGTGACCGTCCATCTGCGGGTGGACGATGAGAATTCCAAAAACTGGTATTCGCGCGCCAATGCCAGCGGCACCTATCCGCCCGGCCCCTTCATTCTGCGCTCGCCGGTCTCCTCCTGGGTCACCCCCTCCAAGGCGCGGCTCGACCGCACCAAGATTTCCCGCATCGTCGTCTCGCTCGGGGATGGCGAAGGCCCGGCCACGCTCGGCGGCGTCGCAGTGGAAGGGGCGAGCCCCGTCCCCTCCGACGCCCTCGCATTGCGCTTCGTGCCCTCCGCGGACTTCGCCGTGCCCGGCTTCGAGACGGTTCTGCCCGATGACAAGCGCCTGGACCGCCCGGCGGGCAGCCTGACCCGGACGCCCAATGATCCGCTCCTCTCCAGCGGCCTGAACGGCATCCACACTGTCACCGTGCCCTGGACCAAGAGCGGCACGGCCACGGTCTCGCTGTGGACTGAGGACCAGGGAGAGTGGGAGTATTTCCCCCACTCGCTCAACCGAACCATCGTCATCAACGGCCAGGTGGTGCTCCAAGAGAGCTACACGCCCGGCCAATGGATCGACCAGGTGTTCAAGCGCGGGCTGTGGAAGGAAGCGATGATCGATGGCGGCCCGTGGGAGGTATTCGCCCGCGAGCGCGCCGGCCTCATCACCGCCACCGTGCCCGTGATCGACGGCAAGATCGTCGTGCAGCTCTCCTCCGACCAGCCGCCCAATAACGGCTATCTCGCCGCCATGGTGGTGGAGCCGGGCGACAGCACGAGCGCGGTGGATGCGATCGAGGACTGGCGCCGCCAGCGCTTCCTGGAGCGCTGGCCGGTGGTGGACAAGCCGGTGGACCCAAGCCTCGCCAAGGGCGTCACCTTGCGGGCAGTCGGCGACGGCCATCGCATCCAGCACCCGTTTTGGAACCCGGCCCTGCCCTTCGAGACACCTATCCGGGCGGCGCGCGGGGCCCTGGTCTCCGTGGACTTTCTCGCCTTCTCCGACCAGGACGACCTGATGCCCAATGTCACGGTCACCGCGCCGGACGGCATCAGCCCGCAGGTACGCTGGGGCAAGTGGACCTATATGCGCGGCCGGGGCGAAGGCGAGCGGGCGCTGTCCATCACCTCCGACGTGCTGGAAGGCAATCTCGACCATATGCGGATCGTCGCCGGCGTGCCCCGGCGCATCAACCTGACCTTCACCGTTCCCGAAACGGCCAGCGGCACCTTGCCCATCGTCCTGCAGATGAACATTGCCGGCAATAACGTGCAGGCGCAGGCAAACGTCACGGTCATTCCCCAGGTCCTGCCGGCCATCGACAAGCCCATCGGCTATTATGTGGCCGCGCCCAATGACGAGGTGTGGTTCCCGCCCACCCCGGCGGACGTCGACCGGCTGATGGCCTGCGATTTCGCGACCCTGCGCAGCTTCGGCATCACCGGCATCTCGCCCGAGATCACCGCCCCCTTCGCGGACAAACGCGCGCGCTATGTGGACCAGATGCGGCTCGTGGCGCAGGCTGGCTTCAAGCCGCCTTACTTCGACTACACCTCGGTGAAGCACCTGCTCGACCGGGAGGACAAGATGGCGGCCGCCCAGGACGTGGCGACCATCCAGAAGGAACTGGCCATTGCCGGACTGCCTCTCCCGCTCTGGTCCATCGCCGACGAACCCATGCCCGGCAGCGAGGAGGCAGGAAAGCTGCGCGCCATCCGCGACGCCATCCGCCTCGCCGCCCCCGATGCCAACATTGCCGGCCATCTCAACGACGCCAAGGTGCAGGACCTGGTGCCGCTGTTCGACACCCTGCTGGTGAATAATGGCTTCGGCGTCTCCTCGGCCATCTTCGACTTCATGCGCTCCAAGAATGTCACGCCCTGGCTCTACAACATGCCCGACCATCGGGCGGCCGCGGGCTTTCTCTTCTGGCGGCTGGGCGTCGGCGGATACCTTCAATGGCATGCCCGCGCCGTGACCGCCGACCCGCGCGACCCCACGGACGGGCGCGAGCCGGATTTCACCATCCTGCCGCTCGCTTCCGACCGCTGCCAGCTGGTGCCCACGGTGGATGCCCTGATCCTGACCATGGTGGACGGCATGCAGGATCTGCGCTGGCTGATGTGGCTGGATGAGCGCGCCAAGGACGATACCAGAGCGCGGGACCTGCAGCAGGCGCTTGTCGCGGCCGTGCCCAATGACTGGACGGCCTTCGCCCGCCAGAAGCCGGATCTGCGGGCCCTGCGCGGCCGCATCCTGGACTATGCGGCGAGCCTGCCCGCCAATTGAGCGGATGCAGGGGGACTTGGCTAAACTTCACCCCTTGACGGCCAAAGCGGGGGCGGCGAGCTTCGTCCTTGCATTGCCCGTCCGCCGCCACGCTCAGCGCCGGCCACGCCAAAGCCCGCCGCCATCCATCCGCCCAAGAGGCCGGCACGCTTCTTGCCAAAGACTGTGGCCTTCAATGACTGTCGCCTGCAATGTCACGGACTGAAATGGCCAGCGACCTGTCCCTGCGTATCGTGATCGTGGACGACAGCCCGGTTCGGGCGGCGATCCTGGACGAGGGGCTGCGCGAGTCGGGCTTCGTGAACGTGCTGCGCCTCGAAGGGCGCAACAACCTGCTCGAGCGCATCTATGCCATCGACCCCGACGTGATTCTGATCGACCTGGAGAATCCGAGCCGCGACACCATCGAGCAGATGTTTCAGGTGAGTCGGGAGGTGAAGCGGCCCGTGGCCATGTTCGTCGACCAGTCGGACCGCAAGACCATCGAGGACGCCATCGAGGCAGGCGTCGCCTCCTATGTGGTGGACGGGCTGCGCAAGGACCGGGTGAAGCCAATCCTGGAGACCACCATCTCCCGCTTCCAGGCCTTCGCCCGCCTGAAAGCGGAACTGGAAGAGGCCAAGAGCCAGTTGGAGGAGCGCAAGCTCGTGGACCGCGCCAAGCTGATCCTCATGAAGGCCAAGAATATCGACGAGCAGACCGCCTACGGCCTCATCCGGCGCACCGCCATGAACGAGAAGAAGCGGCTCGTGGACATCGCCCAATCCATCATCACCGCCGCGGAGTTGCTGCGATGAGACGGCTTTCCATCGGCTTCATCCCCCTGACCGACGCCGCGGTGCTGATCGCTGCCGCCGAGCGCGGCTTTGCCATGGCCGAAGGGATCGAGATTGCCCTCCACAAGGAAGTCTCGTGGGCCAATATTCGCGACAAGGTCAATATCGGCCTTCTGGACGGCGCCCATATGCTGGGGCCGCTGGCCATCGCCTCATCGCTGGGGCTTGGCCACGTGCGCGTGCCGCTGGTGGTGCCCTTCGCGCTGAACCTGAACGGCAGCGCCATCACCCTTTCCAAGAGCCTCTATGCCCAGATGGCGGAGACCGATTTCGACCTCTCCACCGCTCCCGGCGCTGCCAAGGCGCTGGGACAGGTGGTGCGGGTGCGCCGGGCTGCGGGGGCGGAGCCGCTCATTTTTGCCGCCGTCTATGCCTTCTCAACACACACCTATCTGATCCGCAACTTCCTGAAGGCCGGCGGCGTGGACCCGGACAAGGACGTGCGCCAGGTGGTGGTGCCGCCGCCCTTCATGGCCGAGAGCCTGCGCAACGGCCTCATTCACGGCTTCTCCGTGGGTAGCCCCTGGAACAGCGTGGCGGTGGATGCGGATGTGGGCCGCATCGCGGTGCTGGGCGCGGAGCTTTATGGCTGGGTGCCGGAAAAGGTGCTGGGCGTGCATGCGCGCTTTGCCAATGCCGAGCCGGACGTGCTGCACCGGCTGGTGCGGGCGCTCCATGCGGCGGCCCGCTGGTGCGAGGACCCGGCCAATCATGAGGATCTTGCCCGGCTGCTGGGTGAGACGCGGCACCTCGCCTTACCCGCCGACGTGCTGCGGCGGACCCTGGACGGGCGCCTGCGCACCGCGCCCGGCGGCGCGCTGCGGGTGCATCCCGACTATCTCGTGCTCCACCGCGACCAGGCCAACCGGCCTGATCCCGGACACGCTTTGTGGATCTACCACCAGATCGTGGAGGCCCGTCAGGGCGAGTGGGCGCCGGATGCGGCGCGCGAGGCGGTGAGCGTCTATCGCCCCGACATTTTCGACGCGGCCGTGGGCGCCTCGCCCGTCCTGCCGCCGCGCAGCCCCGATTGCGTCGCCACCCAGTTTGGCCCGGCCTTCGATGCGGATCTGTTCTTGAAGACGGGCGGCCAAAGCGACTGACGCGCCGCGAGAGCGGCGCGTCAGAACCGCGAAGGCGATGCCGCTCAGAACGCGTAGTTGACGGTCACCGTCAGCGCCTGATTGTTGACGGTGCCGGAGCGGTATCCGCCGGAGACGCCAACAAACTCCACTTGCGGATAGGACGTGTCGAACTGGTTCGCGAACGAATTCGTGGGGGTGGCCGAGGCCGTGTACGAATAGCTCATGTCAATGAACCAGCCCCGCGCGAAGAAATAGGTGACGCCCGCCGTGGCCGTGGCGCCCCACACCCAGTTGGAATCGGAGAACGAGGCCGGCGCGCCGGAGACCGCATAGCGGTGGTCCAGCTCGGCAAAGCCGACCAGCCCGTTCATGTTGTTGGTGATGTGCGAGAGCGTCGCACCGGCGCCGCCATAGACGAAGCCCCGGCCAAAGGAATAGCCGAGAATAGGCACCAGGGCGAACTGGTGGTCGAGACTGACTTCGTAGGAGCTGAGCAAATAGTTGCCGGTGAAGGTGCCTTGAATGAGCCCGGTATAGCCGCCCGACTGCGGGATCAGGACATCACGCGCCACACCGGTGACGCCCACCTGATTGTAGGAAAACTTGGCGCCCCAGATCCAGGGCGTGCCCTCGAAGGTGCGATAGAAGCCGGCCTGGATTACAGGGGAAATCGAGGAATCCGTTCCGAGATTTGGATAGGCATTTCCCGCCGCGGCGCCCGTCGCGACCAGAATACGCCCGATCGCGTAATTCTGGCTGACCCCGAAGCCGTAGATGTTCTGGTCGGGGAAATTCGCCCCGTTCCAGGCGCCGCCGGCCCCGATGAAAATGCCGTTGGCCGGCATGAAACCCGAATCGTTCTCGCCCGCCTGCGCCGCCAGCGGCAAGGCCAGAAGGCAAAGCGCCCCCCAAATACCTGTCTTGATCATACCAAAGCACCCCGCACGTGTTTCGTCGGGAGCAATAAGGGGATCAGCCCCATCTCGCCTCAACGGCGATTTATGTCCGAATGAGGCCGGAGCCGTCCCCGGCCCCGGCCCTGTTCCTCAGTCCAGCTTGGCGCCGGATTCCTTCACCACCTTCGACCACTTGGCCTGCTCGGCCTTGACGAAAGCGCCGAGCTGGTCAGGCGTCATGACGTTCATCTGCGCGCCCACTTCCGCATAGCGCTGCTTCACGGCCGCCTCGCCCAGCGACTTGTTGGCGGCGGCGTTCAGCTTGTCGACGATGGCCTTGGGGGTGCCAGCGGGGGCAAAGATGGCGAACCAGCTGGAGGCGTCGAAGCCCGGCACGCCGGATTCGGCGATGGTGGGCACGTCCGGCAGCGCGGCGGAGCGCTCGGCGGAGGTGACCGCGATGGGGCGCAGGTTGCCCGCGCGAATCTGAGCGATGGAAGACGGCAGATTGTCGAAGCTGAGATCCACCTGGCCGCCCACCAGATCGTTCACCATGGGTCCCGAGCCCTTATAGGGCACATGGACGAATTTCACGCCGGTCATCTGCTGGAACATCTCGCCGGACAGATGGATGGACGTGCCATTGCCGGAGGAGGCCATGGTCATCGGCTGCTTGGCCGCCTTGGCCTCGGCGATCAGTTCCTTGACCGTTGTGGCCTTTACATTCTTCGGGTTCACCTCCAGCACATTGGGCACACCGGCGGCGAAGGCGACGGGAAGGAAGTCCTTCTCCGCATCATAAGGCATCTTGGTGTAGAGGAACGGATTGATGGCCTGGGTGCCCACCGTGCCCATGAGGATGGTGTAGCCGTCCGGCTCGGAACGGGCGACACCGGCTGCGCCCGTATTGCCGCCGGCACCCGGCTTGTTGTCCACGATCACCTGCTGGCCGAGGATCGTGCCCATATGCTCCGCGAGGATGCGGGCGAAGATGTCCGTGGTGCCGCCAGGCGCGAAGGGCACGACCATGCGGATCGCGCGGTTGGGATAATCAGATTGCGCGAAGGCTCCCGTGGAGGCCAGCGAACCGGCGGCGAGCAGGAAGGAAGCTGCGAGGGCACGGAGCGTGCGCCGGCGGGCGCGGAATGACGTCATCCTGGGTTTCCTCTCGTGGCAGGCGCGCTGAGCGGCGCCGTTGGGCGCAGACTGCCACATCCCGGTAGCGAAACTCAAATCTCACCTACAAACTTGTGGAAGGGCGGTCGAACGCCACCCGAAGAACGTCCATTTAAACAATGGCTTACTCGGGAAGACCGCGACTTCGGCAAGGCCGTGGCGGGCATGGGCTTGAATGCATCGGGAAGCCGTGGCATGAAAATGATACATTATATCATTTTGGTTCCAGACATGCCCTCCTTGGACTCCCGCCTTCCCGTCACCGTCCTGTCCGGCTTTCTCGGCGCCGGAAAGACCACGCTTCTCAACCATATCCTCGCCAACCGCGAGGGTCGGCGGGTCGCGGTGATCGTCAACGACATGTCGGAGGTGAATATCGATGCCGAGTTGGTGCGCCAGGGCGGTGCCGGCCTCTCGCGCACCGACGAGACGCTGGTGGAAATGACCAATGGCTGCATCTGCTGCACCTTGCGGGAGGATCTCCTCAACGAGGTCAAGCGGCTGGCCGGCGAAGGCCGCTTCGACAGCCTCGTCATCGAGAGCACCGGCATTGGCGAGCCGCTCCCCGTGGCCGCCACCTTCGAGTTCCGCGACGAGGCTGGCTTCTCGCTGTCCGATCTTGCCCGCCTCGACACCATGGTGACGGTGGTGGACGCGGCGCATCTGCTGAAGGACTATGGTTCGCGCGACTTTTTGCGCGACCGCGGCGAAAGCCTCGGAGAAGAGGACCACCGCACCCTGGTGGACCTCCTGGTGGACCAGATGGAATTTGCCGACGTGGTCATCCTCAACAAGGTCGGCGCCACCCCGCCGGATCAGTTGGAGGCGGCCCGCGCCATCGTGCGCGCCCTCAATCCGGCGGCCCGGCTGATCGAGACGGACTTCTGCGACGTGCCCCTCGCCGAGGTCCTGGAGACCGGGCGGTTCGATTTCGAGGCCGCGCACACCCATCCTTTGTGGTATCGCGAACTCTATGGCTTTGCCGACCATGTGCCGGAGACGGAGGAATATGGCGTCGGCAGCTTTGTCTATCGCGCCCGGCGCCCCTTTGATCCAGCTCGCTTTTCCGCCTTCCTGCGCACCACCTGGCCGGGCCTCATCCGCGCCAAGGGCCTGTTCTGGCTCGCCACCCGCCCCGATTTCGTGGGCGACATGAGCCTTGCGGGCGCCATCTGCCGCACCGAGCGCATGGGGCGGTGGTGGTCCTCCGTGCCCAAGGAGCGTTGGCCCCAGGAGGAGGAATGGCGGCGCGAGATGAAGCGCCACTGGGTGCCCGGCTATGGCGACCGGCGCCAGGAAATGGTGTTCATCGGCCAGTCCCTCGATGCGGAGGCCATCCGCGCCGCCCTGGATGCCTGCCTCGTGGGACCCGCCGACGGTAGCCGCGCGGACTTTTCCGCCTGGGCGCACCTGCCTGATCCCTTCCCCTCCTGGGCCATCGGATAGGCGAGGACATGGAGGAGGACGCCGCGCGCGCGGCGCATCCAAGCCGTCTTGCTCAGTGGGCGCTGGCGATCTTTCGGCCGAACAAGATGACGGCCGCGAATACCAGCCCGAACACGCAGGCATGTGCAACCAGAGGCAGCCAGGAGAAGAAGGCGAAGACGGTCAGCGCCACCAGCAGGGCCAGACACAGGGCGACCATCACATCACGCATGCTGGGGCGACAGCGCGTGTCATCCTGCAACCAAAGCACGAGGTCCTGGTCATACTCGCACTTGGGGAAGGTCGGGAAAGCTTCCCTTCCCCCGCCGCCCTCTGACGTGTGCTTCTGCAACTGATGCCCCCACACCAATATGCCACCGACAAGGCGTCGGTCAGATGAGGGTATTATTATAGGGCATAAACGACAAGCCTGGAAGCAGGCTCGGGACATACCGCGGTTGAGCGCCATCGGGTCAGATCAGTCGACCCGAACGGGACATCCGACGCTATCCGTAGCGACGCCCCGCTTCGATGGCGAGGCCCGTGCCCACGGAGCCGAAGGTGTCACCGGCCACCACCCGCGCCAGGGGCACGCAGGCGCAGATATCGGCGCGCACATGCGCGAGGCGCGTCGATCCGCCCGTGAGGAAGAGGGCGTCGATTTGCCCCGCCTTCAGCCCCGCCGCCGAGAGACAGGCGCCGATGCGCGCGGCGATGCGCCCCGCAAGGGCGCCGGTATGGTCCACCATCTCGTCGTGCGAGATGCCGACCGAAAGGCCCGCCTCCAGGAAAGCGAGGTCCAGCACCATGCGACCGGTCTCCGCCACCTCGATCTTGGCGCGTTCCGCGGCGAGCGCCAGCGTGTGGCCGCGTTCCTCCTCCACCGCGCGGGCGAGGCGGCCAACCAGCTCGGGCCGCGCCGCCTCCCGCTCCAGCTCGCGGATGGTCCGCAAGGCCTTGCCGTCATAGAGACGGTTGATGGAGGCCCAGGTGGCAAGGTCGTGATAGAGCCCGACCGGCATGGCAAGGCCCGCCCGTTTCAGCGGACTGCCATGCCCCAGAAGGGGCATGATCGTGGCCAGCGACAAATGCCGGTCGAAGTCGGTGCCGCCGATCCGCACGCCCTCATTGGCGAGAATATCGGACGCGCGATCCGCCAGTCCGCTGCGATCGCGCGAGATGCGCACGATGGAAAAGTCCGACGTGCCGCCGCCAATATCGGCGATAAGCGCCAGTTCCTCGCCCTGCACCTGCCGCTCATAATCGAGGCTGGCAGCGATGGGCTCGAACTGGAACGAGATGTCCTCGAAGCCGATCTGACGCGCCACCGCGCCCAGCACCGCTTCGGCGCGGGCATCGCCCTCCGGATCGCCATCGACGAAATGCACTGGACGGCCGAGCACAACCTGCGTGAGCGGCCCGTCGGCGGCAGCTTCGCCCCGTGCCTTCACCTCTCCGATATAGGTGCCGATCACCTCCCGGAAGCCGAGGCGCATGCGGCCGACGGGCGTGGTCTCGTCCACCAGGGAAGACCCCAGCACCGATTTCAACGCCCGCATCAGCCGTCCCTGATCGCCCTCCACGTAGGCGGCCATGGCGGCCCGGCCGAACAGGGGGTCACCGCTGCGAGGAAAGAAGATGGCGCTCGGCAACGTGTCCGCCTCCCCCTCCAGGGGCGCAAGGCGCGGTATGCCGTCGCGCATGAGGCCCAGCGTGGTGTTGGACGTGCCGAAATCGAGGCCGCAGGCGGTCATGGGACCTCCTTGCAAGAAGGCGGAAACGCGGAAAGGGCGCGCTTGCTAGATCATGTTGCGCTGCAGCGCAAGAGGGGGAAGGCGCCCATTGTCCGCGGGAGGGGAGCGTCTCACGCGGTTTTCGGCCGGCGTGGTGCAGCCGGAGCGGGCTTGCGCAGGGCCTTGGCCCCGCGCGGCCAGCGCACCGGCCAGGAGACCACATGCTCCATCAGCTCGAACAGGCCGAAGGATTGCTCCGGCCCCGCCACCCGTCCACGCACCGAAATGCCGGCTTCGTGAACGGTATCCCGCGTGCCCGACACCAGAGGATGCCACCAGGGCAGGTCCTCCCCCTCCTCCATCAAGCGGTAGGCACAGGTGGGCGGCAGCCAGGTGAGACTCGTGACCGCCTCCGGCGTCAGGCGGACGCAATCGGCCACCTGTGCCTGCCTGTTGGGATAATCCGTGCAGCGGCACGAGGTTTCGTCCAGCAGCCGGCAGCCCACATCCGTATAGGCCACCATGCCGGTATCCTCGTCCTCTAGCTTGACGAGGCAGCAGCGACCGCAGCCGTCGCACAGGCTTTCCCATTCCGCATCGGAAAGCTGCCAGAGGGTCTTGGTGCGCCAGAAGGGTTCGTCCGCCATGGACCCTTCCTACTGGATGCGGCCGCGCAGGACCAGGGCAGGCACGACACAGAGGAGCCGCAGGACAGCGACGGCTCATATACCTTGTCGCGGGATCGCCGGAGGTCACCCTCGCCGGACGCATGGGCACGCGCTATAGACCATGAGGGGGTCTTGAGGAGAGGTCCGCCGCCGTGTTTCCGACATGCCTGCGGGGCAAACCGGAAACGGCACGCGGTAAGGCGAGACGCGACAAGGCGAGACGCGAACGGTGAGCGAGCGCAAGACATCTTCTTTCCGGGTCTGGCTGCGCAATGCGCTGCTGGATGCGGATGCGCGCATCGACAGTGGCTTGTTTCGCCTCGGCACCGGAACCGTGCGCGCCGCCGCCGCCTATTCCGCCTTCATGGAACGCTTCGCCCTCACCGGCTTCAAGCGTTTCCTGGTGGGCATGGCCTCGGAGGGCTTCACGCTCGGCACCGCCGGCATCATCGCCGTGCTGGCCCTCGCCTTGCCCGCCTTCCGCGAGACCTCCGACGACTGGCTGAAGCGCACCGAACTGGCTGTCACCTTCCTCGACCGCTACGGCAATGTGCTGGGCGAGCGCGGGGTTCGGCAGAACGATACGGTGCCGTTGGAAGACTTCCCCGACTATCTCATCAAGGCGGTGCTGGCCACCGAGGACCGGCGCTTTTACGAGCATTTCGGCATCGACATTGCCGGCACGGCCCGCGCCCTCGTCACCAATGCGCGGGCGGGCGGGGTGCGGCAGGGCGGCTCCTCGCTCTCCCAGCAATTGGCCAAGAACCTGTTCCTGTCCAATGAGCGCACCATCGAGCGAAAGATCAAGGAAGCCTTCCTGGCCCTGTGGCTGGAAAGCCGGCTGACCAAGAGCCAGATCCTGAAGCTCTATCTCGACCGCGCCTATCTCGGCGGCGGCGCCTATGGGGCGGACGCGGCGGCCAAATATTATTTCGGCAAGTCCATCCGCGAGGTGAACCTGGCCGAGGCGGCCATGCTGGCGGGCCTGTTCAAGGCCCCCTCCAAATATGCCCCGCACGTAAACCTGCCGGCCGCTCGCGCCCGCGCCTCCACCGTGCTCGACAATCTGGTGGAAGCCGGCTTCATGACCGAGGGCCAGGTGTTCGGCGCCCGCCGCAATCCGGCCACCCCGATCGACCGGCGCGACATCGCGGTGCCCGATTATTATCTCGACTATGCCTTCTCCGAGGTGAAGAAGCTGGTGGAGACGCTGCCGAAGTCCGTCAGCGAACGCATCTTCGTGGTGCGGACGGGGCTCGACCCCAACATCCAGAAGGTGGCGGAAGCCGCGCTCGACCAGTCGCTGCGGCAGTTCGGAAAGGACTACAAGGCGAGCCAGGGCGCCATCGTCATCATGGAGCCCAACGGCACCGTGCGTGCTTTGGTGGGCGGGCGCGATTATGGCGAAAGCCAGTTCAACCGCGCGACCGATGCCCTGCGCCAGCCCGGCTCCTCGTTCAAGCCGTTCGTCTACACCGTCTCACTGATGAACGGCTACAAGCCCACCACCATCGTGCAGGACGCGCCCATCTGCCTCGGCAATTGGTGCCCGCAAAATTATGGGCGCTCCTATATGGGCTCCATCACGCTGCAGACGGCGCTCCAGCACTCGCTCAACACCGTGGCGGTGCGGCTCGCGGAAAAGTTCGGCCGGCAGAAGATCGTCGACCTTGCGAAATCCATGGGCATCACCTCGCCTTTGACGCTGACCGCCCCCCTGCCGCTCGGCGCTGTGGAGGTGACGGTCATCGACATGACCACGGCCTATGCGGTGTTCGCCAATGGCGGCAAGAGCGTCTATCCCCACGCCGTGGTGGAAATGCGGGTCGGCACCGGGGATGTGGTGTGGCGCTATGACCGCGACGCGCCCCAGCCGGTGCAGGTGATCCCGCCCTCGGTCATCAACGACATCAATCCCATGCTCAACAATGTGGTGGAGAACGGCACGGGCCGGCGGGCGCGGCTGGAAGGCATCAAGGTGGCTGGCAAGACCGGGACCACCAATGCCTATCGCGACGCCTGGTTCATGGGCTTTACCGGCAATTATGTGGGCGGGGTCTGGTTCGGAAATGACGACTACACCTCTACCAACAAGATGACCGGCGGCTCCCTGCCCGCCATGACCTGGCAGAAGGTGATGGCCTATGCCCACCAGGGCATCGACCTGAAGTTCATTCCCGGCGTCGGCGATGCGCCCGCGCCCAAGCTCGACCAGGCGCCGACCCCGCTGGATGTGCCCGGCCTTGAGGCCACCTCGCGGCCCATCACGCTCTCCCCCCGCAGCGCCGAGCGCCTGGGGCGGCTGGAGCGCCTGTTCAAGGAGGCGCCGCCTTTGCCGCCCACCCCCGGCGGCCCCACCGCCATGGATGCCCGGGCGCTCCCCGCGCGCACCAATTGACGCGGGGACCCGCCGCCCGTGCGCCTCTTCCCCCTCGCCTTCATCCTCGCTGCCTCGGTCGCCCTGGGGCTCGGCACCACCTATGAGGCGGTCACCCGCACCCGTGGGCTCGACATGGTGAAGCTCGGCCCCTGGGAGGGCTGGCCGCGCTCCGGCACGGTGCAGGCCGACCCCTATGCGCGCGCGGTCTTCGCCCGCTCTGGCGAATTGCCGTTGGAGCTGGCGGACGGCCTGCTCTTCCTGGCCACCAATGACAGTGCCGGCGCGCCGTTGGACGGCCGGTGCGACATCCGCATCGTGGGCTCCCTGCCCCAGTCGCGCCTGTGGACCATCACGCTCACCGACGAGGACGGCCACCTCATCGCCAATGAAGCGCGGCGCCATGGCTTCACCAGCGCCGAGACGGTCTATCGCGACGACGGAGAGATCGACATTGTGCTCTCGCCCCGTGCCCGCGCCGGCAACTGGATTCCCTCCGGCGCACGCGGGCGGGTGAAGGTGGCGCTGCGGCTCTATGATGCCCCGTTCAGTTTCTCGTCCGGCGGCCAGGAAGGGGCGGACATGCCGCGCATCGTGACGGAGCGCTGCCCATGAGCGTGCTTCCCACGTCCCGGCTCTCCCGCTTCGCCTTCTGGCGCCGCCCGCCCGAGCCCGAGCCCTACCTCGAGTTTCACACCCCCCGCCGCACCCGCGGGGCGGCCCTGTGGGAATGGCTCGCCAAGGCGTCGGGGCAGTTGGCGCTGGGGCTCGCCTTTATCCTGGTGCTGGCCGGCATCGTGCACCTCGCCTCGGTGCTGGCCATGCCGCTGCTTGCCACCAACAATGCCTTCGCGCGGCTGACGCGCATCGCGCCCATGAACGGAATGACGCTGCTGCCGGACCCATCGCCGTCCGGCATGACCTTGCCGCTGTCCGACCCCGCCTTCGTCAGCGCGGTGTGCCTCTATGACCTCGCCGACCACCCACTGAAGGTGCGTGTGCCAGCGACCTCCGACTATACGTCGGTCTCCTTCTATACGGCGCGCGGCGTCCCCTTCTACGCGCTGAACGACCAGGCGGCGGGGCGGGTGATCGAGCTCGACCTGCTCTCCCCCATGCAAAGGGCGGCCTTGCCGGAGGACGAGGAAATCACCGCAGCGGACCGGCTGATCGTGGAATCCCCGTCCCTGAAAGGCGTGGTCCTGATCCGCGCCTTCGCCCGCTACCCCGACACGCGCGACGCCATCCGCCGCCAATTGGAGGCGGCCACCTGCATGCCCTCCACCTGACACGGCTGCGCGCAGCAGAATGGACCGGGATGCGATCCATCCTGCTCGCCCTGCGCTTCACCGCACCTTGGCGCCCCATCCGCCGCCGCCGGGCGTTTCCACGGCAATGACCTCCCCAGGCTGGAGGGTCAGCGACCCCTTGCCGGCCAGGGTCCGGCGCACGCCATCCTTATCCTCCATCCAGTTCTCCCCCGCCGCGCCCTCGCCGCCGCCATGGAGGCCATAAGGGCGGAACCTGCGGCGGTCCGTCTGCAGGGAAACGCGGGCCTCGTGGTCGATCATCCGCAGAGCACGAACCACCCCTTCCCCACCCTCATGCAGCCCTTGCCCGGAGGAGCCGGGGCGCAGTTCATAGCGTTCCACCCGGAAAGGATAGCTGATCTCCAGCGCTTCGATGGGCGTGTTGAGGGTGTTCGACATGTTGGCGTGGACACCACTCATGCCCGGCCCCATAGGCCGCCCGCCCTGCCCTCCGCCAATGGTCTCGATATAGGTGTAGGGCTTGCCGTTGCGGGGGTCACGCCCGCCAATGCCGATCAGGTTCATGGTGCCCTGGCTCGCCGCCGCGATGCGGTCGGGGGCGAACTGGGCGAAGGCCTTGAGCACCGTGTCGGCGAGCCGCTGCGTGGTCTCGGTATTGGCGGCGCAGACTGCCGCCGGCCGCTGCGCATCCAGGAAGGAGCCTTCCGGAATGCGGATCTCCACCGCGCGCATCACGCCCGCATTGGGCGGCAAGGTGGCATCCATCAGGATCTTGATGGAATAGAACACCGACGAGTGCACCATGGCCTGCACCGCATTGATGTTGCCCCGGCGCAGCGGCGAGCTGCCCTCGAAGTCGAAGACCATGCGGTCCGGCTGCACCTTCACCTTCAGGCGGATGCGGACCGGTTCGTCGCTGCTGCCATCATCGTCGAGGCAGTCCTCCGAGGTCCACTCGCCCGCCGGAAAATCCGCCAAGCGGCGGCGCATGCGGCGCTCCGAATAATCGAGGATGGCGGCAAGTCCTTCCTCCAGCGCGGCCGCGCCGAAACGCTCCGCCAGTTCCTCCACACGGCGGATGCCCACCTTGAGGGCGGCGAGCTGGGCATTGAGGTCGCCCTTGCGCTCTTCCGGGGTGCGCACATTGGCCAGGATCATGGCCATGAGGTCACGCTGCTCGATCCCCTTCCGATGGAGCAGGACCGGCGGAATGATTAGGCCTTCCTGGTAGATCTCCGTGGACCGCCCGGGCATGGAGCCCGGCTCCATGCCGCCCACGTCCGAATGGTGGGCCCGGCTCGCCACATAGGCAATGCAGCGCCCGGCGACGAAAATGGGCGCGATCAGCGTGATGTCGGGCAGGTGCGCGCCGGCAATATAGGGATCGTTCACTACCACCACGTCCCCCGCTTCCAGCGGGTCCAGCATGGCAAGGGTGGGGCCGACCGCCCTGAGCATGGAGCCCAGATGCACCGGCACATGCTCCGCCTGGGCCACCAATTGGGCCTTGGCATCGAAGATGGCGCAGGAGGCGTCCATGCGCTCCTTGATGTTGGGGGAGAAGGAGGTGAGCTTGAGCACCACCCCCATTTCCTGCGCCGTGGCCTCCAGCGCGTTCTTCAGGACTTCCAGGCGGATGGGATCGAACGCGGTCACTGGGCGACCTCCACGAGCAGGTTGCCGGACGCGTGCACGGTGAGCACGTCGCCGGGATAGATGATGGTGGTGGCGGAGATTTCCTCGATCACCGCCGGCCCCTGGATCATGTCGCCAGCCTTCAGCGCCGCCCGGTCATAGATCAGCGCCACGTGGGCGCGGACCGGGAGCCCCGGGTCGAACGGCTCGAAATGGATCTCCCGCGATCCCTTGACCGCCTGCGCCGCCGGCGTGCCGGTGCCGGCGGGCAGTACCGGGAGAACCGGCTTGTCGATGCGGCCGATGCCTGTCACCACCAGGCCCACGATCTCGATGGGGCTTGCGGGATCCGCATGGCCGAAGCGGGCCGCGTGGGCGGCGTGGAACTGGCCGGGAAGATCCGCCCAGAAGGTCGGCGCGCCGATGTCCACACCGATGGGCAGGTCATAGCTCTGGCCGATATAGCGCACGTCGATCTTCACCTCGATCTCGCGGCGTTCGGGCGGCACGCCATCCTCGTCCAGGTGGCCCTCGGCGCGGGCGATGAGGGCATGGATCGCCCGCAGCGCATCCTCCGCCCCATCGGCGCGATAGGCGGCGATATGGGTCTCGGCGAAGGTGTGGTGCAGGTCGGAGATCAGCTGGCCCATGGCGCACAGGATGCCGGGGGTGGGCGGCACCATCACGCGCGGCATCCGCAATTCCCGCGCCACCGGGCTGCCATGCATGGGACCCGCGCCGCCGAATGGCACGAGGGCGAAGTCGCGCGGGTCATAGCCGCGCTCCACCGAGACCACGCGGATGCCGCGCACGATATTGGCATGCGCCACCCGCAGGATGCCCGCCGCCGCCGCATGGAGGTCAAGGCCCAGCGGCTCTGCGATCTCGCGGCGGATGGCCTCGCGCGCGGCCGCGATGTCGAGGCCGAGATCGCCGCCGAGCCGCGACGTGTCGTCGAAGCGGCCGAGGACAAGGTTGGCGTCGGTGACGGTGGGGCGCGTGCCGCCGCGCCCGTAGCAGACCGGCCCCGGCACCGCCTCGGCGCTCATGGGGCCGACGCGCAGGGCGCCCCCCTCGTCGATCCAGGCGATGGAGCCGCCGCCGGCGCCGATGGCGTTGATGTCGATGACGGGGAGGCGGATCGGCACCGTCTCCAGGGTGTTGGTGCGCGTGATTTCCGGATGGCCGTTGCGGATCAGGCTGATGTCCGTGCTGGTGCCGCCGATATCCATGGTGATGATGTCGGAAATCCCCGCCAGCGCCGCCACATGGGCGCTGGCCACCACCCCGCCGGCGGGGCCGGAGAGCACCGTGTGCACCGGCTTGACGCGCGCGCTTTCAATGCTCATGAGGCCGCCGGCCGCGTCCATGACCATGACCGGCTTTTCCGCCGCAAGGCCGAGGCCCTCGTCCGCATCGCCCAGCATGTCGCGCAGCGAGGCGAGGTATTTGTGCATGACGGGGCGCAGATAGGCGTTCAGGACCGCCGTGCTGGCGCGCTCATACTCGCGAAATTCCGAATTGATCTCGGTGGAGATGCAGACCGCGACGCCCGGCAGCATCTCTTCCAGGATGGCCCGCGCCCGCTGCTCGTGGGCGGGGTTGGCATAGGAGTGCAGGAAGAGGATCGCGATGGCCTCCACCCCCGTGCCGGCAAGGGCGCGCGCGGCCTCCCGCACATCCTCCTCGTGGAGGGGCTCGATCTCCCGTCCGCCCGGCCCGAGGCGCCCCCGCACCGTCAGGCACAAGTCCTGCGGCACCAATTGCTCGGGCCGCACCACGGAAATATCGAACAAAGTGGGTCGGTTCTGGCGGCCGATGAGAAGGATGTCCCGAAAACCGCGATTGGTGATGAAGGCCGTTACCGCGCCCTTGCGCTGGATGACCGCATTGGTGGTGGTCGTGGTGCCGTGCCCCACATAGACCACGTCGGACCCGGTGCCGCCCTGCAAAGCGATGGCCCGCGTCAGGCCCTGGACCGTGCCGCGGGCGCGGTTGTCCGGGGTGGTGGACACCTTGGAGACGGTGATGGTCCCGGTCGTCTCGTCATAGGCGATACTGTCCGTGAACGTGCCCCCCACATCGGAGGCCACCCGCATGCGCGCACCCATGTCCTGTTCCCCGCTCACGATGTAACTATAACGTTTGCGTTACAGATCAACACGAGCTAGAACGCCTGTAAAGCCCAATTCTCAACCGGCAGAACATTTTCCTGAAAGGAAAAGCACCCGTTGGCGGCCGCCTGGGCGCCGTGCTACCGCTCGGGAGCAGCAAGGAGAGCGGGAGCCGTGGCAGCCAGCGACAAGAAGATCGTGTCCTACGAGGAACGCTCCAACCGCACGCGGGACGCCATCCTGACGGCGGCGGAGCAGGAATTCGTCGCCAACGGTCTCAGCGGCGCCACCATGGAAAGCATCGCCAAGGCGGCCGGCGTCAACAAGGCTCTGGTCTATCGCCATTTCGAGCGCAAGGAGCTGCTGTTCCGCCAAGTGCTGGTCCAGGCCTATCGCCGGCTGCGGGCGCGGGAGGCTGAGTTCATCTTCGCCGACGATCCCATCCGCGCGATCGAACAGGTGTGCGAATTCACGCTGGCCTACTACCTGGAAAACCCGAATTTTCTCGTACTGGTGGGGATCGAGAACCTGCACCGCGGGGAGAACCTGCGGCCGGTGGCCCGGGAGGAACTGGGGGTGGAGACGCTCATCCATACCATCTCGCGCATCTTGCGCGAGGGCGAGGCGCGCGGCCTGTTCCGGTCCGGCCTCGACCCCGTGGACGTCTGGCTGTCCATTTCCAACCTGTGCTGGTTCAGCGTGGCCGGCGCCTACACGGTGGACATCACCTTCGGCCGGGACATTCACAAGCCGGAAGAAGTGACCGCCCGCCTCGGCGTCATCAAGGACATGGCGCGGCGCTACGTGCTCCGGTCCGATCAGCTGTAAGCGCCCGAAAGTGTCTCAACCCGAGCGGCGCAAGCCCCGTTTGCCCCGGCCTTCCGATGGGCGAGCAATGGGACGAGCGGGCGGCGCCTCGGCATATTCGTAGCGCACCACCGGCAGGATGATGATCTCAGCACCCGATGCGGGCACCGGGCGGGACTTGCGGCGAGCCTTGCGGATCGGAAACGCGACGAGATTGCCCATCTTCCCCTCCTCTGCGACCCGCCTTGCCCTGGCGATGCGGGCCTTTCACGCCTTGAACGGCGCAGCTCTGCTTCTTCAACGCCTGGCTGGAGCGAAGGTTGCATCGACAAGGGGGGAAACGTGGCGGTCCCCGAAGAAGGCACCGCGAGGGGAGGCGCGGTCAGTCCTGCGCAAGGTCCACGAAGGGGCGACCGGCACGATCCTCGATCTCGATCCACCAGAGGTCGGGATCGAATCGCACTTCCTTTTCCATCCGCGCAGCCCCGTCCGCCTCCGGACTGCCAGGCGGCAGCAAGGCGCGGAAGCGGCGGTCGGCGGGGAAGCTCTCGTCGAAGTCGGTCTGTGGCGCGGGGCCGTAAAGAGCCGCCTTGCCATCCTGGGTGGAGACGGTGACGAAGACGGCACCCGCCTCTTCCGCCCCCCTGCGGCGCACGGCGGCGAACGCCCCCGCGCCATTGGCGGTGCGGAGGATGGCGGCAACGAAAATGGCGCTTTTGAGCCGCATGCTATTCGATGGGCATGCCGGACACGGTGCTCAGCTCCCGCACCAGCCGGTCAGTGATCTCGCCGGAGGCCGGCAGGTTGCGGTCGCGCTCGAAGCGCTGGATGGCGAGGCGCGTCTCGGTGCCGGGCTTGCCGTCCATCTTGATGGGGCCGTAGCCGAGCTTGGCCAAGGTCTTCTGCACCGCGAGAATGCGATTGGAGCCGGGCACGTCCGCCGGCGGGCGCACCGATCCGGTGGCATCCGACACGACGGCACTCGCTGTGAGCGGCGAACGGCGGATCTGGGCGAGCAGTGCGTCGCTGGGCTCGCCGGTGGCTTTCAGGCGGGCCGCCTGCTCAAAACCGCGGATGGCGGCCTCGGTGCGGGGTCCGGTGAGGCCATCGGCGGGGCCGTCATAGAAGCCCCGGCGGGCCAGTTCCCGCTGGATGTCGGCAATGAGGGGCACCGGGGTCTTGACGGGCACCGGGGCGGGGGGAACCGGCACGCCGGCGGGGACGGCGCTGCGCGCCGCACTTCCCGCAGGTGCGCCGCCGGTCGCCGCACCACCGTTCAGCACGGTGCCCTGCGGCACCGAGGTGCTCAGGGAATTGGGGGTGAACATGGCGGCGGTGCCCGGCGGCAAGGGCGCGGGGGCGGTGCTGGCCTTGGGCTTTTCCACCAGCGGAATGAGCTTGCCGTCGGCGGCGGGCATCACCGCGCCGTGCTGGTTCATGAACACATTGGCGAGGATGGCTCCGGCGAGCCCCAGCGCCACCAACAGCGCGAAGCCGTCGGCGATGCGGAAGGCCATGCGGCCGCCGCCAGCATCCGGCGCCATGTCATGGGACGGCATTCCGGCAACCGCCTCGCGTCCGAGACCGATCCTCATGCGCTGCGCCTCCCGTCCCTCATGTCCGCTTGTGCGCCGCAGGCCTCATCCGCCCGGGCGAAAGCGACAACGCCGCTCTCCCGCACCAAGGGAATGGTGATGGTCACCGCTGTACCACGCCCCTTTGTGCTCGCCACATGGAAGCTGCCGCCATGAAGCAGCACCAGCCCGCGCACCACCGCAAGCCCGAGGCCGCTGCCGGCGCGCCGATGTTCCATGTCGCCGGTCTGGAAGAAGGGCTCGCCCAGGCGTGCGACATCGCTGGCGCTCATGCCCGGCCCGGTATCACGCACGCAGAAGGACATGGTGCCGCCACGCTCGCGCACCGACAGCTCCACCTTGCCGTCCCTGGGGGTGAACTTCACCGCATTGGACAGGAGGTTGAGCAGGATCTGGCGCAGGGCGCGATGGTCGGCGCACAGGCTCGGCAGGCGGGGGGCGACGCGCACCTTCAGGGCGACGCCCCGGCGCACGGCCTCCAGCGACATCATTTCCAGGCACCCGTCCACGAGGCCCGCCACCTCCAGCGGCTCGGGCGAGAGCTCATAGGCGCCCGCCTCCACCCGCGAGAGGTCGAGAATGTCGTTGACGAGGCCCAGCAGATGCTGGCCGCTCTCATGGATGATGCGGGCATAATCCGCCCGGCGGGTGGCATCGAGATGCCCCGCCCCATCGCTGGCGAGCAGTTCGGAATAGCCGAGGATGGTGTTGAGCGGCGTGCGCAGCTCATGGCTCATGGCGGCGAGGAAGCGGCTCTTGGCATGGTTTGCCCGCTCCGCCTCGGCGCGCGCGGCTTCCTCGCGCTCGGCCTTCAGCTTGGCGGCATCGATGTCGCGCCAGGACACGCGGGTGAGACCGGCGCGAACGATACCCGTGCGCAGCGGGCCACCGTCCCTGCGCGCAGCACCGGCCCGCACGGCCCGCATCTCCATCCATACATAAACGGGCGTCTCGCCTGCCCCCTCGCAGCGCAGGCGCACCTCGCAGCGGGCCTCGCCCTCCCCGGCCCGCGCGCTGGACAAGGCGGCGAGGAAGGCGGGCCGGTCGGCCACCTGGATGCGGTCGAACAGGTCGGAGGCGGCGGTAAGGCCGAGGCCGGCGCAAGGGGCCTGGGCATGCTCCACCGCCAGGAACTCGCCGGTGGGGCCATGGAGGGTGACAAGGGCGAGATCGGCCAGCAGGCCGGCGCGCCCCACCCGGCGGGCGGCGCGGGAAAGGCCGGTGGAGACGGCGGCGAGCGCTGCGGCGATGAGGCCGCAGGCCACCAGCCACAGGGCATCGGGCGCGGCCCCGGTGAACAGGCCCGCCGCCTCGCCCCAAAGCACGGCGCCGCCGGATCCGAGGCCCAGGAGACCGAGGGCGGCCAGCGCCCGCGCGCTGCGGCGGGCGAACAGGGCGATCTGATCGGGGGTCGCCGGCAAGGCTTCGGCCCGCGCACGGCACTGCCCGGCGGCTCCGGCCACCGCTCCCTTCACCCTCGCCGCCGACACGTCCCCCACGCCCAATGGGCCCTCCCACGCATTCTGGGGAAACCCTGCCATGGCAGGCTTTAAGCGAACGCTAAAGCCGCGCTGCGTCTGGCGGCTTTTGGCAGGGAATGTGAATGATTTTTCAGCCGACGCCTCAACGCAGGAAATGCCCCGCGCGGCAGGCCGCGCGGGGCGAGGGAAGGGAGGCGCTGGCCGTCAAGCCGCCTTGGGCTGTGGCACCACTTGGGGCAGGCTCTGGGCCGGGGCGACGCCGGAGACCAGGCAGGGCGAGAAGAACAGCGTGCCGCGCCAGGCGCCCTGTGCCGTGCGGGTGGCCACCACCAGCCACAGGCCCGTGAGGAGCAGGATGAGGCCGCTGCCCACGATGGTGAAGAAGTCGAAATGGGTGACCCGGCCAAGGCCCATGGTGGCCAGCGAATAGACGCCCAGGGGGAAGGTGAAGCCCCACCACCCGATATTGAAGGGCATGCCCTCCTTGAGGTAGCGGGCGGTCTTGAGCATGGCCAGCATCAGCCACCAGGCGCCATAGCCCCACAGGATAGTGGCGCCGATGATGCCGATGCCGAAGGCGACCGGTCCCACGCTCTCCAGGCCCGCATGAGCCAGCACGGGGGAGGCGTTTCCGCCGAGGGTGAGCAGCCCCAGAGCGCCGGTGCCGATGGGGCCGAGGGCCAGCCAGCCGGAGGCAGCCATGTCACGGGTGGGCAGCTTGTGCAGCGTCAGGCGCAGCAGCAGGATGACCAGGATGCTCATGGCCAGCGGCACCGAGAAGGCCCACAGGGCATAGGAGATGAACAGCACGCCATAGGCCTCGCCGGCCGGCAGGACCGGCACGAGCCCGCCGCCAGAGGCCGCCGCGACCTCCGCCGCAACGATGGGCAGCAGCCAGACCGCCGTCATCTTCTCCAACGCATGGTCCTGCTGGGTAAACATGAGGAAGGGGATCAAGAGACCGCAGGCCAGCGCCAGAGCCACGTCCAGCCACCACAGCACATGGGCGATGTTGAGCGCCACCTCGCCCCACATGGGCATGCCGAAAGTCACGAAGCCGTTGACGATGGTCGCCAGCCCCATGGGAATGGTGCCGAAGAACATGGACACCACCGGGTGCTGGAAGATGCGCTTGGCCTCATGACCGAAGAAGATCCAGCGCGACGCATAGAGCACGGTGAACAGGCAGAAGAGGCCGATATTGAAGAGCCACAGCGTCACTGCAAGGGGATGCTGGCCGGGAAAAGCGATGGGAAACTGGTTCAGCGCCAGCGCCAGCACACCGGTGCCCATGGTCGCCGCAAACCAGTTGGGCGTGAACTGGCGGACCGCTTCGCGCAGGCCGCCGAACGGCACATGACGGCCGCTTCCGGCCTGGGGTGCATGCGTCGTGGCCATGACAACCTCCTTGGGATGGGGCTCGTCGCCCGCTCATCGAAAACTGGTCACACGCTACCGGCGCGACATTGATCGCACAAACGGATCTTTTGCATCAAATCAATCTTGATATAGGATTGATTTGCCCGGTCGCGGCCAAGCCTAGGATAATTGTATGACGCTTGAGCAGCTTCGCATCTTTGTGGCCGTTGCGGAACGCCAGCATGTGACCCAGGCCGCCCGCGCCCTGCATCTGGCCCAGTCGGCGGCGAGCAATGCCATCGCCATGCTGGAGGCCCGCCACGACACCAAGCTGTTCCACCGCGTCGGCCGTGGTATCGAACTGACCGAGGCTGGCCGCGCCTTCCTGCCGGAGGCCCGCGCCGTGCTCGCCCGCGCCGAGGCGGCGGAGCAGGTGCTGGCGGAATTCGGCTCGCTGCGCCGCGGCACGCTGGTGCTGCAGGCCAGCCAGACCATTTCCGGCTATTGGCTGCCCCGGCACATGGTGGCCTTCCGGCGCGCCTATCCCCCGATCGAGTTGCGCCTGTCGGTGGGCAATACGGCGCAAGTGGCCGAGGCGGTGGAGGAAGGCACGGCGGAACTGGGCTTCGTGGAAGGCTCGGTGGACAATCCCGCCTTCGACCGCATCGAGGTGGCGCACGACCAATTGGTGATCGTGGTGGGGCCGGATCATTCCTGGGCGGGGAAAGCGCTCACCCCCGCCGATCTCCTGGACGGCGACTGGGTGCTGCGCGAGGCCGGCTCGGGCACCCGCTCGGCCTTCGAGGAAGCGCTGCGGGACTTAGGTCTCGACCCGGCCCGGCTGAAGGTGCCCCTCGACCTGCCGTCCAATGAGTCCGTCCGGGCGGCGGTGGAAGCGGGCATGGGCGCCACGGCCCTGTCCGCCTCCGTAGCCGCGCCGAGCCTGGAGGCGGGGCTGCTGGCGCAGGTTGACTTTCGCCTGCCCGAGCGCGCCTTCACCGTGCTGCGCCACCGCGAGCGCTATCGCAGCCGCGCCGCCGATGCATTTCTCGCCATGATGCGCTCGGAGCGGCGGGGCTGAAGGCCCATCGCAGGCCGCCTCAGCGGCGGACGATCACCGCCGCCGGGCCGCCACCATCGGGACCCTGGTGCTCCGCGCCGCCGGAAACATAGATTTCAGGCAGCCCGACGAGCCCCGCCAGAGCGCCGGCCACATAGGCGCGGGCATGGCGGGTGGAAGAGATGTCGCTGTCATCCAGCATGGTGTGGCGATAGCCGCGGATCAGGCCGGAGCGGCTCGCCTCGGCCTTGGCAAGCAGCGCCACCAGCCTGTCGCCCTCCAGCGCCCCGAGCCGGCCGAGCGCCGCGCGCACGGGGGCGACATCGATGGCATCCGCCATCACCCCATGGTCGATGGCGAGCGGCCCGGACCAGTCGGGCGACATGCCCAGCACCACCACTTCGTGCCCCATCAGCTCGATGCCCGACGAGCAGCTGGCCCGTCCCGAATAAAGCGAGAGGTCGGCGCAGATGACGGCATCGGAGAGCGCCGCCTCTTCCACCTCGCCCAATGCCAGGGCGATGCCCAGCGCGCTCGCGCCGCGCGACAGGCCCATGGATTTCAGCGTATCTGAGGTCGCCGTATCGGCCCCCCGCGCCTTGGCCTCGGCGACGCGCGCCATGGTCAGGAGCGGACATTTCACCTGCACGAAATGCACGTCCTGCGGCCGGTGGATGCCCGCTTCCGCCATGGCGTGGCGCACCGCCTCCGCCACCTGGCGCACCTGACCCATGCGGCCGATGTCTTCAGGCAGGAGATCGGCGGTGTGGGTACGTCCGATGGCGAGCGCCGGGCCGGGCGTGCCCTCCCCTTCCCCCCGCTCGAACACCAGCCAATGGGGCGCCATGCCCCCTTCCGTGCCGCCGGACATGACGAGGCATACGGACTGCGCGGAGGCGCCAAGATGCTCCTTCAGCATCAGGCCAAGCGCGTGCACCGCGAAGCCGCGGGAAAAGTCGTTCACGCAGCCATTGCCCTCGGTCTTGCCGAAGATGGCGAGAATGCCCGACGGGTGGATGCGGCGTTCAGCGATGGCGGCTTCGATGCCCGACACGTCGTCGGGCCCGGCCGCGCTGATCCGGTGGACCTTGGCGATGGGCATCAGCAGCATCCTGGTTCGAAATGTCTGCCCGCGGCGGCATCGAGCGCCGGCATGGCAGCGGCAAGGGCGGCCTTATCGGGCATGGCGGCGCGCATGCGAGCCAGCACTTCCGCCCGCACCGCCGGATAATCGATGCCGGTGACCACCCCGTCCCGCACGATGGTGCGCCCGCCGATGACGAGTTCGCGCATATGGCGGGCGGTGGCGCGGGTCAGCATCATGTCCAGCACGTCGCACGGCACGCCGAGGCGGTCGTCCTCGATCCGCGCCCAGTCCAGCACGATCAGATCCGCCGGCGCGCCCGGCGCGAGCACGCCGCCCTCGTCCCGGCCGGTCACCGAGCGGCGTCCATTCACCAGGGCCATGCCGAGAATGTCGGCGGCGGTCACTTTGGCGCGAAAGCCCGTGCCGAGGTGCAGGAGATGGGCGACGCGGATCTCCCGCAAGGCATCGTCGTCTTCCTCCAGCGCCTTGCCGTCGACGCCGATGGCCACGCGGCAGCCCTTGGCCTTCATCTGCGCCACCGGCCCGATGCCCGAGCGCAGATGCAGATTGGAGGAGGGATTGGAGACGATGGTCACGCCCCTCTCCGCCAGAAGCTCCAATTCTTCGGGCCGCGCCCACACGCAATGGGCAAGCGTCAGCCGCTCGGAGAGGAGGCCGATGGAATCCAGGTGCCGCACGATGCCGCCGGGATAGGCCTCGTCCGCCCAGACCCGCTGGTAGCGGGTTTCCAGAAGGTGCATATGCACCCGCCGGCCGGTGCGGGCGGAGGCCTCCGCCACCGCCTCCAGCAAAGCATCCGAGCACCATTGCGGACCGTTGGGGCCGTATTGGACGTCGAAGTCGGGTCCGCCCGCCGCCTCGGCCACCGCGTCGGCCAGTTCGATGAAGGCCTTGGGCGACAGGGGCTGGCGGAGAAACTGGCCGGCCAGCACGCCGCGCGCCGGCTCGGGAATGGTGGCGAGGAAAGGCTCGCTCGGGCCATAGACAAGGGGGTGGCGGTCCTTCATGGAGACGGCAAACCCCACCCGCACGCCCACGTCGCGCGCGGCCCGGGCGACCTCCTGAACCTCGCGCGGCAGGTCGGTGAAACCCTGCGCGCGCGTATAATGCATCATCACGATGCCCGACCCGCCGAGCGCGCTGCGGGCGAGAGACAGCGCCGCCGCGAGATAGGGGTCCACGGAGGGAAAGAGGGCGAGGTAATTGAGCCACGCCTCCAGCGGCTTGCCACCCGCCCCCACCGATGTGGTGCGCACCGGGCGGCCGTGGTCATGGGCGTTGACCGGCGCCGGCATGACGAACACATCGTCCACCGGCCCCTCGGCGGGGCCGACTTCGGCGATGCGCCCATCTGCCAGGACAAGCCGCGCCGGCCCCGAGACCGGCCCGCGCGGGTCGGCCAGGAGGTGGGCGCAGGTGAGGGCAAGCGGGCCGCTCATTGGCCCACCTGCGGCGGCACGCGGTCGGCCTTCGGCGGCAGAAAGGCGCGGTTGAAGACCTCGGCCGGGGTGGGCTTCTTCGGCAGTTCGAAGGCATCGGAGATCAGCGTGATGGCCGTCTCCAGCCGCGCATCGCTCACATCGCCAAGGCCAAGGGCGCGAGCCTCCGGCGTGTCGATGAGGGACTTGTAGACATAGATCAGCCGGCGCTTCTCGATGTCCTTGTTGATGAGCGGCTCCTTGGCCGCCAGGAGCGCGATGGCCGCGTCCGGATTCTCCACCGTCTCCTTGATGGCGCGGTTGATGGCGCGCAAAAGGCCCTTCACCGCCTCGGGGCTGTCCTTGGCCAGCTTCTGGGAGACCATGATGCCGTTGGAATAAAGGTCGATGCCGGCATCGGAATAGAAGATCCAGCGGAAGTCCTTGTCGGGATCGAGCTTCAGCGCCACGAGGTTCATGTAGCTGGTGGCCGAGAAGATGGCGATGGTGCTCACCTGCCCCTGCAGCAGCATCTGCTCCTGGAGGTTCGGCGCCACCTGGGTGATGGCGATGGAGCCGTAATCGAGCCCATTGGCCTTGGCGAGCAGCGGCAGCAGCTTGAAGGACGCCCCGCCCGGCGGCGTGCCGAGCTTGGTGCCGGCCAGGTCCTTGACGGTCTTGATCGGGCTGTCCGCCTTGGTGAGCAGGGCAAACGGCGCCTTGTTGTAGATCATATAGACCATCACCGGCGTCTCGGCGGGCCGGGTGGCGGCGTTCTGGATGACGGCATTGATGTCGCCGAAGCCGGCATCATAGACCCCCGACATGATGCGGGTGACGGTGGCCGCCGAGCCCTCGCCCTGGTCGATGGTCACGTCCAGATTCTCGGCCTTGAAGTAGCCCTTCTCCAGCGCCCAGTAATACCAGGCGTGCACGCCCTGGAGCTTCCAGTCCAGGGTGAAGCGGATCTTGGTGGGCTCGGCATGGGCGGCGGGGGCCGCACCGGACAATAGCAGCGCGCCAAGCGCCGCCAGCAGCAAGCGTTTCATGAGCAACTCCTGGAAGGTGTTTATGTTTTTTGAAAATGCGGCCGGCTTCAGCCGACCGCGAAATCATCCTTGCGGCGCGCCCAGCCGATGACGCGGCCCTCGATGAGGGAGAAGAGCGCGTAGAGCCCAACCCCCAGCACCGCGAGCACCAGGAGGCCGGCAAAGACCAGGGGCACGTCGAAGGAGGAGGAGGCGATCATCATGAGATTGCCGATGCCCCGATTGGAGGCCACCGTCTCCGCGATCACCGCGCCCACGAAGGCCAATGTCACCGACACTTTCAGCGAGGCGAAGAAGAAGGGCATGGTGCGCGGCAGCCCCACATTCATGAGGATGTCCATCTTGGAGGCGCGCAGCGCCCGCATCACGTCCTCCAGCTCCGGCTCGGTGGTGGCAAGGCCGGCCGCCACGTTCACCACGATGGGGAACAGGCTCATGATCATGGCGGTGAGGATGGCGGGGATGGAGCCCGCCCCGAACCACAGCACGAAGATGGGCACCAGAGCCACCTTCGGGATGGAGGAAAAGCCGATCAGCAGCGGATAGCCCGCATCATAGGCAAGGCGCGAGGAGCCGATGAGCGCACCCAGCGCGACGCCCGAGACGATGCCGAGGGCAAATCCCACCAGCGTCGTATAGAGGGTTTGCAGTGCATGGGGCCAGATGGCGGGGGCGCGCTCGATGAGGGTGGCCACCACCTGGGTCGGCCGGGGCAGCACGATCTCCTTGATGCCGAAGGCGATGCAGGCCAGCTCCCAGATGACGAAGAAGCCGATGATGACGGCCACCGAGGACAGGCGGCGGCGCACTTGGGTGTTCATCGGGCGACCTCCACCGGTTCGCGCGCGGAAACGATCAGTTCGCGCAGGCGCTGGGTCAGGCTCACGAAGCCCGGCTCATAGGTCATCTCGATGCTGCGCGGCCGGGCAAACGGCACGTGGCAATCCTCAATGATCCGGCCGGGTCGGGCGCGCATGACGCACACCCGGTTGGCCAGGAAGCCGGCTTCCTTGAGATCATGGGTCACAAGGATGACGGTGGGCTTCCTGTCCAGCCACAGATCCTGGAGAACGCCCCACAATTCCTCGCGGGTGAACTGATCGAGCGCGCCGAAGGGCTCGTCCAGCATGAGCAATTGGGGATCATGGATCAGCGCCCGGCACAAAGAGGCGCGCTGGAGCATGCCGCCGGACAATTGCCAGGGAAAACGATCGGCAAAGCCCTTCAGGCCCACCTGGTTGAGCAGGGCATCGGCGCGGTCGCGAAATTCGGTGCGGCGCTTGGCACGGAACTCGCCCCGGAAGGGCGGCACGATCTTCAGCGGCAGCATGATGTTGTCGCGGATGGAGAGCCAGGGCAGCAAGGTGGGGTTCTGGAATGCCATGCCCACCCGAACCGGCGATGCCCCCACTTCCCGGCCGTCCACGAACACATGGCCGGTGGTGGCGGAGATGAGGCCCGTCACCAGCTTCAGGATGGTGGACTTGCCGCACCCTGAAGGGCCCACCAGAGCGACGAAATCGCCCTGGCCGATGGTCAGGCTGGTCTCGCCCAGCGCGTGGACCTGATGTCCCTCCCGCCCATAGGAGAGGGTGACGTCTTCCAGCTCGACAAAGGTGCGCGGCGTGCTCATGCGGCTTCCCCCGGTCGGTGGGCCACCACGGCGGCCAGCGTCTCGTCGGTGTGGCGGGGGCTGGGGGTGCCCACGTCCTGGATGGTGTGCACCGAGCGGCCATGACCGCGCGTGTCCACCATGAGGGTGCGGTCCTTCATCACGAAGCGCCCGCGCACCATGGTGTGCACCGGCAGACCCTGCACCTCCCGCCCATGCCAGGGCGAGACCTTGGAGCGGGACTGGAGGGCCGCGTCATCGATGGTCCAGCGCCGGTCGAGATCGATGAAGGCGAGGTCCGCGTCGGCGCCCGACTGGATGGCGCCCTTGCGCGGATAGAGCCCCCACACCTTGGCGGGATTATAGGCGCTCCAGCGCACCAGATCCGTGAGCGCCATGCGCCCGGCCGCCACCTCGGTGAGCATGAGCGGGATCTGCGTCTCCACGCCCGGGAAGCCGCAATCCACCGTCCAGATGTCCGTCCGGGTCTTTTCTTCCGGCGTATGGGGCGCGTGGTCGGTGGCGATCATGTCGATGGTGCCGTCCATGAGCGCGTCCCAGAGCGGGCCCTGGTTGGCGGCCTCGCGCACCGGGGGATTGACGCGGATGATGCCGCCCCAGCGGCCATACTCCTCCGCCGCCAGCATCAGATAATGGGCGCCGGTCTCGCCCGTAATGTCCACGCCCCGCGCCTTGGCGTCCCGCAGGGGGCCGAGCTCGGCGGCGGAGGAGATGTGGAGGATATGGATGCGGGCGCCGGTCCATTCCGCGAGAATGGCCGCGCGGGCCACCGCCTCCACCGCCACCACGGCGGGGCGGGAGGCGAGATGGGCAAGGGCATCGGTACGGCCGGCCTCCACCAGGCGGGATTGGCGGCGCTCCATGATGGAATTGGTCTCGGCATGCAGCGAGACGCGCTTGCCCGTGGGCGCCACCACCTCGAACGCCTCCAGCATGGCCCCCGTGGAGGGCGAGGGAATGCGGCCGAAGGTGTTGCCCATATAGAGCTTGAAGCCGATGATCCCGCCTTCCACCAGCGCCGGCACGTTTGCGAGGCTCTCCTCGCCCAGCACCGCATAGAGGCCGTAATCCACATGGGCCTTGGCGCTGGCGATGGCGTGCTTTTCAGCCAGGCTCGCCGCGTCGGCGACGGTGGGAATGGTGTTGGGCATATCGAAGACGGTGGTGACGCCGCCGAAGGCCGCCGCCGCCGTGCCGCTCTCAAAGTCTTCCTTGTGGGTGTAGCCGGGATCGCGGAAATGCACGTGCACGTCGATGGCGCCGGGCAGGATGTGCAGGCCGGTGGCATCGAAGGTCTGCCGGGCGGCGGGCATGGCGTCTTCCTCGCCCACCGCCACGATGCGCCCGTCCTTCACCGCGATGGCGGCGGGGCGGATGGTCTCGTGGGTGACCACCTGCCCGCCGGTGATGACGAGGTCGGCGGGGAAATCCTGATCGCTCATTCCGTCCTCCTCACAGCATGGCCCAGCCGCCATCCACCGGCAAATCGATGCCGGTGAGCTGGCGGGACACGTCGGAGGCAAGGAAGAGGCAGGCATTGGCCACGTCCTCGTCCTGCGTCACCCGCCGCAGCGCATAGTCAGCGGCGTGGCGCTCCATGGCCTCCTCCACCGTGATGTTCAGCTTGGCCGCCATGTTGGCGCACACTTTCTCGCGGAAACGGGGGCCGTCCACCATGCCGGGGGCGACGCAGTTCACATTGATATTGTGCGGTCCCACCTCCAGCGCGAAGCTCTTGGTGATGCCGCGCAGGCCCCATTTGGAGGCGGAATAGGCCATGCGCCCCGCCCGGCCGCGCATGCCGAAGGTGCCGCCCACATTCACCACCTTGCCGTAGCGCCGCGCGATCATGCCAGGGAGCACCGCGCGCATGGTGTGGAAGCAGCCATTCATGTTGAGCGTGACGATGTCGTCGAACTCCTCCGGCGTCGTCTCCACGCCGGTCTTGCCGATGGGGCCGGAGCCGCCGGCAATGTTGACGAGGATGTCGATGGCGCCGAACGCCGCCAGCGTCTTCGCGGCGGCGACCTCGCAGGCGGCGGCATCGGTGAGGTCGCAGCCCAGCACGATCACCTCGGCCCCCTTCGCCCGCGCCTCCTCCGCCACCGGCCCGATGGCGCCCGTGTCGCGTCCCACCAGAGCGAGGCGGCAGCCCTCGGCAGCGAAGGCGAGGGTGACGGCGGCGCCCATGCCCTTGGCGGGGCCGGTGATGAAGGCGACGCGATCTTTCAGCTTGAGGTCCATGGCACGTCCGGGGGTTCTTGATTGAAAGCAAGCGGGCGGCGCGGGGCACACCCCGCCCCTGCCCTCCCCCGTTGGGGGGAAGGTGGGGTTCGGCAGGGGCCGGCGCGCGGCGCGCCGGCCGGAGGTGAGGAGGAGGAGGTCCGTAACGCGGGGTCAGAACAGCTTCTTGGGCAGGTCGGCCACCGGCGGCAGAAAGGCCGGGGTGAAGACCTGGTCGACCTTGGGGGTCGTGGGCAGCTTGTTGGCATCCACCAGGATGTCGATGGCCTGCTTCAGGCGCACCGGGTCCACATTGCCGAGGCCGATCTTGGCGATCTCGGGATGGTTCATCTCCGAGCGGAGCGTTGCCTCCAGGCGCTCCAGTTCCACCTGCGGCTTGATAAGCGGCTCACGCTTCTGAACCGCCGCGACGCCGGCCTTGGGGTCCTTCAGCATGTCGATGAGGCCCTTGTTCAGCGCCCGCACCAGGCCCTTCACCGCTTCCGGCTTTTCCTTCACCAGCTTCTGCGAGACGATGATGGCGTTGGAATAGAGGTCCATGCCGTAATCGCCATAATTGATGTAGCGGATCTGGCTGTCCTCGATGCCGATCATCTTGGCCGAGAAGCGGATGGTGTTCACATAGCCGAACACGCCATCCACCTGGCCCTGCATGAGCATCTGCTCGCGCAGGTTCGGCTGCATGTTGACGATCTTGATGCCCGAGCAATCGATCTTGGCCAGCTTGCAGAAGGCGGGGAACAGCTTGAGCGCGCCGTCATTGGCGGCCCCGCCCAGCGTCTTGCCCACCAGGTCCTGCGGGGTCTTGATGGGGCTGTCGGCCTTCACCGCAATGGTGAAGGGGGGCTGGTTGAACATCACATAGACGGCGATGGGCGCGTCCTCGGGCTTCTTGGCCACCAGCTCGATGAGGGCGTTGATGTCGCCGAAGCCGGCGTCATAGGTGCCATTGGCCACCAGCGGCACGGCGGCGCCGGAGCCGTTCCCCTGGTCGATGGTCACATCGAGGCCCTCGGCCTTGAAGTATCCATTGTCCTCGGCGAGGAAGAACATGGCCTGCGGGCCCTGATACTTCCAGTTGAGCACCAGCTTGATCTTGGTCTGCGCCGCAGCCGGGGCGGCGGACAGCCCAAAGGCGAGCCCAAGGGTCAGGCCGGCCGCCACGGTAGCAAGCGCGCGTCGGGCAAGCGCACGTCGGGTCAGGGACTTGAACGGCATCGGAAAAACTTCCCTTCTGGTCAAGGTTTGTCTTTGGTTTCTTGTTGTGTGAAGGCGGCCATCAGCGCGTCGGCGGTGGCGGTGGCGCCATAGAGCAGGCGCACGAGATAGAGGATCGCGTCGCGCACATAATCGGGGGACGGGGTGGCGCAGGCATCTTCCACCAGCACGCAGCCATAGCCCAGGAAGGACGCGTCGCAGAGGGTGGAGAAGACGCAGCGGTCGATATTGATGCCTGTGAACAGCAAGGTGTCGATGCCGCGATTGCGCAGCACCGAATCCAGCTCATTGTCCGTGAAGCCGCTGAGGCGGTGCTTGTGCACCAGGAGATCGCCCTCCTGCGGCGCCAGCTCCTCCACCACCTCCGCGCCCCAGTCGGTGGCGACCGTGATGCGGCCACGCCCCGCGGGCGAGGGATCGCCATAGACCGGCCGCGTGCCGCCCGCCGAGCCCTTGGCCAGCACCAGCGGCGGCAATTCGGCCACGTCCGCCCGCACGCCCCAATTGACGAACACCACCGGCACATCCGCCGCCCGCGCCGCCGCGGCGAGGCGGGAAATAGCGGGGATGACGGCCTTCAAGGGTGCCGGGTCGACGCCGGAGCGGGGGAACCAGCCGTCGGCGTGCAGAAAGTCATTCTGCATGTCCACCACCACGAGGGCGGTGGTGGAAAGGTCCAGTTCCGCCGGCTGAGGCTCCGCCGCGAAGGTGGCAAGGCGCTGCGCCGGACGGGGGCGCGCGAAGCTCAGGGTGCCGGGGGTGGAAGGGGGCATGGGCTGCTCACGAAACCTTGTCGCCGGCCCGGTCCGGTCCGTTCCGGTGCGCCGCAACATGATCCTTTCGTGACACAGCCTAGGCACGATCGGTGATGCGATCCATAGCCGATTTCGATACATTGCGTTGCCGAATAGGCTACGAACTTTCGACCCCAGGGCAGCTCTGATGCGCCACCTCCGCTTCCTGCGCTACATGGACGAAGTGGCCCGCACCGGCTCCATCCGCCGGGCGGCGGAGCGGCTGAACGTGACGCCCTCGGCCCTCAATCGCCGCATCATGGATCTGGAGGAGGAACTGGACGCCAAGCTCCTGGAGCGCCGCCCGCGCGGGGTGCAATTGAGCGCGGCGGGCGAGGTGTTCGTGGCCTATCTGCGCGAGCAATTGGCCGACGCGGAGCGCATGCGCTCCCAGATCGAGGATTTGCGCGGCCTGAAGCGCGGCACGGTGAAGATCGCCTGCAGTCAGGCGCTCGCCCACGACTTCCTGCCCCAGCAGATCGCCGCCTTTCGCAAGCGCTATCCGCTGATGAATTTCGAGGTGTCGGTGGCCGACCATGAGCGCGCCGTGGCGCTGCTCACCGCCTATGAGGTGGACCTGGTGCTGGTGTTCCGCCCGCCCTTCGTGGGCGCGCTGCGCCTGCTCACCACCTTGCCCCAGCGCCTCGTCGCCCTCTTGCCCGCCGACCATCCCCTCGCGGCGCGCACCTCGCTGCGCCTGTCCGACTGCACCGGCTATGCGCTGGCTTTGGCCGAGCGCAGCACCGGCGGGCGGCAGATGATCGAGGAGAGCATCGCCCGCTCAGGGTTGCGCTTCTCGGTGGCGGCGGAATGCAATTCCTTCGAGATGCTGCGCGGGCTGGTGGCCCATTGCGGCATGATCTCGTTCCAGATCGAGCTGGGGGCGCTGCCCGCCGCCATGCCGCCTGGCATCGTGGTGCGCCAGATCGACGACTTGGCCGGCGCCGACATGGTGCTCGCCCAATTGCGCGGCCGCAGCCTGCCGCTGGCGGGCGCACAGTTCGCCGAGCATCTCACCAAGGCACTTCGGGCCCTGGCGCCGCCAAAGGCCGCTTCATCCTGAGAAGGCTCACACCCCCGGCCGAAACCTCTCGAAGGCGGTGATCTTCTGGACCAGGAGGTCCACCTCGCGCAGATAGATCTCGGCCTTCAGATAAGCCAGCTCGTCCGCCAGCCCCGTCTCCGGCACCTCGATCCACCAGGATTTGGGCCGCCCGTCGGAGCCGTCATTCCAGCGATAGCCGCGCTTCTTCAGATGGTCCTTCATGTCGAAGGGCGCGCTTTCCGCCCAGACGCGGAAGGTGGGCTGGCGGGCGGTGGCCAGCAGCCGGGAAAAGGCGATGCCCTCCGCTTCCTTCAAGGGCGCGCCGAGCACGGCGAGCAGCGCCTGGCAATCGTCTACGGCCCGGTGGCCATTGTGAAACCAGCCGGACTGGCCCACCAGATAGCCCAGCTTCACCCCCTCGAACCCGAAGCCCGACCAGTCCACCTGGCTGGCTGAGCAGGCCCAGGCCTTGTGGGCGAAGTCCGGCAGCAGGCGCTCGCAGAAGGGCCGGTCGAACCGGGCATTGTGGGCGATCACAAGGGCGGCGGGCGCGATGAAACTGGCGACTTCGTCCAGATCCAGCGCATGGCCCTTCACCATCTCCGGCGTGATGCCGGTGAGCTTGGTGATCTCGGCGCTGATGGGCACGGAGGGCTCGCGAAGCTGGCTGTAGGTGGCGATCACATCGCCCACCGCGCCATCCTCCCCATAGGCGAAGGCCACCATGCCCAGCTCGATCACCTCTTCCTTGGCGGGGTCGAGCCCGGTGGTCTCGGTGTCGATGATGACGGCGAGCTTCTCCCCCGCCTTGAGCGGCCGGGACACCACGGGCGGGAATTCCAGGCGGCGCAGGATGCGATAGCGCCCGGTGCGCTCCAGCTCGCAGGCCCAGGCCTCGTATTGCGCGTCATAGGCGATTTCGGGCACCGGCGGCGCGACGGGCTCGGGCGCGGGGCGCACGGCGGCCGTGCGGGCGCGGCGGCGGGGCTTATGCACCGCCTCGCCCTCGTCCAGATTCATCAGGGCGAAGAAATCCGCCTGCTGCGCCAAGGCCAAAGCTCCGAATCGCCCCACTCATATGGGGGCGGCGGGGAGATTACACCATTGGCGCCCGCCCCTCAGGCGCGGGCATCCTCCAGGATCATGCGCGCGCCCTTCTCGGCGATGACGAGGGTGGGCGTGTTGGTATTGCCCGAGGTGATGGTGGGCATGACGGAGGCATCCACCACCCGGAGGCCTTCCAGCCCCACCACCTTCAGCCGCGCATCCACCACCGCCATGGGGTCGGAGGGCAGGCCCATTTTGGCCGTGCCCACGGGATGGAAGATGGTGGTGCCGATATCGCCCGCCGCCCGCGCCAGCGCGCTGTCCTCATCCGGCACGGCGGGACCGGGCAGGATTTCCTGCGGCGTATAGGGGGCAAGCGCCTTCTGGCCAACGATGCGGCGGGCCACCCGGATGGAATCGGCCGCCACCTGCCGGTCCTCCTCGGTGGCGAGATAGCCGGGCCGGATCTCGGGGGCGGAGGTGAACACATTGTCCTTCAGGCGGATGGTGCCGCGCGAGGTGGGCCGCAGATTGCACACGCTCATGGTGAAGGCGGGGAAGCGGTGGAGCGGCTCGCCGAACTTGTCCAGCGACAGAGGCTGGACGTGGAACTCGATGTTCGCCCGCTCCTGCCGTGCATCGGAGCGGGTGAAGATGCCCAGCTGCGAGGGCGCCATGGTCAAGGGTCCGCGCCGGAAGAGGGCATATTGGGCGCCCATCCAGGCCCTCCCCAGCAGAGAATGGTAGCGGGTGTTCAGCGTCCCGATGCCCTGGATCTTGTAGATGAGCCGCAATTGCAGATGGTCCTGCAGATTGCCGCCGACGCCGGGCAGATGATGGGCGACATCGATGCCCTTGTCATTGAGATGCTCCCCCGGCCCGACGCCCGAGAGCAGCAGCAATTGCGGCGAACCCACCGCACCGGCGGCCAGAATCACTTCCCGGCGGGCGGTGAGCGTGCGTGGCCCGTCGCGGCCGGTCACCACCACGCCGGTGGCGCGGCGATTCTCGATCAGCACCTTGCGCACATGGGAGGCGGTGATCATGAACAGGTTGTCGCGGTCGAGCACAGGCTTGAGGAAGCCGCGCGCCGCGCTCCAGCGCACGCCGCGCTTCTGGTTGACGTGGAAATAGCCGGCCCCCTCATTGTCGCCGGTGTTGAAATCCTCCACCGCGCGAATGCCCGCCTCGCCCGCCGCCTGCCGCACGGCGTCCAGCAGCGGCCAGGTCATGCGGGGAAATTCCACCCGCCATTCCCCGCCTTTGCCGTGATGCGCGTTGGGGCCGAGGAAATGGTCCTCATTGCCCTTGAAGAGGGGGGCGAGATCGTCCCAGCCCCAGCCGGGCAGGCCCAATTGCCGCCAATGGTCATAGTCCGCCGCCTGGCCGCGCATGGAGATCATGCCATTGATGGCGGACGAGCCGCCGATCACCTTGCCGCGCGGATAATTGAGCGCGCGGCCATTCAGGCCGGGTTCCGGCTCGGTCTTGAAGCACCAGTCGGCGCGGGGATTGCCGGTGGCATAGAGATAGCCGACGGGAATGTGGAACCAGAGCCAGTCATCCCGCCGCCCCGCCTCCACCACCGCCACGCGGATATTGGGATCTTCCGAGAGCCGGTTGGCGAGGACGCAGCCGGCGGTGCCTGCCCCGACGATGATGTAATCGAAGATGTCGTCCACTTCCCCCGCCATGGCGTCGGCCTCCCGGTCTTGTTGTCGGGACTGTGGCGGCGGGCCGGCACGGGGGCAAGCGCGACGCGCTGTCTCCCCGGCACGATCCGCTGGCCAAGTCCATCTGCACTTGGGGCATGCCGCGCGCGCGGTGTGAATGCGCCATAAGTCGAAGGGCGTCAGCCGGCGGCGGCGGCGCCCTCGGTTTCGTCCTGCAAGGCGGTCAGGAGGGAGAGGAAGCGCTCGCCCTGCACCAGCACATGGGCGCGCATGGCGGCGGCGGCGGCCTCTCCGTTCCCCGCGAGCAAGGCGGTGAGAATGGCCTCGTGCTCGGCGAAGGAGGCGTCCATGCGCCGGGAAACGCGCAATTGCAGCCGGCGATAGGGTTGCAGCCCGCGTTGGAGTCGGCGGGCCTCCGCCGCCAGGACGCGGTTGCCGGTGGCGTCATAAATGGCCTGGTGGAACACCGCATTGGCTGGGTAATAGGCGCCCGTATCCCCCGCCTCCACCGCTTCGCGGCAGGCGTCATGGGCCGCCTCCAGGGCGTCGCGGTCGGACGGGTCCATGCGCTGGGCGGCCAGGCGCGCGCAGGCGCCTTCCACCTCCGACATGAGCTCGAAGGACTCAACCAGTTCGCGCGGGCCGAGCAGCACCACGAAGGCGCCCCGCCGGGGGCGAATCTCCACGAGGCCCGAGGAGGCGAGCTGGATCAGCGCCTCGCGGATAGGAGTGCGCGAGACCTGGAAGCGTTCGGCGAGGCCCACCTCGTCGAGCCGCTGCCCCGGCCGCAGCCGGCCGGCGACGATGTCGTCCTCCAGCGCCTCACGCAGGCGCGGCGTGGCCTCTCCCCTCACCGCTTCGCTCCCTCAGCTTCAGCGTCACTTTAGCCACCCGCTCACATACAGTCACGCCCAATCTTGCATACATGATGATTGACGAACGATGCAAACGGCACTTAGATGTGTGTGAAGACGGGGGACGATCTGCGCCATGCCTCATCTGCCCACACAATGTCCCGAAGGTCCCCAGGGCAGCCTTGCAATGCGGGCCGCCGACCGGCCCAATGGACGCTGATCGAACAGGCGGAACGGCGACCTCATGAGCTCCAACACCTCCTTCTTCGGCGACCTCCTGAACACCATTGCCGATCGCGGCCGGGCGCTTCTGGACCGCAACAGCCGGGTCAGCGGGGCCACCAAGGCGGCAACCCTGGTGGACCGCTGCCAGGATCTGCTCTCCGGCAAGGGCGAGGCCTCCGGCGTCGCACTCGCCACCGACATCCTCGACCGCTATGCCCGCATGAAGACCGGCGAGCGCATCGCCTTCTTCGAGGCCCTGCACGAGACCTTCGGCGCCGACGTGGCGCGGCTGGAAAAGGCGGTCGCCGCCTATGGCAAGTCGGGCTCGGAATCGGCCGTCGCCGAGATCCACCGCGCCAGCGAGCCGCGGCGGCAGGAATTGTTCCGCCGCTTCAACATGGCCGCCGGCGCCACCGGGCAATTGGTGCGCATGCGCGAGCACCTGATGGACGCCATGGTGCTGCGCCCCGACCTCGCCCCCGTGGACCGGGATTTCGGCCATCTCTTCTCCTCCTGGTTCAATCGGGGGTTCCTGGTGCTGCGCCGCATCGACTGGTCGACCCCCGCCAACGTGCTGGAAAAGATCATCCGCTATGAGGCGGTGCACGAGATCAAGGACTGGAACGACCTCCGCGCCCGCGTCGACACGCCGGACCGGCGCTGCTACGCCTTCTTCCACCCGGCGCTGGTGGACGAGCCGCTGATCTTCGTGGAAGTGGCGCTCATGCGCGAGACGCCCGGCGCCATCGCTCCCATCCTGGACCAGTCCCGCGCCCCGCTCGACCCGGGCACGGCGACCACCGCGGTCTTCTATTCCATCTCCAATTGCCAGCGCGGGCTTGGCGGGGTGTCCTTCGGCCACTTCCTCATCAAGCAGGTGGTGGAGGAAATCTCCCGCGAGATCCCCTCGCTCACCACCTTCGTGACTCTGTCCCCGGTGCCCGGCTTCAGTGCCTTCGTGAAGAGCACGCGCGCGGACGAAACCTCGCCCATCCTCAACCCCGCCGACCGGCAGGCGCTCACCCGCCTCGATGCACCGGGATGGGAAGGCGACGAAGCCGCACGCACCGAGCTCACCCCCGTCATCAATGCGCTGGCCGCCCATTATTTCCTGGTGGCGCGCACCGCCAAGGGCAAGCCGCTCGACCCGGTGGCGCGCTTTCACCTCGGCAATGGCGCGCGGCTCGAACGCATCAATCCCATGGGCGACCTCTCGCCCAAAGGCATCGCCCAGGCCGCCGGCCTGATGGTGAATTACCGCTATGTCCTGGCCGACATCGAGAAGAACCACGAAGCCTATGCCGGCAAGGGCGAGGTCGTGGCGAGCGCTCCCGTCAAGAAACTGCTGCGTGGCGAGGCCAGCGCGCGCAGCCTGGTGCCGGTGCAATGACCACAGCCAAGAAGAACCATCTCTTCTCCGCCTTCGAGGCGGCGATCCCTGCCCTCGACAAGGCCCTCGTGCTGCATCCCGATGGTGGCCGCGAGACCTATGCGGACGCGCTCGCGCTGTCGGCGCGCCTTGCCCATCTCCTGGTGGCGCGCGGCGTGAAGCCGGGCGACCGGGTGGCGGTGCAGGTGGAGAAATCCTGGACGGCGCTGGCGCTCTATCTGGCCGCCGTGCGGGCGGGGGCGGTCTATCTGCCGCTCAACACGGCCTATACGCTGGCGGAGATCGAATATTTCCTCTCCGACGCCGAGCCGACCGTCATGGTGGCGCGGCCGGAAGTGGCTGATGACATGCGCGCGCTGGCGACCCGCCTCGGCGTGCCCCATGTGGAAACGCTGGGCACCGACGGGAAGGGCTCGCTCACCGAAGGGGCGGAAGGCTTACCCGAGACCTTCGAGAACGTGCCGCGCGGGCCCGATGACCTCGGTGGCATCCTCTACACGTCCGGCACCACGGGCCGGGCCAAAGGGGCCATGCTCTCGCACGAGAACCTCCTGTCCAACGCTTTGACGCTCCGCGACTATTGGCGCTTCACGTCGAACGACGTGCTGATCCACGCGCTGCCCATCTTCCACACCCACGGCCTGTTCGTGGCCACCAACATCATCCTCTTGTCCGGCGCGTCCATGATCTTCTGCCCGAAGTTCGACGCCCGCGAGGCCCTGTCCCTCATGCCCAAGGCGACCTCGCTCATGGGCGTGCCCACCTTCTATACCCGCCTCCTCGACCAGCCCGGCCTCACACGGGAGGCCACCGCGCACATGCGCCTGTTCGTCTCCGGCTCCGCTCCGCTCCTGGCCGAGACGCACCGCGCCTTCCGCGAGCGCACGGGACAGGCGATCCTGGAGCGCTACGGCATGACCGAGACCGGCATGAACACCTCCAATCCCTATGACGGGGACAGGCGGGCCGGCACGGTGGGCTTCCCGCTCCCGGGCATCGACCTGCGGGTGACCAACCCGGAGACCGGCGCGGTTGTAGGCACCGACGAGATCGGCATGATCGAGGTGAAGGGCCCGAACGTGTTCAAGGGCTATTGGCGGATGCCGGAGAAGACTGCCTCCGAATTCCATGACGGCTTCTTCATCACCGGCGACCTCGGCAAGGTGGATGGCGACGGCTATGTCCACATTGTCGGGCGCGGCAAGGACCTCGTCATCACCGGCGGATTCAATGTCTACCCGAAGGAAATCGAGGGCGAGATCGACGCCATTCCCGGCGTGCTGGAAAGCGCCGTCATCGGCCTGCCCCACAAGGATTTCGGCGAGGGCGTGACCGCCGTGGTGGTGCGCACCAAGGGCGCGACCCTCACCGAGGCGGAGATCCACAAGGCGCTGGAGGAGCGGCTCGCCAAGTTCAAGCAGCCCAAGCGCGTTTTCTTCGTCGACGAACTGCCCCGCAACACCATGGGCAAGGTGCAGAAGAACGTGCTGCGCGAGACCTACAAGGACGCGTATCAGTCCGCCGCGTAACACCGGACCGGCCGCACCGGCCGCCGGACCATGAAGACGCCGCCGGTCCGCCGGCGGCGAAGCAAAAAACCCGTTCCGGCCGCCAAGCCGCACGGGCCGCAGCGCGGTCACCGCGCGCGGGACAGTACGCGTCAGCGTCACGCCGCACCGGACACCGGGCGGCTTCCGAGGAAACGCCAGGGCCGCCATGCGGCCGCCACAAGGAGAAAGCCATGACCGGTTCCCCCGGGTCGAAAGCCCCCCGCGCCCGTCGCACCACCCTGCGCCAGATGGCCTTCGCGGCTGGCGCCTGCCTGCTGATGACAGCCCCGGCTCTGGCGCAGGACATCACCCTGCGCGCCTCGCACCAGTTTCCCGGCGGCAAGGGCGATCCGCGCGACGAAATGGTCCAGATGATCGCCCGTGACGTGGAAGCCGCCAATGTGGGCCTGAAGATCCAGGTCTTCCCCGGCGCCTCCCTCTACAAGCCCAACGAGCAGTGGGGCGCGCTGACCAAGGGCCAGTTGGACATTTCCTCCTTCCCGCTGGACTACGCCTCCGGCCGCGTGCCGCAATTCTCCGCCACCCTCATGCCGGGGCTGGTGCGCAATTTCGACCGCGCCGAGCGCCTCAACGACTCGCCCTTCATGGAGGAGATCAAGAAGATCGTGGAGGCCCAGGGCGCCATCGTGATTGCCGATGCCTGGCTGTCCGGCGCCTTCGCCTCCAAGAAGGGCTGCATCACCAACCCCGACAGCATCAAGGGCCAGGTGACCCGCGCCGCCGGCCCCGCCTTCGAGCAGATGCTGGCGGCGGCGGGCGCCTCCATCGCCTCCATGCCCTCATCCGAAATCTATTCGGGCATGCAGACCGGCGTGCTGGATGCCACCAACACCTCGTCCGAGAGCTTCGTCTCCTATCGCCTCTACGAGCAGGTCAAGTGCCTGACCGCGCCGGGCAAGAATGCGCTCTGGTTCATGTATGAGCCGGTGCTCATGTCCAAGCAGGTGTTCAACCGCTTGAAGCCCGACCAGCAGAAGGCGATCCTCGCCGCCGGCAAGAAGGCGCAGGCCTGGTTCTCCGAGCAGGTGAAGAATGGCGACCAGAAGCTGATCGACACCTTCAAGAAGGCCGGCGTGGAAGTGGTGGAGATGTCCGCCTCCGACTATGACGCCTGGCTGAAGGTGGCGCAGGAGAGCTCGTACAAGAACTTCTCCGAGAAGGTGAAGGGTGGCGACGAGCTGATCAAGAAGGCCCTGGCGGTTCAGTGAGGCCTCGCCGGCTCTCCCGCTTTGGGGGAGCCGGCAGTCCTTCCAGCCCCTTTCGCGTCCAGACCTCCCGCGTCCGGTTCCTTCCGCCGAAGGCTGATCCATGACCCGCCTGTTCCTGTCCGCCGTGGACATGCTCTCCAAGCTCGCCGGCGTCCTCGCGGCGCTGATGCTGGTCTCCGCCATGCTGGTGACCTGCCAGATGATCTTCCTGCGCTACGTCTTCCGCGCGCCCACCATCTGGCAGACCGACTTCGTGGTCTTCACCGCCACCGCCGCCGTCTTTCTCGGCGCGCCTTATGTGCTGCTGACGCGCGGCCATGTGGGCGTCGACGTGATCGAGATGGTGATGCCGCCGGGGCCGCGCCGGCTCCTGGGGCTCATCGGTGCCGTCTTCGGCCTGCTGTTCTGCCTCGCCATGAGCGTGGCGAGCCTCATCTTCTTCCACGAAGCCTATGTGAATGAATGGCGCACCTCCACGGTGGCCGCCATCACCCTGTGGGTGCCGCTGCTGCCGCTGCCCGTGGGGTTCGTCCTCCTCTCCCTGCAATATGTGGCCGAGATCATCCGCCGGGTGCAGGGCCGCGCGCCGTTCGGAGCACACGCATGATGGCCCTGTCTCCCGCGCTCTCCGGCCTTCTGATCGTCGGCCTCCTGCTGGCGCTGCTCGCCACCGGCATGCCCATCGCCTTCGCGCTCGGCCTGTCCGCCATTGGCGGCCTGCTCATCGCCTCCGGCCCCGGCGTGTTCGAGGTGCTGGCGGAGACCATGTTCGCCGGCATCGCCTCGCTGGCCTATGTGTCCATCCCCATGTTCGTGCTCATGGGCGCGGCCGTGGCCGCGACGCCGGCCGGGCGTGACCTCTACGAGGCCCTCGACCGCTGGCTGAACCGGGTGCCGGGGGGCCTGGTCCTGTCCAATATCGGCGCCTGCGCCATCTTCGCCGGCATGACGGGATCGAGCCCCGCCACCTGCGCCGCCATCGGCAAGATGGGCATTCCTGAAATGCTCAAGCGCGGCTATCCGGCCTCGGTGGCCACCGGCTCCATCTGCGCGGGCGGCACGCTTGGCATTCTCATCCCGCCTTCGGTGACGCTCATCGTCTATGGCATCGCCACCGAGACCTCCATCGGCCGCCTCTTCCTGGCCGGCGTGATGCCGGGCCTGATGCTCACCGTCATGTTCATGGCCTGGGCGCTGATCGACTGCCGGCGCAAGAAGTTTTCGTTCGATGGAGCGGGCAAGATCTTCACGCTGGGCGAGAAGTTCGCCGCCCTGCCGAAGGTGACGCCCTTCCTGCTCATCATCGCCGGAACGCTCTATGTGCTCTATGGCGGGGTGGCCACCCCCTCCGAGGCGGCGGGCGCGGGGGCGTTCCTGACGCTCGGCGTCGTCATCATCATGTACCGGCTGTTCCAGCCCAAGCCCATCATCGACATCTTCAGCGCCACCATGCGCGAGAGCGTGATGATCATGATGATCATGGCCTCGGCAGAATTGTTCGCCTTCGCCTTGTCCTCGCTCTTCATCACCCAGTCGGTCGCCGCCTCCATCGCCGGGCTGGAGGTGAACCGCTGGGTGCTGATGGGGCTCATCAACGTCTTCCTCCTGGTGGCCGGCATGTTCCTGCCGCCGGTGGCGATCATCGTGATGTCGGCGCCGCTGCTCTATCCCATCATCGTCAGCTCAGGCTTCGATCCCTATTGGTTCGCCGTGGTGCTGACCATCAATATGGAGATCGGGCTCATCACGCCGCCGGTGGGGCTCAACCTGTTCGTGGTCAATGCCATCGCCCCCCAGGTGCGCACCAGCGAAGTGCTGTGGGGCGCCTTTCCCTATGTGCTGACCATGATCCTCGGCATCGTCATCCTGTCCATCTTCCCCGGCATCGCCACCTGGCTGCCGGACCTGGTGATGGGCCCGGCCCAATAGGGTCGCGCCCCCGCGAGGGGCGGGTTGTTCCGCGTCACGTCGCCCTTTCTCCCGTCCGCGGGCCGGCTCAGCCGGCAACGCTCCAACCGCCGGCAGCACCGGCCCGCGCACCCGCTTCCGCGGGGAGGACACGCATGACCAAGCCCACCCGCCCCCGCACCGCCCGAAACGCCGGCCTCCCCTGGCGCCGCCCCCACGCCCTCGCCGCGTCTCTCGCCCTTGGGGCGACCGCCGCCCTTCTCGGCCCGGCGGCGGCGGAGGTGACGCGCCTTGAAGGCCTCACACGCACCCCCGCCTATGACGGCCGCAGCTTCGGTGCCGCCGGCGCCTATGAGAAGATCGAGGCGCGGGTGCGTTTCGCCATCGACCCCAAGTCCGAGCGCGCGCGGAAAGTGGCGGGCATCGACAAAGCGCCGGTGAACGCAAAGGGCGAGGTGGAATTCTCCACCGAGATGGTCATCCTTTCCCCCGTGGACCCGGCCGCCGGCGCGCGGACGCTGTTCTACGAGGTGCCCAATCGCGGGCGGAACCTGTCTTTCCCCCTGCTGAACGCGGTGACCAAGGCTGGTCCCGCCTTCACGGTGGACGATCCCGGCGACGGCTTCCTGATGCGCCAGGGCTTCACGATCGTATGGAGCGGCTGGCAGACGGACCTGGGCGACACGCTCATGGACATCGCCCTGCCGGTGCTGGCGGGCGTCACCGGGCCCTCCCGCGAGGAATTCATCTTCGAGGATGCCAAGCCGGTCAGCACGGCCAAGCTCACCTATCCCGCCGCCGACCTAGACCCCGCCAAGGCCACCCTCACCGTGCGCGCGAAGACGGGGGATGCGCGTGGCACGCCTGCCGGCCTCTCCTTCCGCTTCGTGGATGCCCAGACGGTGGAGATCACCCGCCCGGCAGGCCTTGATGGCGGGGCCATCTATGAGTTCATCTATCCGGCCCGCGACGCGGTGCCCGCCGGCCTCGGCTTCATCGCCACGGCGGACCTCGTCTCCTTCCTGCGCGGCCATGGGCCGGCGGAGGTGAAGAGCCCGCTCGGCCCCATCGACCACACGATGGGCCTCGGCATCTCGCAATCGGGGCGCTTCCTGCGCGATTTCGTCTTTCGGGGCTTCAATGCGGATGCCGGCGGAAAGCCCGTCTTCGACGGCGTGATGCCGCATATCGCCGGCTCCCGGAAGACCTTCACCAACGACCCCTTCGCCCAGCCCGGCCGCTATTCGCGCCAGCATGAGGATCACGATTATCCCGGCGACCAGTTCCCCTTCACCTATGTGGACATGACCGACCCGGTAAGCGGGCGCACCGATGGCATCCTGAAGGCCTGCACGGCAACACAGACCTGCCCGAAGGTGATCCACACCGACACCTCCACCGAATTCTGGCAGGGCCGCGCGGCGCTCGTCTCCACCGCGCCCGACGGCACGGCCCTGACCATGCCGGACACGGTGCGCCTGTTCTTCCTGGCCGGCGCACCGCACTTCAATGCGTGGGGCGCGGCGTCGCGGGCAGACAAGACCTGCCTTTATCCCACCAATCCCCTGAGCGTCGGCCCGACGCTGCGGGCGTTGACGGTGGCCATGAAGGACTGGGTGAAGGAGGGCAAGGCGCCGCGCCCCTCGGTCTTCCCCGCCGGCAAGGACGCCCTGGTGGCGCCGGAAGCGCTCGGCCTGCCGCGCATCGACGGCACCGTGCCGCACCCGCCGGTGAACGGCCTGAATGTGCGTGACAGCGCCGTGCCACCGAAGGATGGCGCTGCCTATGCCATTCTGGTGCCGAAGGTGGATGCGGACGGCATGGCGCTCGGCGGGGTGCGGGAGGTGCCGGTGGCCGCGCCGCTCGGCACCTATTGGGGTTGGAATCTGCGGCGCGCGGGCTTTGCCCCCGGCGAGCTCTGTAGCCTGACCGGCAGCTATGTCGCCTTTCCCAAGACCCCGCTCAATTCCGACAGCCGCGCGCCGCTCTCCGCCCGCTATTCTTCGCTCCAGGACTATGAGGCGGCGGTGGCCAAGGCCGCCGATGGCCTCATCGCCGACGGACTGATGCTGACCGAGGATCGCGCCATGGTCCTGAAGGCCGCGCCGAACTTTCCGGCCGCCCAGTGACTGGGACGTGCCGGCCGTTCAGGAGGCCGGCGCGTCCGCCTGCGGTCGCTCCACCGGGACCACATCCACACCCACCGCGAGGCCGTGCTCCCCAGAGGCGACGATGACGCCGTCCACCGGGGCGACGTCGGCATAGTCGCGGCCGATGGCGAGGATGATGTGGTCCTCCCCGGCGGGGATGGAATTGGTGGGGTCGAGCCCGACCCAGCCCAGTTCCGGCCCGCACCACACCTCCGCCCAGGCATGGGTGGCGTCGGCACCGGCGAGGCGCTCCTGGCCGGGCGGGGGGACGGTGCGCAGATAGCCGGACACATAGCGCGCCGGCAGGCCGAGGCCCCGGAAGCCGGCAATCATCACATGGGCGAAGTCCTGGCACACCCCGCGCCGGGCGGCGAAGGCTTCCGCCGGCAAGGTGGTCACGTCGGTGGTGCCGGGCATATAGGCAAAGTCGTCATGGATGCGCGTCATCACCTCCAGCGCGGCGGCAAGGATCGGCCGGTTGGCGGGGCAGCTCTGGGCGGTCCAGTCCGTGATTTCGGCGTCCAGCGGAATGGCGCGGCTGGGATAGAGCGCATGGACCGGCGAAGAGGGGCCGAGGTCCGTGCTGGCGAAGGCCTCCCGGCGCACCTCGTCCACCATCGGGGTGGTCTCGGGGTCGGGCAGCACCACCGCATGCACGTCGATGCGGGCGCGGGTGGAAATGTCCAGCCGGTCATGGGGCGTGTCGAAGGTGGCCCAGGCCACCGCATTGCCGAAGAAATCGGTGCCCTGCTCCATCTCCGTGGGACGGGGCTGGGTGTTCAGCATATGGGCGATGACGTGCTGGTGGGGCATGCGGTCCACCGGCGTCATGCGCAGCACCTGCCGGGCCGAGCGCACGGTGGTGCCATAGGTGTAGGTGGTGGTCTGGCGCACGTCGTAGAGCATGGCCACCTCAGTTCGGCCCTTGCCATTCCGCGTCGGCGGCGGGGCCTTGGATGAAATAATGGGTGGAGATCTCGTCCGAGAGCAGCATCAGATCCTGCTCCAGGGCGTCGAAATCCTCGAACTCGAACGTCTCGGCGCTGGAGGCGATGAGGTCGGCGCGCATGCGGGCGATGATGCGCTCCGACAAAGGCGGCGGCTCGTCGGGATTGCGACCGGGCAGCACCTGGAGATGGGCCGCCATGCGCTGCACCTGGAAGGCCAGCGAGCGGGGATTGTCCGGGTCCAGCAGGACGAGGTCGAGCACCGGCCCGCGCGCCTCCATGGTCACATAGCGGCTGCGATAGGTGATCTGACTGTCCGCCAGTTGCAACAGCACGTCCAGCGCGCCGCTGGGCACGCCCGGCTCGGCGAAGGTGCGGGCATAGCGCAGGAGCACGATGGACCGCTCGATGCGCCGGCCCATCTCCAGGAAACGCCAGCCGGTGAGCCGGTTCATGTTCTCGGAGGCCAGGCCGGAAAAGGCTGCGACGATGCGTAGCGCCGCGTCCGCCCGCTCATGGGCGTCGGCTTCCGAAGGGGCAGCGGGAACGGGGGCGTTGAGGCAGGCTTCCAGTTCCACCAGGGCCCGCCAGGCATCGGGCGAGAAGCGGTCGCGGATGACAGATGCCGACGCCCGCGCCGAGCGCACCAGTTGCGGCAGGCCGCCCGGCAGGTCCGGCCGGGTGAGTGCCGCCACGGCGCAGAACCCAGGGGTGGCCCGCGCCATATTGGCCGGCATGGCGCCCCAGGAGGACAGCAGCGAGAGAATGCGGGTGACCAACGGACCGGAGGAGGATTCCGTCTCCGCAAGGCGGCCCACCAGGGCCCGCACCAGGCGCAGCGTCGCCTCGGTGCGCTCCACATAGCGCCCGAGCCAGAACAGATTGTCCGCCGAGCGGCTGGGCAGCGTGCCCGAGGAGCGGCGCACCCGCACATTGTCGGGGCTCGGCAGCAGGGTCTGGGTGCCCACCTCGGTGTCGGCCAGCACCCACACGTCCGCCGAGCGGTCGCCCCTCTGGATGGAGAAGGCGCGGGCGTCGAGGCTCTCCGCAATGCGGCAGAAGCCGCCGGGCATCACCGTCCAGCCCTCGTCGGTGGCACACAGGAAGACGCGCAGGGTGAAGGGGCGCGGCACCAGCTTCTCGCCGGTCCACACAGGCATGGTAGACAGGCGCGCCACGTCCTGGCCCACCAGGTCCGAGCCGCGCCGGGCCATGAGGGCGGACAGACGCCGCCGCTCGGCGCCTGTCAGGTCCGCGCCCAGGACCGAGCCGCGCGCACCGAGCACGTTGACCCGCTGCCCGAAGGCGGAGGCGATCACCAGGGAATCCAGGCTCTCCATCACCTGGGTGCGCTCCGCCTCCTGCCCGCACCACCAGGTGCCCACATGGGGCAAGGCCAGCGGGCGGCCGAGGAGGCGCACCGCGAGGCGGGGCAGGAAGGCCATCAGCGCGGGTGCCTCCACCAGGCCCGAGCCCAGGGCATTGGCGAGCACCAGGGCATGGTTGCGCACCGCCGAGACGAGGCCGGGCACGCCGAGGCGCGAGCGGGCATTCAGTTCCAGCGGGTCGGCAAAGTCCGAATCGAGGCGGCGCAGCAACACGTCGATGCGTTTCAATCCCGCCACGGTGCGCACGAAAGCGGCGTCCGAGCGCACCGAGAGGTCCTCGCCCTCCACCAGCAGGAAGCCCAGATAGCGGGCGAGCAAGGCATGCTCGAAATAGGTCTCGTTGAGCGGGCCGGGGGTCAGCAGGCCGATGCGCCCCTCCCCCGTGCGGTCGAGCTTGATGAGGGAGTTGCGGAAAGTCTGGAAGAAGCCGGCGAGGCGCTCCATGCGCATCTGCCGCGAGGTGTCCGGCAAGGCGCGGGTGAGGGCGAGGCGGTTTTCCAGTGCATAGCCCACGCCCGAGGGCGCCTGGGTACGGTCGTTCAGCACCCACCAGCGCCCATCCGGGCCGCGCCCCACATCGGCGGCATAGAAGCGCAGATAGCGCCCGCCGCGCGGCTTCACACCCACCAGGGGCCGCAGGAATTCGGGACTGCCCGCCACCGCCGCCGCAGGAAGGGCCCCTTCGCTGACCAGGCTCGCCGGGCCGTAGAGGTCGCGCAGCAGCCGGTCCAGCAATTCGGCCCGCTCGATCAGGCCGGCGGAGAGCACCTCCCAGTCCGGCTTGTCGATGAGCAGCGGCACATGGCTGAGCGACCAGGGCCGCTCGCGCCCGCCGCCATCGTCATAGACGCGATAGAACACGCCGCTGTCGCGCAGATAGCGGTCGGCGGCATCAAAGCGACGGCGCAGTTCCTCGGGGCCAAGCTCGGCCAGGGCCGCCAGGAACGGCGCCCAATGGGGGCGCGGCTGGCCATCCGCGTCCATCATCTCGTCGCGCACCCCCGGCAGGGGCGCATAGCCGCCGACGAAGCTCGCCACCGCCGCCGCCCGGAACGCCTCGGTCCGCTCCTCGCTTTCCGCCACCTGCCCCATCCCGCTTCCGCTCCCCGGCATGCCGCCCCCTGGCGCCCGATCGAAACCGGGAGACAGACGTCCCGGCCTCCGATTGAAGGCATTGATGGAAAACGCCTTTCAAACCGATGCCTTTGCGGCTTCCGGTCAAAAAACGCCCCTGTGCCGGACGGCAGACCGACGCATCATGCCCCGCGCGACCCCGCCCCGGCCGGCGGACCGCGTGCGGCCCTCGGCACATTAGAACAGGTTCCGAAACAGGGGTGAAGAACCTTTTCTCGGCAAAATGAGCCAAGCCTTTGAATTTCCGCATATTCCCGATTCTGCACCGCGCGGCGGCGTGGGAGGGGGAGACGACCCGCGCCCGATCGAGAGGTATATTTGTATAGACGAAACGCATCCGCCTGTGGCGCGTTGCCGCACTTTGCCCGACCCGCCACACGCGTGTCGCGGTGTCCGGAGGCCGGGTACGCCAGTCCGCCCCGGCGCCAGCAACACTCGGCGCGTTCCGGTAGGGAATCCTGCCCTGCATTTTATGCAAGGCTCACGTTGGAGCCTGCGCGGCGTCACGGGTTCGGCCAGCGGCGCGATGCGTCCATAAAATGTGTTCGGAATGGGCATGTCCCGATGGCAGGACATGAGGGCTCTCCCCTCCTTCGCGGGGGGATAGCCGGAAGGGGGTGCGGCGCCGGTGCGTCAGGGCCACTGCGCGCCGCGCCTCCTTCTTGGCCCGTCCAACGGGACCGCCCCCCGGGAACCTAGCGGCCCGCATGCTCGATAGGCTGTCACGACGAGCGCGCGGTCAGCGCCGTCACAAGGGCGTCCACATCCCCTTCCACATGAAAGGTTTTCAGCCGCGCCGTGGCGCCGGAGAGCAGCCGCACGCGCGCCGGGGCGACGCCGCAGGCCTGTGCCAGCACTTTCATCACCGCCTGGGTGGCGGCGCCGTCTTCCGCCACCGCCCGCACCCGGATCTTCAGCACGTCCCGCCCATCGGAGAGGGTGACCACGCCGTCGAGAGCATCCCGCCCGCCCTTGGGAGTCGCGCGCACGCGCACCTCAAGGCCGTCCCCCCGCGCCGTCCAGAAGGTCATGGGCGGCGTCAGAAGACGTAGGGATAGACGTAGAGGCCGATCACCCGCTCGATGAAGAAGATGATGAGGATCAGCACCATGGGCGACAAATCGAGGCCGCCGAGGCTCGGCAGGATGGAGCGGATGGGCGCCAGGACCGGCTCAGTGATGCGATAGATGAACTCGCCCACGGAGCGGACGAATTGATTGTAGGGATTGACGACATTGAAGGCCACCAGCCACGACAGCACGGCGGCGGCGATCAGCACCCAGACATAAAGCTGGAGCACGATCAGGATGACGTCGAGAATGGCGCGCATCGGCTGGAACTTCCTCGGCAGACTGGCGGCACGCGGCGGCTGGAGCCACCATGTTCGCAAATGCAATACCCCAACGGCTGCATCCTTGAACAGTGCGAACCTCCACCCGGAGCAAGCGCAAGTGTTCCACACGAGGGTGGCGCGAGGGTGGCGCCACCGGGGGCCGGCCCCGTCCCGCCGGGCACGGCATAAGTCGCGGCACGGGACGTCGAGGCCGAAGGTCCCACCTGCGTCCAATCAGCCGCGGCACCGGAATCGGGCAGCATTAATCATTGAAATTTTCCAGGTCCCTTGCAAAAGTTCCACGCGCAGGTTCAAGCTGCGGGGGCAAGGATGGGAAAAAAACTAAAAATCAGAGTAGCTGCCGTCGTTCTTTCTCTTTTCGTTGGCGCTCCTTATATTGACGCAGCGTCGGCGCAGACCGGAAAGCGTGGTGAATTCACGATTCACAATGAAACACCCGGCAATACTGTGGTCGGCTTCTATACAAATGACGGGACCGGCTGGAGCACCAACTGGCTGAGCGAGCCGCTCGAGCCCGGCGACAGCGCCGAACTCGCATTTACCAAGTCGAGCGGCAAATGCCAGCAGACGCTGCGGGTGGGCTGGCGCGGGAAGTCGGGTGGTGAAGTGAAGGATGAACCCATTCGCATCGACATCTGCAAGGCCAGCAACGTCTACCTCCACGATAACGACGTGTCGTTCGATTGAGGCCGGTGCGGCGAGAGACGGACGCCGCCTCTCGCCATCGACCGGACGGGATGGCGGACCGGAGATGCCCTGTCGCACCCAGTTCCTCGGCACGTTCCTCCGGCCTTGTCCCCATAGCGCTGAAAAAGACGCTGCGGCCAAGGTAAGCGACAGAGCCCCTCCATTCAGGACTCCGGCCCCAAGGCACCGGCGGAGGCAAGGCTGGCGCGCCTTTTGGCGGCTGCCATCTCAGATGCGCCATGTTTCGCCGTTAACCGACCACCGCGGCGCCCCTTGCGGGCGTGGGGGCGCACCGGGTTCGGCCCGGCTTGACACCTCCTCCTGCGGCGGGCAGCTTCCCGCCTCCTTTCGGGAGCCCGTTGCTCCCCCTCAGAACCTAAGCGGACAGGCATGCGCAGCTATTTGGACTTCGAGAAGCCGGTGGCCGAGCTCGAGGCGAAGGTGGAAGAATTGCGTGCCCTGTCCACCGGGGACGGCGTCGCCATCGCCGACGACGTGCAGCGCCTGGAGGCCAAGGCGGCCGAGGCGCTGGCCCAGCTCTATGCGAGCCTCACCCCCTGGCAGAAGACCCTGGTGGCCCGCCATCCCCTGCGGCCGCACTTCGCCGATTTCGCCAAGGGCCTGTTCGAGGAATTCACCCCGCTCGCCGGCGACCGCAAGTTCGGCGAGGACGAGGCCATCATTGGCGGCTTCGCCCGTTTCCGCGGCGAAGCGGTGTGCGTGATCGGCCATGAGAAGGGCTCCACCACCGAGACCCGCATCCGGCACAATTTCGGCATGGCCCGCCCCGAAGGCTACCGCAAGGCGGTGCGCCTGATGGAGCTGGCGGACCGCTTCAACGTGCCGGTCATCGCGCTGGTGGATACCGCCGGCGCCTATCCCGGCATCGGCGCGGAAGAGCGCGGGCAGGCGGAAGCCATCGCCCGCTCCACCGATGCCTGCCTTTCGCTGGGCGCCCCCAATGTGGCCGTCATCATCGGCGAGGGCGGCTCGGGCGGGGCCATCGCCATCGCCACCGCCAACAAAGTTCTGATGCTGGAGCACGCCATCTATTCGGTGATCTCGCCGGAAGGAGCCGCCTCCATCCTGTGGCGCGACACCGCCAAGGCCCAGGACGCGGCGACCAACATGAAGATCACCGCGCAGGACCTTCAGCGCTTCGGGGTGGTGGACACCATCATCCGCGAACCGCGCGGCGGCGCCCATCGGGATCCCGAGGCCGCCATCGCGGCCGCGGGCGACGCCATTTCCGACGCCCTCTCCCAGCTGGCCGGCCTTGATCCGGCGGCGGTGCGCAAGGCGCGGCGGGAGAAGTTCCTGGCCATCGGCCGCACCCTCTGACCGGGCGGCCGCGCCGTTAACCATGCCCCGCGAATGGTGGAAGGGTAGGTCGCCTTGCGCAAGGTTGGGCCGCTATCATCCCATCTTGGCCGCATTTGAGCCCTTTGCTGGGCCGGTCGCGCCTCCTCTCTTTTCCTTTGGAGCGACATGCGGTAACGACGTGGCAAGGTCGAGGATTCTAGACATGTCGCTCACCGCACCCGGAACGGTTGTTGGAGTTCTGCGTTGAGCCGCCTGCTGCCCCTTCTTCCGCGCCTGCGCCTCGCCGCTCTGGCTGCGGTTGCCGCCGTCGCGCTCGCCGGCTGCAATGGCGAGAATTACGAGACCTCCGCCCGCGCCCGCCAGCCTCTCTCGCCCCAGACGCTCGCCCTCATTTCCGAGAAGGGAATGACGCCGCAGAGCCCGATCCTGGTGCGCATCTATAAGCAGGAGGCGGAGCTTGAGGTTTGGAAGCAGAAGACGGACGGCGAGTTCGCCCTCTTCAAGACCTATCCCATCTGCCGCTGGTCGGGCGATCTCGGCCCCAAGGTGAAGGTGGGCGACCGCCAGGCGCCGGAGGGCTTCTATACGATCACCCCGGGTCAGATGAACCCGAACTCCAATTACTACCTCTCCTTCAATCTGGGCTTCCCCAACGCCTATGACCGGTCCTATGGCCGCTCGGGCGACTTCCTCATGGTGCATGGCGACTGCTCGTCCGCCGGCTGCTATTCCATGACCGACGAGCAGATGGCCGAAATCTATGCCCTGGGCCGCGAGGCGTTCGCAGGCGGGCAGAAGTCGTTCCAGGTGCAGGCGCTGCCTTTCCGCATGACGCCCACCAACATGGCCAAGTATCGCAACAATCCCAACATGCCCTTCTGGAAGAACCTGAAGGAGGGCGTGGACGCCTTCGACGTCACCATGCGCGAGCCGAAGGTGAATGTGTGCGACCGGCGCTATGTGTTCAACGCCACCGCCGCCCCCGGGCGCGGCTTCGACGCCACCATGGCCTGCCCCAGCTACACCATCCCCCCCGCCATCGCCCAGGCCGTGCAGGCCAAGCAGCATGCGGACGAGCAGAAGGTGGCGGCGCTGGTGGGCAGCGTCTCGGCGCCCTATAGCCGCGCTGGCATCGATGGCGGCATGCACCCGGTCTTCCTGGCCAGCTACAAGGAAAAGAATCCGGGCCAGGAGCTGAAGACCATTCCGCCAGGCCCCGCGCCGGGCACCATGCCGGGCCGGACCACCAATCCGCCGAACGTGGCGGACGACGGCTTCAGCCCGGTGGGCTCGCCCGCCAACACCCATGTGACCACCAACACCTATGGCCGGTCCCTGCTGGCCCTGCGCGCGCCGGAGGAGCCCGGCTCCAACCCGCACGCGCCCGCGCCGGCCGCGACGCTGGCCTCCGGCAGCCTGTCCATCGCCAACCTGCTCGGCGGCGGCGCGAAGGAAGAAGAGGCACCGGACACCTCCGCCACCATGGCGGCCAATGCGCCCTTGCCCCTCCCGCGCCCTGCAAGTGCGCCGAGCGGCAGCACCGCCTCCGTCTACGTCCCTGCCCCACAGCAGACGGCGAGCCTTGCCACCGGCAGCTTCGTCCCGGCCCCCGGAACGCTGGCCACCGGCACCTTCACGCCCACGCGCTGACCGGCGCGCCACCCGCAGGGGTGAGTGACCCGCGCCGGCCGGCCACATCAGCCGGTCGCGGGAGCCTGCGCCATGTTTCTCGATGAAAAGATGTTGGGTCCCCGGCCCGAACCCCGCCCCGAGCGGCCGCACCGGCGCCTCTCCGCCCGCGAAGAGCGGGTATTGCTGGCAATCCTCGGCTTCAACATCCTGATGCTGCTGGCGGCTCCCATCGGCGGGGCGACAATCCTTCAAGGACTCGCCACGCTCGTCCGCGGGCACTGAGCAGCGCCTCACCTTCGCCCGCGCAGCGGCAAGGCGGACGGGCCGTCCCCGCTCGCCACCACGACACCAAGCCCTGCCAGCGTCGCGGTCACGGCCACGGCCAGGGGCGTGCGCGGCTCCTCGCCCAGGAAGGACACGAGGCGGCGATTGTCGAGCCGCGCCGGCTGCTGCCACAAAGGCCGCATCTCCCGCAGCTCGCGCAGCGTCTCGTTGAACGGCGCCGCCACCGCCAGCAGCCACCAGGGAAAGGCGCGCACCGGCACGCGCGGTGCGCCCGCCGCGCGGCGGATGGCGGCGATCACGGACGTGCCGTCGGCATCCCACTGCCCGTCAAAATGGAAGCGGGCGAAGGCCGGCAGGTCGTCGTGCCGCGCGGCGAGGCGGGCGAAGGTTTCGGCCACATCCGGCAGGTAGGCCCAGGCATGGCCGATGCCGGGCACGCCGGGATAGAGGATGGAGCTCAAGGGCTTGCCAGGCTTTATCAGTCCCTGGCCGAACCAATTGTTGCCCGAGCGCGGCCCGAAAAAATCACCGGCGCGCAGGATAAGAGAGCGCACGCCCCGCGCCGCCGCCGCCTCCAGCCGAGCTTCCATCTCAACGCGAATCCGGCCCTTGCGGGTCTGCGGCCGCTGGGGCGCCTCTTCGGCGACGAGGGGATAGGCGTCCGGCCCGTAATTATAGAGCGTGCCGGGCAGCAGGATGCGGGCGCCCGCCGCCTCCGCCGCTGCGATGGTATTGTCGATCATGGGCAGGACCAGCCGGTTCCAGGCCCGATAGCCGGGCGGGTTCACCGCATGCACGATGAGGCCGGCGCCCCGCGCCGCCGACACCACCGTATGGCGGTCCATGGCATCCCCCGCCACATAGGCCCAGCCCGATTGGCGGGGCGCCTTGGCGGGGTCGCGCACCAAGGCGCGGATGGCCCAGCCGTGGCGGGCGAGTGCCAAGGCGGTCTCGCTGCCAATGCCGCCATTGGCACCGACCACCAGGGCCAAGCGGGGGGAAAGTTCGGACATGACGGGCTCCTTGCGTCTCACGATCCAGAGTGACGCCACCTTGCCTGCCGCGCGGCTCTGTATAAATTGACGAGAATGAGTGATCGGCTCGTCGCTTTTTTATGAACCCCTCCCCACTCGCCGCCCTCGACTGGGAACGCCAGCGCGCCTTTCTGGCGGTGCTGCGGGAAGGCAGCCTGTCCGGCGCGGCGCGGGTGCTGGGGGCGACGCAGCCCACGGTGCGCCGGCGGATCGAGGACCTGGAGCGCCATCTGGGCGTCGCCCTCTTCACCCGATCGCCCGCCGGCCTCACCCCCACGGCGCTCGCCCGCGAATTGGCCGCGCCGGCCGAGGCCATGGCGGCGGCGGCCGCCGCCTTCGCCCGCACCGCCTCTGCCGAGGCGGGCTCCAGCGCGGGCCGTGTGCGCATCACCGCCAGCGAGGTGATCGGCATGGAGGTGCTGCCGCCGATCCTGGCGCGCGTGCGGGAGGCCCATCCCGGCCTTGTCCTGGAAGTGGCCCTCACCAACCGCAACGAGGACCTGCTCGCCCGACAGGCGGACATTGCCGTGCGCATGGTGCGCCCGGTGCAGGAGGGGCTGCTGGCCCGCCGTGTGGGGCACATCGCCCTCGGCCTGCACGGCCATCGGCGCCTGCTGGATGCCTGGGGCCGGCCCTCGACTCTGGCAGATGCGAAAAAGCTGCCTTTGGTGGGCTATGAGACGGAAACGTCCTCCGTGCGCGCCTTCAAGACCCTGCACGGCGTGGACCTCTCGCCGGACGACTTCGTCTTCCGCTCTGACAGCGATCTGGCGCAACTGGCCGCCATCCGGGCGGGGCTGGGGATCGGCATCTGCCAGGTGGGCCTTGCCGCCCGCGATCCGCTGCTGGAGCGGGTGGTGGCGGACATGACCTTCGCGCTGGAGACCTTCGTGGTCACCCACGAGGATTTGCGCGAGGTGCGGCGCGTGCGGCTCGTCTTCGACGCTTTGGTGGAAGGCCTCACCGCCTATGCGGGCCGGGGCTGAGTTCACCAGGCTGGCGTGACCGACACCTCCACATCCATGCCCTGGAACACATTGTTATTGCCCAGATAGGTGCCGGACACGGGCGTGGCCAAGTCCATGGTGCGGGCCACCGCCACAGGGATGAGATCACCCCCTGCCACCGTGCTGTTGGTGGGGTCGAACGCGACCCAGCCGGCGCCCGGCAGGAAGATTTCCGCCCAGGCATGGGTCGCGCCCTGGTCCTGCGGGCCGAAGGGGATTCGGTTGGGCGTGAACAGATAGCCGGACACCAGACGCGCGCCGAAGCCCAGCCGCCGCGCCGCCTCCGCGAATAGAACCGCATAGTCCCGGCAGGAGCCAAAGCCCAGGTCCAGCGTCTCCAGCGGCGCCTGCGCGCTTTCAAAGGTGCGGATCACATAGCGCAGGCGCCGTGCGATGCCCGCATTGAGGTCGGCCAGCAAGGCCAGCGTATCGGTGCCGGGGCCGGCCACGAAGCCTTGCGCGAACGCCATGAGCCGCCCGTCCGGGTCCGGCGAATGGAAGGAGGTGAGCGCGCCAAGGTCTGACCAGTCGGCGTCCGGATAAATGAGGGGATAGGTGGCCGCCTCCGGCGCCAGGGACGCACGCGGCGGGCGGGGATCGGACAGTTCCACCGTCGAGACCGCCTGGATGGACAGGCGGTCGGTGGGCGCGGGAAAGGTGGCGGTGACAAGGTCGTTGCCGAATACATCCGAGCCGAAGGCGAGATGCCCATAGGGATCGGTCAGCACCTGGTGGCCGATGAGCCGCACAGCGCCGCCCACCCGCGGCCGCAGCATCAGGCGGTGGGGGCACAGGCGCACCGGCTCGCTATAGCGATAGGTGGTCCGATGGCTGATCCTCAAGGTGATCAAGCAGCCCTCCCCTGCGGGCCGTCCCGCGCCCTCGCCGATACATTCGGCGCACGCTCTACCCTGCCTTGCAGCATATAGGCACGGCAGCGCTTCGCACGCATGCATTGCATGCACGGCAGCCCTCTCGACCATATGGACTTGGCTGTTGTCTCCCGCCCCCCGCATCGGCATAGCTGACGGGTCAGGGCAAACAGAACAGCAGAGACCTTCCAGATGGCCGACACCTATGACGTGGTGGTGGTGGGGGGTGCCGTCACCGGCAGTTCCACCGCCTATCACCTGGCCGCGGACCCCGCCTTTGGCGGCCGCGTGTTGGTGGTGGAGCAGGACCCCAGCTACCAGCGCTGCGCCTCCGCGCTTTCGGCGGCCTCCATCCGCCAGCAATATTCCACCGCCATCAATGTGGACATCTCGCTCTATGGCATCACCTTCCTGCGCGAGATCGGCGAGCGGCTGGCGGTGGACGGCGACCGGCCTGAAATCGGCCTGAAGGAAGGCGGCTATCTCTTCCTGGCCACCGCGCGCGGCGAGGCGGCCATGCGCGCCTCCAACGTCCTCCAGACCGGGCGCGGCGCCGACATCGCCCTGCTCGATCCCGAGGCGCTGGTCGCCCGCTTCCCGTGGTTGAGCACCGAGGGCATCGCGCTCGGCAGCCTGGGGCTGACCGGGGAAGGCTGGTTCGACGGCTACGGCCTCATGCAGGCCTTCCGCAAGAAGGCCCGGTCGCTGGGCGTCACCTATGCCGCCGCGCGGGCCGAAGGGCTGGAAATGAGCGGCGGCCGGGTCACCGGCGTGCGCCTCTCCGACGGGCGGACCATCTCTTGCGGGGTGGTGGTGAATGCCGCTGGCGCCGGCGGCACGGCGCTCGCCCGCTCGGCCGGAGTGGAGATCCCCGTCGCCAATAAGAAGCGGATGATCTTCACCTTCACCTGCGCCGATCCGGTGACGGACTGCCCGCTGATGATCGACCCCACCGGCGTTTATGTGCGCCCCGAGGGCACCGGCTTCCTGTGCGGCACTTCCCCGCCCGAGGACGAGGACCCCGACAGCACCGACTTCGAGGTGGACCACACCTTCTTCGAGGAGCGCATCTGGCCGGTGCTTGCCGAGCGCGTGCCCGCCTTCGAGCGCATCCGCCAGGGCCGGGCCTGGGCCGGGCACTACGACATGAACCTGTTCGACCACAATGCCATTCTGGGCGCCGCGCCGGACGTGGACAATCTGTTGCTGGCGAACGGTTTTTCGGGCCACGGCCTGCAGCAGTCGCCCGCCGTCGGGCGGGGGCTGGCGGAACTGATCACCTATGGCAGCTATCGCAGCCTGGATCTCTCCCCGCTCGCCTATGAGCGCCTCACGCGCGCCGCGCCCTTGCTGGAGACCGCGGTCGTCTAGAGCATGCGCCGATCAGATGGCATCGCCATCTGATCGGATCACGCATTCTCTATCAATAGTTTAGAGGGCGATTCACCCATCAGATTGATTCAATCTGATGGGATCGCGCTCTGACCGCGGGCCCCAATCGCAAACGGTCGCCGATCAGCCTTCGTAATGGTCGGCGACCAGCTGGTTCAGCAGCCGCACGCCCCAGCCCGAGCCCCAGCTCTTGTTGATGTCGCTGCTGGGCGAGGCCATGGCGGTGCCCGCCACGTCCAGATGCGCCCAGGCGGTCTTGTCCACGAAGCGCTGGAGGAACTGGGCCGCCGTGATGGAGCCGCCATTGCGCCCGCCGGTATTCTTCATGTCGGCGAACTTGGAATCGATGAGCTTGTCATAGGCCGCGCCCAGCGGCATGCGCCACACCGTCTCGCCGGTGGCTTCGCCCGCCGCCGCGATGCGCTGGGCCAGTTCGTCGTCATTGGCGAACAGGCCCGCATGCACGGTGCCGAGCGCCACCAGGATGGCGCCGGTCAGCGTGGCCAGATCCACCATGAAGCGCGGCTGGAAGCGCTCCTTGGCGTACCAGAGCACATCCGCCAGGACGAGCCGGCCCTCGGCATCGGTATTGATGATCTCGATGGTCTGGCCGGACAGGGAGGTGACGATGTCGCCGGGGCGCTGGGCGGCGCCGTCGGGCATGTTCTCAACGAGGCCGATGACGCCCACCGCATTCACCTTGGCCTTGCGGGCCGCCAGAGCGTGCATCAGGCCGGTGACGCATGCCGCGCCGCCCATGTCGCCCTTCATGTCCTCCATGCCCGCCGCCGGCTTGATGGAGATGCCGCCGGTGTCGAAGGTCACGCCCTTGCCGATGAAGGCGACGGGCGCCTCCCCTTCCGCGCCGCCATTCCAGCGCATCACCACCACCCGGCTTTCCTTGATGGAGCCCTGGCCGACGCCCAGCAGCGCGCGCATGCCGATTTCGGAGAGCGCCGCATCGTCCAGCACCTCCACCGCGACTCCCACCTCGGCGAGGGCTTCGGCGCGGCGGGCGAATTCGGGCGGATCGAGCACGTTCGGCGGCTCGTTGACGAGATCGCGGGCGAGGATGACACCATCGGCGATCGCCCCCTCAACTGCCCAGGCGCGCTCGGCGGCGGCGGGGTCAGCGACCAGGAGGGTGAGGGACAGGGCGCTGGCCTCGCCTTCATTGTCCTTCTTCTTGGTCTTGTAGCGATCGAAGCTATAGGCCCGCAGCCGCACGCCGAGCGCGATCTCGGCGGCCGCCTTGGCGCCCACGGCGCCGGACGGCAGGTCCACGATGAGCGTTGCCTCGCGGGCACTGGCGGGGATGCGGCCAGCCACCAGGCCGCCGAGCCGGACGAAATCCTGGCTCTTCAACTCGCCCGCCTTGCCGACGCCCAGCACGAGGACGCGCGGCACGTTGAGGCCCGAGGGAGCGATCAGATCCAGCGCCGCGCCCATGGCGCCCCGGAAGCGGTCCGCATCCAGCGCCCGCTCGAAGGTGGATTTGATGGGCTTCAAGACCTTCAGGGTTTCCTTGCCCAGGGCCAGGCTATCGTCCGCGAGCGCCAGCAGCACCCCCTTGGGCGCGGCGCCGTGCTTGGCGAAGGAAACGGACACGGTATCGGGCATGATCGGCTCCAGAAGGCGGGACGGCGCGGCGCGGCACAAATGCCTCAGGCGGGGGACTTGAAGTCCAGCAGCGCGCGGGTGGGGAAGTCGTAGAGCTTGCCCGAGGCCTCGAAGGCGGGCAGGCACAGTTCCAGAATGGCGGCGGCCGCCTCTTCGGGAGCGGGAAGGGTCTGGGCATCCTCAAACGGGAAGGCCTTGGCCCGCATGCGCGTGCGGATGGGGCCGGGATTGAAGAGATTGACCTTGAGATTGGTGGTGGCCGTCTCCGCCGCCCAGGTGCGCCCGAGCAGTTCCAGCGCCGCCTTGGTCACCGCATAGGGCCCCCAATAAGCCCGCGCCTTGTGCACCGCGCCCGAGGTGACGAACACCGCCCGCCCCGCCGTGGAGAGGCGCAAGAGCGGGTCCAGGGAGCGCACGAAACGGTAATTGGCCGTCACATTGACGGCGAGCGCCTGGTCGAAATCCTTCGGGTCCACATGGCCGAGCGGCGTAATGGGGCCGAGCACGCCCGCATTGCCCACGAACACATCGAGGCGCCCATAGCGCTCAAAGAGCGCAGCGCCGAGCCGGTCGATGGCCTCATAGTCGGTGACGTCCAGCGGCACCAAGGTGGCGGAGCTGCCGGCCGCCTTCACCGCGTCGTCCAACTCCTCCAGCGCCCCTTCGGTGCGGCCGATGGCCACCACATGGGCCCCGGCGGCGGCAAGGGCCACGGCCGTGGCCGCCCCGATGCCCCGCGTGGCGCCAGTGACGAGTGCGATCCTGTCGGCAAGCGGCCGGTCGGTCATGGGTCAGGTCTCGTGCGAGGGAGGGGAGCCTCCCCCGCGCGGGAGGAGGCGCCGGATCAGCTGGCTTCGGCGAGCAGGGAAAGCTGCTGGGCGGCGACCGACCCGGACCGGTCGGTCAGGGGGGTGGGATAGTCGCCGGTGAAGCAGTGGTCGGTGAATTGGGGACGAACCGGGTCGCGCGCCTCATAGCCCATGGCGCGATAGACGCCGTTCACGGACAGGAAGGCCAGCGAATCCGCGCCGATATAGCGCCGCATGCCTTCCAGATCGTGGGTGGCGGCGAGCAGCTTGTCCCGGTCCGGCGTGTCGATGCCGTAATAATCGGGATGGGTGATGGGCGGCGAGGCGATGCGGAAATGCACTTCGGTGGCGCCCGCATCGCGCATCATGCGCACGATCTTCACCGAGGTGGTGCCGCGCACGAGGCTGTCATCCACCAGCACGATGCGCTTGCCGGCCACCACGGAGCGGTTGGCCGAGTGCTTCATGCGCACGCCCTGGTCGCGCACCGTCTGGGTGGGCTGGATGAAGGTGCGGCCCACATAATGGTTGCGGATGATACCCAGCTCATAGGGAATGCCGGACACCTGGGAATAGCCGATGGCCGCCGGCACGCCGGAATCCGGCACCGGAACGATCACGTCCGCCTCGACGCCGCTCTCCTGGGCCAGCACCTGGCCCATAGTCTTGCGCACCTGGTACACGGACCGCCCGCCCACCACGGAATCCGGCCGGGCGAAATAGATGTACTCGAAGATGCAGGGGCGCGGCTGCATCTCGGGGAAGGGCCGCAGCGACTGGATGCCCTCCTCGTCGATGACGACCACTTCGCCATTCTCGATGTCGCGCACATAGGTGGCGCCGATAATGTCGAGGGCGCAGGTCTCGGACGCCAGGATATAGGAGCCTTCGAGCACGCCGAGCACCAGCGGGCGGATGCCCAGCGGGTCGCGGGCGCCGATGAGCTTCTTGTTGGTGACCGCCACCAGCGAATAGGCGCCCTCGATGGCGCGCAGCGCGTCCACGAAGCGGTCGACGAAGCGGGGCTTCTTGGAGCGGGCCACCAGATGGAGGATGGCCTCGGTGTCGGTGGTGGACTGGGTGATGGCGCCCTCGCGCACCAATTGGCGGCGCAGCGTCAGGCCATTGGTGAGGTTGCCATTGTGGCCGACCGCGAAGCCGCCGGCGTCCAGTTCGGCAAACAGCGGCTGCACGTTGCGCAGCAGCGTTTCGCCCGTGGTGGAATAGCGCACATGCCCGACCGCGATATGGCCCGGCAGGCGGTCGATGACCGCCGCGTCCGAGAAGGCATCCGCCACGAGGCCGAGGCGGCGTTCGGAATGGAAGCGGTTGCCGTCATACACGACGATGCCCGCCGCCTCCTGGCCGCGATGCTGGAGCGCGTGGAGGCCGATGGCGGTGATGGCCGCCGCGTCGGGATGGTTGAAGATGCCGAATACGCCGCATTCTTCGCGCAGCCGGTCGCCATTGAGATCGAGATCCAGGTTGAGCGGCCCCGCGTCCATGCGCGCGCCCTCGCCCTGTGCATCCCGTTTCTCAACGGCCTTATGCCCCGCAGCGCCATGCCCGGGGTGCGAACCTTCGCTCTCCATGTCCATCTTACCCTCCGCTCGGCGGCTCACTGGCCGGTGCCGCGCGTACTCTCGAGCAGCTGATCAAACCCTTGCCGGTCACCGCGGCGGTATCCGGCTTCACCGCCTGCCGCCACGGCCGACGATGCAGCTGCAACTGTGGTGCCCCCACGCTCCGTGCGTTGCCCGCTCGGAGGCGCAGGCGTCTCGCCCTCCTCGCCGGCGGGCGAACGCTTAAGTCGCTTAAGAATGGTGTTCTCCGGGTCATCCGGCAACAGCGAGACCAGCCAATTCCCTGTATTTTGAAGCACAGGGCGGGATTTGGCGTTCAAAACCCATGGCGGCTGGTTCTTGTCCGGGACGAGCCAGTTGAAAAACAGGAAGGCAACCACCACCACGAGAAGGCCGCGGGCCAATCCAAACAGGAAGCCCAGCGTACGGTCCAGCGCGCCGATTCGGCTGTCCAGCACGATGTCGGACAGGCGGGCGCTGATGATGGAGACGATCAGGAGCGTGCCGAGGAACAGGATTCCCACAGTGACGGCCAGGGCCACCGTATCCTGCGAGATATATTGTTTCGTGAAAGGCAGAAGCTTCGGGTAAAAATACACCGTCACGCCAGCGGCCGCGATCCAGGACACGATGCTGAAGACTTCCCGCAGCAGGCCGCGCACCATGGCCAGAAGGCCGGAGATGAGCATTACGGCAATGAGGATGAGATCCAGCAGCGTCACAGGCATCGGCGCGGCTTACCCTTCAAGGTGGCGCCGACCTGGCGACCGGTGAAGCGACACCTGCATGACAGGCCTCGCGTGGGGGGGACGTATATCTTCAAGAGCCGGCCGCGTCATCAGTCCTCTTGCGCCGATGTCTCACGGGGCGGCAGGGCAGCCTTGCGCGGCGCGCGTGCCGCAATGGCGGCAACGAGGCTTGCGAGGGAAGGAACGGCATCGACGCCAACGGGCGCATCCAGGCCTTCCGTACTGGCGGCGGGCATGACGGCGCGGGAGAAGCCGAGCTTGGCCGCCTCCTTCAACCGTGCCGGCGTCTGGGAGACCTGGCGCACGGCCCCCGTCAGGCTGACCTCGCCGAAATAGACCGATTCCTGCGGCAAGGGCGCGCCGGTGAGCGCGGAGACCAAGGCCGCCGCCACCGCCAGATCCGCCGCCGGCTCGCCGATGCGCAGGCCACCCGCCACGTTCAGATAGACATCATGCCCCCCGAGGCGCACGCCGCAGCGGGCATCCAGCACCGCCAGCACCATGGCGAGGCGGCTGGAATCCCACCCCACCACCGCGCGCCGGGGTGTGCCGAGGGTGGAGGGGGCGACGAGGGCCTGGATTTCCACCAGCACCGGCCGCGTGCCCTCCATGCCCGCGAACACCGCCGTGCCGGGGGCCCCCGCATCGCGGTTGGACAGGAAGAGCTCCGAAGGGTTGGGCACTTCCGAGAGGCCCTTGCCGGTCATCTCGAAGACGCCGATCTCGTCGGTGGGGCCGAAGCGGTTCTTCTGCGCCCGCAGGATGCGGAACTGGTGACCGCCATCGCCCTCGAAGGAGAGCACCGCATCCACCATGTGCTCCACCACGCGGGGACCGGCGATCTGGCCGTCCTTGGTCACATGCCCCACCAGGATCACGGCGGCGCCGGACTGCTTGGCGAAGCGCACCATCAATTGGGCGGAGGTGCGCACCTGCGTCACCGTGCCCGGCGCCGATTCCACCGAGTCCGACCACATGGTCTGGATGGAATCGATGACCACCATGCGCACGGGCGGGCCGCTCGCCAGCGTCGCCAGGATGTTCTCCGCATTGGTCTCGGCGGCAAGGCCCACCTGCGCCTCGCCAAGGCCGAGGCGCCCGGCGCGCAGGCGCACCTGGTCCACCGCCTCTTCGCCCGAGACATAGATGACCCGGTGTCCCGCCGAGGCCAAAGCGGCCGAGGCCTGCACCAGAAGCGTGGACTTGCCGATGCCGGGGTCCCCGCCCAGCAACAGGATGGAGCCGGGCACGAAGCCACCACCCGCCACCCGGTCCAGCTCGCCGATGCCGGAGACGAGGCGCGGCGGTGGCGTGCCCTGGCCCTGGAGGCTCTCCAGCGGCACCGCCCGTCCCTTGCGGCTCGCCCGCTGGGCGGCGGGGACGGAGGCCACCACCTCGGCTTCTTCCGCGATGGTGTTCCAGGCCCCGCAGGCCTCGCACTTGCCGAGCCAGCGCGTATAGGTGGCCCCGCAGGCCTGGCAGACGAAATGGGCGCCACGCTTGGCCATGCTTCAGCCCGCCCCGCTGACATAGACCCGCCGGTAGCGGGCGCCGAGGCCGGTGAGCACCTCATAGCCGATGGTGCCGCCATGGGCCGCCAGTTCATCGACGCCGATGCCCTCGCCCAGCAGCACCGCGCTCTGGCCGCGCTGCACCGCCTGCGGCGGCAGGTCGGTGACGTCGACGGTCACCAGATCCATGGAGATGCGCCCCACCAGCGGGCAGCGCTGTCCGGCGATGATGGCATCCGCCCCCGGCCGCCCATCGGCGGACCCGAAGGCGCGGTGGAAGCCGTCCGCATAGCCGAGCGAGAGCACGGCAATGCGGCTGTCGCGGGCAAGGCGCTGGGCGGCGCCATAGCCCACGCTGTCGCCGGGAAGCCCCTGGCGCACCTGGATGATGGGCACCTCCAGACGCACCACCGGCTTGAGCGGCGCGCGGCCCGCGATCGCCGCGCCGCCGTAAAGGGCGATGCCCGGCCGCACCAGGTCGAACCGAAATTCGGGACCGGACTGCACGCCCGCCGAATTGGCGAGCGAGGCGGGGACGCCCGGAAAGGCGGCAGCGGCGCGGGAAAAGCGCTCCACCTGTCGGGCAGTGAGCGGATGGCTGGGCGTATCGGCGCAGGCCAGATGGCTCATGATGAGGCTCGGCCGGAAGCCGGCCCCTTCCACGCCCAGCGCCACCGCCTCGTCCACGGTGATGCCCAACCGGTTCATGCCGGTGTCCACATGGATCGCTGCCGGCCGCTCGGCACCCAGCGTGCGGACATGGGCCGCCCAGTCGGCGATCTCCGGCAGGCTGCCCAAAACCGGACGCAGATTGCAGGCCTCGAACGCCGCCTCCGTGCCGGGCAGCAGGCCGCCGAGCACATAGATGGTGGCCTCCGGCAGCACCGCGCGCAGGCGCACGCCCTCTTCCAGCAGCGCCACGAAGAAGGTGCGCGCCCCCGCTTGCCACAAAGCGGGCGCCGCATGGGCGATGCCGAGGCCATAGGCGTTGGCCTTCACCACGGCCGAGCACTCCGCCGGCGCAGCAAGGCGCGCCAGGGCGCGCCAATTGTCGGCGAGGGCGTCGAGATCGATGGTGAGGACGGCGTTCGAGCGGTCAATGGCCGTGTCGGCGACATCCTTGGGCATGAGGGAGAGCGAAGTCATCGATGGTCCGGCAGCCGATCCTCGCGGGCGAGGTTGGAGAAGCGGGTGAACTGGGCCTCGAAATGCACCTTAACGGTGCCGGTGGGGCCGTGGCGCTGCTTGCCGATGATCACTTCGGCCACCCCCTCGGCGGCCTTCATGTCCGCCTCCCACTTGAACCATTCCTCGGTGCCGGGCTTGGGCTCGCGGCTTTTGAGGTAATATTCCTCGCGATACACGAACATGACCACGTCGGCGTCCTGCTCGATGGAGCCGGATTCGCGCAGGTCCGACAATTGCGGGCGCTTGTCGTCGCGCGCTTCCACCTGTCGGGAGAGCTGGGACAGCGCCACGATGGGCACGTTCAGCTCCTTGGCGAGGGCTTTGAGGCCCGTGGTGATCTCGGTGATTTCCTGCACGCGGCCCTGGGATGAGGTCTTGGCCGAGCCGGACAGCAGCTGAAGATAGTCCACCACCATGAAGTCGAGGCCGCGCTGGCGCTTCAGCCGCCGGGCGCGGGCCACCAATTGGGCGATGGAGATGCCGCCGGTATCGTCGATATAAAGCGGGATCACCTGCATGGTCTGGGCGGCGGCGGCGAGCTTGGAAAACTCGCTCTCGGAAATGTCGCCGCGGCGGATCTTGTAGGAGGCGATCTCCGCCTGCTCGGCCAGGATACGGGTGGCCAATTGCTCGGCTGACATTTCCAGCGAGAAGAAGCCCACGATGCCGCCGGACACGGTGGCGATGGTGCCGTCCGGCTTCTGCTCGCCGCGATAGGCCGAGGCGATGTTGAAGGCGATGTTGGTGACGAGCGCCGTCTTGCCCATGGCTGGGCGGCCAGCGAGAATCAGAAGGTCGGAGGGCTGAAGGCCACCCATCTGGTGGTCGAGGTCATCAAGGCCGGTGGCGATGCCGGAGAGGTGGCCCTCGCGCTGGAAGGCGCGGTTGGCCATATCCACCGAATCGCGCAGCGCATCGCCGAAGCGCACGAAGCCGCCGTCATAGCGCCCGCTTTCGGCGATGGCGTAGAGGCGCTTTTCCGCCTCCTCGATCTGTTCCTGGGGCGTCGACTCGATGGGGGCTTCATAGGCCTCGTTGACGATCTCCTCGCCGATCTGGATCAGCTGCCGCCGCACCGCCAGGTCATAGATGGTGCGGCCGTAATCCTCGGCATTGATGATGGTGGTGGCTTCGGCCGCAAGCCGCGCCAGATATTGGGGCGCGGTCAGGCCGCCCACCTCGAAATCCACCGGCAGGAAGGTCTTGAGCGTGACCGGCGTCGCCACCTTGCCGGCGCGCACCAGCGAGCCCGCCAGCTCGAAGATGCGCGAATGGATGGGCTCGAAGAAATGCTCGGGCTTCAGGAAGTCGGAGACGCGGTAGAAGGCCTCGTTGTTCACCAGAATGGCGCCCAGGAGCGCCTGCTCGGCGTCCAGATTGTGGGGCGCCTGACGATAGCTCGGTTCCACGTCGTCACGGGCGGCAGGCAGATCAAGCATTGCGTGCGGTCGGTTCCTGGAGATGCGGGGAGCCTAGCAGATCCCATCCGCCCTGATGCCGCGTTAAGAGCGACCCAGCGGAATCTCTTTCCCATGCAGATGTAGTTTTCCACCTGTGCATAACAATGGGGAAAAGGCCGGGCGCGGCGGCGGGTCGGCCCCGCCGCCGGCTTCATTCGCCCGCCAGGCGCAACGGCGTGGCGGCCCGCTTTTCCTTCAGCCGCAGGCGTTTTTCCTCTTCGGTGATGTAGTCTCGCGTCAGTGGCACCGCCTCCTGGCGCCGCGCCAACTGAATCTGGAACACCATCATGCCCTGGTGGCGGAACGCCATTTCCGAGGCGGCGAGGTAGAAGTCCCACATGCGGATGAAGCGCGCGTCGGTGAGGCGCGCCACCTCCTCGTGCCGGGCCAGGAATCGCTCCCGCCAGGCCTTCAGCGTTTCTGCATAGTGCAGGCGCAGGATTTCCACATCGGTCACCACCAGCCCCGCCCGCTCGATGTGAGGCAGCACCTCCGACAAAGCGGGGATGTAGCCGCCGGGAAAGATGTATTTGGCGATCCAGGGATTGGTGATGCCCGGCACGTCCGAGCGGCCGATGGAATGGAGCACCATCACGCCGTCCTCGGCGAGAAGCTCGCGCACCTTGCGGAAGTAGGCGCCGTAATGGTCCACCCCCACATGCTCGAACATGCCCACCGAGACGATGCGGTCGAAGGGCCCCGGCACGTCCCGATAGTCCTGGAGGCGGAAGACGGCCCCGTCCTCCAGCCCCTGCTCCGCCGCCCGCGCCTTGGCGACGCCCAATTGCTCGGTGGAGAGCGTCACGCCCGTCACCTGCGCCTGCGCGATGCCGGCAAGGTAAAGGCCGAGCCCGCCCCAGCCGCTGCCGATGTCCAGGACCTTCAGGTCCGGCCGGTCGAGCACCAGCTTGGCGGCGATATGGCGCTTCTTGGCCAATTGGGCATCGTCCAGCCTCTGGCCGGGCTGCTCGAAATAGGCGCAGGAATATTGCCGGTCCGCATCCAGGAACAGGGAATAGAGCCGCCCGTCCAGGTCATAGTGATGGGCGACATTGCGGCGGGACCGATCGCGCGGGTTGAATTGGGCGATCCTGCGCAAGGCCATGCGGGCCTGATAGAACAGCCGCGCGGCGAGCGTCGGCTGGAGGACGGGCTGGCCCATGAGGATGTCGAGCAACCCGGCAATGTCGCCGCGCTCCAGCACCAGCCCTTCGTCCATGTAGATTTCGCCAAGGGCCAGTTCCGGGTCCAGCAGCAGGCGCCACTGGGCCTTGGGCGAGGTAAAGCGGATATGGACCTGTGGACCGTTGGCCTCTTGCGCGGACCCCAATGTGATGGTCCGGCCGGAAGCCAGGGTGACGATGAGACTGCCGCGCGTGACAACGCGGCGCAAAACAGATTCAAGCAACCTTTCCATCGGCCGCCTCCGTCTGAATGGTCCCCTGCGTGCCCTCCTTTTGGCGCCCGCCATGGCGGCGCGCCCACTCCACCTGAGTTTCGTTTCCCGGCACCCTCGCGACCCGCCACCTTGCCGGCAGGGGCCTTCCCCCAATGCACCGAGATGAGATCGGAGTTGACCAATCTCAACACCTTCGCGGCCTGTGGACAATATGCTGCGGTGCGTCCAGCCCAAAAGAAAAGCGCCCGGCCAAAGCCAGGCGCTTAAATTGACGTAGCGTAAATACCCAGAAGGCGGGCAGATCAGGCCTCGGTGGCTTCCTCGTCGGCCTCGGCGGCCTCTTCCACCACCTCATCCTCGTCCTCGTCCCGGTCGCGACGGGCGGTGACGTCCTCGCCGGCCACGAGGCGGGCGGCTTCCTCGGCGCTGCGGGCGACGGAGACGGTCACCTTCACCTCGACCTCGGGGTGCAGGGAGACCGGCAGGGTGTGCAGGCCGATGAGCTTGATGGGGTGGTTCAGCACGATCTGCTGGCGGTTGACGGTGAAGCCAGCCTGCTCCAGCGCCATGGCGATGTCGCGGGTGGAGACGGAGCCATAGAGCTGGCCGCTCTCGCCCGCCTGGCGGATGATCACCACATTGGTGCCGTTGAGCTTGGCGCCGACCGCCTCGGCATCCTTCTTCAGCTCCAGGTTCCGGGCCTCGAGCTGCGCCTTCATGGTGTCATACTTGGCGCGGTTGGCCGAGGTGGCGCGCAGGGCCTTGCCCTGGGGCAGCAGGAAGTTGCGGGCATAGCCGTCGCGCACATGCACCACTTCGCCCATCTGGCCGAGCTTGGCCACGCGCTCGAGAAGAATGACGTCCATTTTGTTTCTCCTAATCGTCTTGTCTGTTTCAGCTTGGGTGAGGCGGCCGGAGCCGCCGGTTCCTTGAGGTCTATCGATCGTTGGCCGCGGGCGGCCCGCCGCGAAAGCCCATGCGCGTCCGCAGGTCGAACATGGCGTCCACGATGCCGAGCAAAGCGGCCGCCAGCGCCGGCCAGCCGAGCGCGAGGGTCGCCATCCAGGCGGCGGTCAGGATGAGCGGGCGCCCGGGGCGTCCGCGCGTCACGAAATGAAGGGTGGCAAAGCCGGCCACCGCATAGGCAGTCAGCAGCGTCGCCGTGACCACCGAGGCGGAGAGGCCGAGCATGCCGGGGGTCACCGAGAGGGCCACCAGGACCGCCAGAGCCAGCGTCGTCACCTGCGGCAGGCGTGTGCTCGCCAGGTCCGGCCAGGGCCGTGCGAGACGCCCCGAGACCCGGGCCGCCCGCGCCGCCAGATAGAGGCAGGCGAGGTGTGAGACCATGGTCAGCGTGCCGGCCATGGGCGGCAGCACCGCCGCAACCAGCGCCGACATGTGCGCCGTGTCCGCCGTCCGCGCCGATCCCGCGCCCACCACGAGGAACTGCTCGAACGCCTGGTCCACCGCCGCCCGGTAGGTCTCATAGTCGGTGGCCACCGACAGCAACCCAACGATCACGCTGAGGCTGGCCAGCGCACCGGCCAGCAGCACCAGTGGGCCGATGGGAAACCAGACCAGCCCGTCACGGGCCGCCGGATCGGGCCGGGCGAGCAGTGCGCCATAGGCCAGCACCCAGGCCGGGCCGCCAATGCCCAGCGCATAGGCCACGAGGAAACTGGTGCCGAAGGCGAAGCCCAGCCCGGCCGCCGCCACCACCAGACCGACAAACGCCGTCCAGTGGGAAAAGGCAAGCCCGGCCAGCATGATGGGAAGAGGGGCGAGATAGAACAGCGGCACGGCCAGCATCGTTCCCGCGGCAACGCCAGCGGAAAGGAGCGCAGAGGCCGCGCCAGCGGCCAGGCCGATCAGTGCAATCTGTCCCATCATCTCGCTGTCCCGCCATGAGCGGTTAGAGGAGGGTCGAAGCCCACCCCAGCCTTGGCATCCGCCCCGGTGCGCATGCGCCAAACCGGAAGGGGACCACCGTCCTTCAAGGGTCAAGCGACGCAGACAAGCCATTTCTGGCAGCCCGCATCGGGGTGCCGCCGGCCCGGAGGCCGGCGGCGAACTTAAATCGCGATCAGCGGATCACGAAGGGCAGCAGGCCGAGGAACCGCGCGCGCTTGATGGCGGCGGACAGCTCACGCTGCTTCTTGGCGGACACCGCGGTGATGCGGCTCGGCACGATCTTGCCGCGCTCGGAAATGTAGCGCTGCAGGAGACGCACGTCCTTGTAGTCGATCTTCGGCGCGTTGGGGCCGGAGAACGGGCAGGTCTTGCGACGACGGAAGAACGGACGGCGCTGACCGCCGCCACCACCAGCTTGAGCGAACGCCATCAGACTGCCTCCTCGCCCTGGGCTTCTTCCCGATCACGGCTGCGACGGGGGCGGTCCTCGCGACCACCGAAGCCACGATCTCCACCAAAGCCGCGCTCGCCGCGCTCGCGATCATCGCGGTCGCGCTTCTGCAGCATGGCGGAGGGGCCTTCTTCATGCTCCTCGACGCGCAGGGTGAGGAAGCGCAGAACGTCCTCATCGATGCGCATCTGGCGCTCCATCTCCTGCACCGCCGCCGCGGGGGCGTCGATGTTGAGGAGCGTGAAGTGCGCCTTGCGGTTCTTGTTGATGCGATAGGTCAGGGACTTCACGCCCCAATACTCGGTCTTGCCGACCGAGCCGCCATTCGCTTCGATCACACCCTTGAAGCGGGTGGTCAGTTCCTCGACTTGCTGCGCCGTGATGTCCTGGCGCGCGAGGAACACGTGCTCATAGAGCGCCATGTGTCCTAGTGCCTTTCCTGTTCCACCGCGCCCCGACGCCAAGCCCTTTCAAGCCTTTCAGGAAAGGCTCGTCTGCTCGGAAGGCGGGGACACGGGACGACGGACCACAGGCCCTGCCGACTTTTGGAGCGCGCATCAGGATGCCCGCGACAACAGCCGACCGTCCGTTCAGCCCCCGGCCGGGGCAACGGAAGCGGGGCGTATAGCAGAATGCGCGGGAAAGGCAACTGCGCCCGGAGAGCGCCACCCCGCCCGCCGCCAATTGGCCGCCGGCCTGCCGCAACGTCCGCGCATGGCTCCGATGGTGCGGCGCGGCTTGACTCCAAAGGCCGCGCGGTGTCTCTCCCCTCCCCAAAATTCAATCTTGGAAACCCGTCAAGGGGATTTGCATGAGCACAGCCTTCATTTTTCCCGGCCAGGGCAGCCAGGCCGTCGGCATGGGCAAGGCCCTGGCCGATGCCTTCCCGGCCGCGCGCGCCGTGTTCGACGAAGTGGACGCGGCGCTCGGCGAGAAGCTCACCGCCATCATGTGGGACGGGCCCGCCGACGCGCTGACCCTCACCACCAACACCCAGCCGGCCCTCATGGCCGTCTCGCTGGCCGCCATACGCGTGCTGGAGACGGAAGCGGGCCTCGACCTTTCCCGCGACGCCTCCTTCGTGGCCGGCCATTCGCTGGGCGAATATTCGGCGCTCGCCGCCGCCGGCGCGCTCTCCATCACGGACGCCGCCCGCCTGCTGCGCATTCGCGGCCGGGCCATGCAGGAGGCCGTGCCGGTGGGCCAGGGTGCCATGGCCGCCCTGCTCGGCCTCGACTATGATCAGGTGGTCGCGGTGGCGGCGGAGGCCGCCGGAGATGAGGTCTGCGAAGCCGCCAACGACAATGCCAACGGCCAGGTGGTGGTGTCCGGCTCCACGGCCGCCGTGGAGCGCGCCATCGAGATCGCCAAGGCCAAGGGCGCCTCCCGCGCCATCCTGCTGCCCGTGTCCGCCCCCTTCCATTGCCGCCTGATGGAGCCGGCCGCCGAAGCCATGGCCGCGGCGCTGGCGGAAGCCACCGTGAACGCGCCCTGCGTTCCCGTCATCGCCAATGTGCGGGCGACCCCGGTCACCGATCCCCAGGAGATCATCCGCCTCCTGGTGGAGCAGGTGACGGGTACCGTGCGCTGGCGCGAGAGCGTCATCTATATGGCGGGCGCGGGCGTCAGCCGCGCGGTGGAGGTGGGCGCCGGCAAGGTGCTCTCGGGCCTCGTGCGGCGCATCGCCCGCGAGATCGCAGTGTCCGCCGTCGGCACGCCCGAGGACGTGGCCGCCTTCATCACCGCGCGCCAAGCTCCCGCCGCCTGACGCCCTGCCGCCTGACGCCGCCTATCGCTTTTCCTCTCGTTTCGGAGACCTCATGTTCAATCTCAGCGGCAAGACCGCCCTCGTCACCGGCGCCACCGGCGGCATCGGCGGCGCCATCGCCAAGGCCCTCCATGCCCAAGGCGCGACCGTCGCCATTTCCGGCACCCGCCGGGAGGTGCTGGAGACGTTCGCTGCCGAGCTCGGCGAGCGCGTGCTGGTGCTGCCCTGCAATCTCGGCAATGCCGAGGAGGTGGAGAAGCTGGTGCCCGAGGCCGAGGAGAAGCTCGGCCAGTTGGACATCCTGGTGAACAATGCGGGCATCACCCGCGACAATATTTTCATGCGCCTGAAGGACGAGGACTGGGACCAGGTGATCGCGGTGAACCTCACCGCCACCTTCCGCCTCTGCCGGGCTGCCGTGCGTTCCATGATGCGCCGCCGGTCTGGCCGCATCATTTCCATCACCTCGGTAGTGGGCGTGACCGGCAATGCCGGCCAGGGCAATTATGCCGCCGCCAAGGCGGGCATGATCGGCATGTCCAAGTCGCTGGCCCAGGAAGTGGCGAGCCGCGGCGTGACCGTGAACTGCGTCGCCCCCGGCTTCATCGCCACCGCCATGACCGACGTGCTGAACGACAAGCAGCGCGAGGCGATTCTCAAGGCGGTGCCGGCCGCGCGCCTGGGCTCGCCCGAGGACATCGCCTCGGCCTGCGTGTACCTGGCCTCCGACGAGGCGGCCTATGTGACCGGCCAGACGCTGCACGTGAATGGCGGCATGGCCATGGTGTGAGGTGCAGGCGGCGGTCGGCGCTGTCCGGCCGCTTCTTACTCGCGCATGGTGCGCGGGTTTGGCCGGAAACCCATGTGGGGTCTGGACCTTCGGGTCCGGATCGGGTTTGCTGGCCAAGGCGGGGGAAGTGTGGTAACGAGCCGCTCCATACCACCCGGTCGGCCCAAGCACGGCCGGGGCTTGGACGACGGTGCTTCCATCTGCCCGATCGGATACGAGCATGGGGGCTGGGCACGGCGCGTGAAAGGCATTATGCCGTCTCACAGCCGCCGTACGGCAGAGAGACAATTTTTTCAGATAACGAGGGTGCATCGATGAGTGACATCGCCGAGCGGGTGAAGAAGATCGTCGCGGAGCATCTGGGCGTGGAGCCCGAGAAGGTTACGGAAAACGCCAGCTTCATCGACGATCTCGGCGCCGACAGCCTCGACACCGTCGAGCTCGTGATGGCCTTCGAAGAGGCCTTCAACACCGAGATCCCGGACGACGCCGCCGAAACCATCCTGACGGTCGGCGACGCCATCAAGTTCCTGGAAAAGAACGCGGCCTGATCGCCGTCATCATGATACTGACGGCCGCGGTGCGCAAAGCGCCGCGGCCGTCGTCGTGATCGTACCCGGAGTTCCCTCATGAGACGTGTTGTCGTCACTGGCCTCGGCATGGTGACGCCGCTCGGCTGCGGCGTCGAGCCCAGTTGGCGGCGGCTGATTGCGGGCGAGAGCGGTGCCAAGCGGGTCGACCGGTTCGACGTGGCCGATCTCGCCTGCCAGATCGCCTGCACCATTCCTCGGGGCGACGGCACCGACGGCACCTACAATCCCGACGATTGGATGGAGCCGAAGGAGCAGCGCAAGGTGGACGAGTTCATCGTCTTCGCCATGGCGGCCGCCTCCCAGGCGCTGGACGATGCCGGCTGGCATCCGGAAAGCTATGAGGACCAGACCAATACCGGCGTCCTGATCGGCTCCGGCATCGGCGGCATCGAGGGCATTGCGGAAGCCTCCCTCATCCTGCGCGATCGCGGCCCCCGCCGCATTTCCCCCTTCTTCATTCCCGGCCGCCTCATCAATCTGGCGGGCGGCTATGTGTCCATCGCCCACGGGCTCAAGGGCCCGAATCACGCGGTGGTCACCGCCTGCTCCACCGGCGCCCACGCCATCGGCGATGCCGGCCGCCTCATCGCACTCGGCGATGCGGACGTGATGGTGGCCGGCGGCACCGAATCGCCGGTCAATCGCCTTTCGCTGGCCGGCTTCGCCAGCTGCAAGGCGCTCTGCACCGCTTTCAATGACGACCCCGCCCGCGGCTCGCGTCCCTATGACAAGGACCGGGACGGCTTCGTCATGGGCGAAGGCGCAGGCATCGTGGTGCTGGAAGAGTACGAGCACGCCAAGGCGCGCGGCGCCAAGATCTATGCCGAGCTGGTGGGCTATGGCCTGTCCGGCGACGCCTTCCACATCACCGCCCCTTCGCCCGACGGCGATGGCGCCTATCGCTGCATGGCGGCGGCGCTGAAGCGGGCCGGCATGACCCCGTCCGACATCGATTACATCAACGCCCACGGCACCTCGACCATGGCGGATGAGATCGAGCTGAAGGCCGTGGAGCGGTTGCTGGGCAATGCGGCGGCCAATGTGTCGATGTCCTCGACCAAGTCGTCCATCGGCCATCTCTTGGGCGCGGCCGGTGCGGTGGAGGCCATCTTCTCCATCCTCGCCATCCGCGACCAGGTGGCGCCTGCGACGCTGAACCTGGAAAATCCGTCGGTGGACACCCCCATCGACCTGGTGCCCCAGAAGGCCCGCCCCCGGAAGATCGACACCGTGCTGTCCAACTCCTTCGGCTTTGGCGGCACCAATGCGTCGCTGATCTTCCGCCGCGCAGACGCCTGAGGCTTTCCGGCGGCCTTCGGGCCGCCGGCTCCCGCCCGGCTGGGACGGCAAGGTCCCACAAAATGCACCCGATCGGTGCGGACGTCGCATTTCCGTCCAGATGAGCGCTATCCCCTTGCGGGCGCCGCCGCGAGGGAAGGTGCCGAACCGGGCGGTCTCGCCTTCCCCTTGGGAATGCGCAGCCGGACCGACGGTCCGCGAGGCCGCTCATGGGCGGCACCGGCGCGCGCAGCGAGAGTGATGGGAGACGTCCGCGATGGCCACCAACGACCCGAACGCCCCCACCCCGCAGGATGGCGCCCCATCTCCCGGCGCGCCGGCGGACCACACGCCCATCATTCCCGCCCGGACCGATACCACCCCAGAGCCCGCGTCCGAGCCGGCTTCGCGTGTATCGGAGCCGGCCTCGGGCTCTCCCCTTCCACCCAACCCGGCACCCGCCGCGCCGGAAGACGTGGCCGCCCGCCCCGCATCCGCCGAGGACAGGCCGGCGCCGCCCCCTCCCCCGCCGGCCCCTCCCCGCAAGGCGCCCCGTGGACGCAAGTCGGTGAAATCCAAGCCCGTCGATCCCAAGAAGCGCCCCTCCCGCAGCGCCCGCCATCCGGCCGTGGTCATCGGCAGCGGGGTCTTTACCTTCCTGCTGTTCCTGGCGGTGGGCGGTGGCCTTGCCGCCTGGTACGGCCAGATGAAATACTCCGCCCCCGGCCCGCTGACGGCGGAGAAGACCGTGCTCATCCCGCGCGGCTCGGGCGGACGCGACATCGCCGAGATCCTGGAGCGGGAAGGCGTTGTGGACAATTGGGCGCTGTTCGTCGCCAGCCAGCAAATCACGCGGCGCGGCGAAGTTCTGAAAGCGGGCGAATATGTCTTCCCGCCCCACGTCTCCATCGCCGAGGTGCTCGACCAGATGGTGGCCGGCAAGGTGGTGCAGCATCAGGTGACCATTCCCGAGGGCCTGACCTCCCTGCAGGTGGTGGACCGCCTGATGGCCAATGATCTTCTTTCCGGCACGCCGCGCATGCCGCAGGAAGGCACGCTCCTCCCCGAAACCTATAATGTGGTGCGCGGCATGCGGCGGGACGAGCTCATCGCGCGCATGACGGCGGATCAGCAAAAGGTGGTGAAAGAGTTGTGGGAGAAGCGCGCGCCTGATCTGCCCCTCAAGTCGCCCCAGGACATGGTCATCCTCGCCTCCATCGTGGAGAAGGAGACCGGCAAGCCCGAGGAGCGGCCACGGGTGGCGGCAGTGTTCATCAACCGGCTGAACCGGAAGATGCGGCTTCAGTCCGACCCCACCATCATCTATGGCATCGTCGGCGGCAAGGGCACGCTGGGGCGCCCCATCTCCAAGACCGATATCACCACGGCGACCCCCTACAACACCTATGCCATTGACGGCCTGCCCCCCGGCCCCATCGCCAATCCCGGCCGTGAGGCGCTGGCGGCGGTGGCCAATCCCGCCAAGAGCAAGGACCTCTATTTCGTCGCCGACGGCACGGGCGGCCACGTCTTCGCCGAGACGCTCGACCAGCACAACCGCAACGTCGCCCGCTGGCGGGAGATCGAGGCGGATGCCCGCCAGCGCGCCAGCCAGGGCGGCAATGGAACCGCGCCGGGCACCGGAACCGGCACCGCCCCCGCCACCCCGGCGCAGCGCGCCCCCGCCTCCGCCAACTGAACCAAGACGCAAGGCCGAACGCCGGGGAGACCTGAGGCCTCGCGTGCTCAGACTTCCCGTTGGGCCAGCCGGCGGTGATGGGAGGCCAAGTTCGCCCACCCCCGCACACAAGGCTTTTGCGCGCGCAGACCCAAACCGTCTTCCCCAAAGGCATGGACCTGCTCTAGATGCAGTAGCGGCCGCATCCGAGGGTGAGGTCCTCATCACGTTTCATGAGGCGCATTGAGCCCGCCTCCAGAGGAGCGGACGGCCAGAGGCCGCCGGATCACGCCCATGTCCCTTCACAGCATGACCGGCTTCGCCCGCGCCCAAGGCACCACCGGACCCTGGCGTTGGAGCTGGGAGGTGCGCTCCGTCAATGCCAAGGGGCTGGACGTGCGCCTGCGCCTGCCCTCCGGCTTCGAGGAGCTGGAAGCGGGCGCGCGCGCCGCGGCCACGCGAGGCCTCTCCCGGGGCTCGGTCTCCGCCACCTTCACCTTGAGCCGGGAAGGCGACCAGGTGTCGGTTTCGGTGAATGAGGCCGCGCTCCAGGCTCTCATCACCGCCACCCGCGCCGCCGCCGAGCGCTTCTCCCTGCCGCCTGCGAGCCTTGATTCCCTGCTGGCGGTGAAGGGCATCGTGGAGGTGAGCGAGGCGGACAGCGTGGACGAGGACCGCCCCGCCATCACCGTCGCCGCCCTCGCGGGCTTCGAGACTGCGCTAGCGGACCTGAAAATCATGCGCGAGCGGGAAGGCGGCGCGCTGCGCACGGTTCTTCGCGAACGGCTTGATGGCATTTCCGCCCTCGTGGACGACGCCGAGGCCCTGCCGGAGCGGCGCATCGAGGCCATCCGCGCCCGCCTCGCCGAACAGGTGCGCGCCCTCCTCGACACCGGCGCGCCGCTCGATGGGGAGCGCCTGCACCAGGAAGCCGCGCTGCTGGCCGCCAAGGCGGACGTGCGGGAGGAATTGGACCGCCTGCGCGCCCATGTCTCGGCCGCCCGCGAATTGCTGACGGCCGGCGGCCCGGTGGGTCGTCGGCTGGATTTCCTCGCGCAGGAGTTCAATCGCGAGAGCAACACCTTGTGCTCCAAGTCGAACGGGGTGGCCCTCACCCAGATCGGGCTTGACCTGAAGCTCCTGGTGGATCAGTTCCGCGAGCAGATCCAGAACATCGAGTGACCCGGTTTCTGCCATGGCCAACCCGACCCCGTCCCACTTCTCTCTGCCCGGCTGGAAACCCGGCTCCAAGTCCGGCCTTGCCCGGCGCGGCCTGATGCTGGTCCTGTCCTCGCCCTCCGGGGCCGGCAAGACCACGCTCTCCCGCAAGCTGCTGGCGCAGGACGACCGCATCACCATGTCGGTCTCCGTCACCACCCGCCCGGCGCGCCCCGGCGAGGTGAACGGCAAGGACTATTTCTTCGTCGACGTGCCCACCTTCCAGCGCATGCGGGACGAGGGCGAGTTGCTGGAGCACGCCATCGTGTTCGGCAATCTCTACGGCACCCCCCGCCGGGCGGTGGAGGATGCGCTCTCGGCGGGACGGGACGTGCTGTTCGACATTGACTGGCAGGGCACCCAGCAACTGGACCAGAGCGCCCAGCAGGATCTGGTGAAGGTTTTCCTGCTGCCGCCCTCCGCCGCGGATTTGGAAAAGCGCCTGCGCACCCGCGCCCAGGACAGCGACGAGGTGGTGCACCAGCGCATGTCCAAGGCCTCCGACGAGATCAGCCACTTCACCGAATATGACTACATCCTCATCAACCAGGATGTGGATGACAGCCTGGCCAAGCTCGTCTCCATCCTCCAGGCGGAGCGCCTGAAGCGCCGGCGCCTCACCGGCCTTGCGGACTTCGTGAAGGGCCTGCGCGACGCGCTCTGAGACCGGCTCTTGGAGCGCGATCCGATCAGATTGAATCAATCTGATCGGTAAATCGCCCTCTAACCCATTGATAGAGAATGCGTGATCCGATCAGATGGCGATGCCATCTGATCGGCGCATGCTCTAGTGGAAAAGGCTCTATCCGCCACACCCGGCCGGCAGGTCGGGCAGGATGCGGGCGCGCACTGTCTGGAGTGGGCAGAAGGCTTCACCCGGGCAGTCCGGCAAGGGCACGGAGACGGCGTGGACGCTGGCCGGGTCCAGCGCCCGCATGCCCTGCAGCTCGGCATACCAGATGCGCAAGGACAGGCTATCGGCGCCCGTCTCCGGGTCCCGCCAGCGCTCCAGCGCGAAGGCGGTGGCAGGCGCGGTCTTGTCGGGTTGGCCGGGCAGGCTCCAGTCCACGCCGAAGATGCCGGCCATGTTGGACAGATTGTCGTCATGGCCGGCAAAGGCCAGCAGCTTTAGACCCGCGCCGACGGCGGGGGCGGTGGCGCGCGGCTGGCCCGACAGGGTTTCCAGCATCACGCGGGCCATGCCTGCCCCCTGGACGCGGGCCACGACGGGCATCTGGCGGGCGAACCAGACGGCGCGGTCCCGCGCCGCCAGCACGGGCTTGAGGGCGGCCGGGCTCGCCGCCTGGCCCCAGGCCACATCCTCCGCCGGCAAGCCCTGCGCATATTGCAGGAGGAAGATCTCGGCGCTTGCCGCCGCAATGGCGAGGGGACCGCTGAGCCTTATGCTCTTGTCGGAGACCTGGAGGCGACTCGCCTCCGGATCGAGCGGCGGCCCCTGCGGCCTGAGGATAGCGCTCACATCCGCAATGGCGCGGGCCGAGGCCGGATCCACCAGCGGGCCGCTTGCTTTCACGGCGCGCGACAGCTCCGCCGGATCATAGCGGCAGGCCTTGCCCACGCGCCGGAACAGGGGATCGCGCGCGCCGTCCGGCAGATGGGTGACGTCCGCATTGCAGCCGGGAGCGAAGCTCTGTGCCATCATGCGGCCGCTGCGGCGGGTGCGCTCGTCGCGCGCGTCCGACCACACCAGGACGGCTTGGCCCGGGCATCCCTGCGCGGCCAGGAGGCCCGCCTGCACATAATGGTTGCGCATGGCGGTGGCGATGAGGGCGACCACCTGCGCGCCCTTGTCGGTGAGTTCACCGGCCCCCACGGGCCAGGACGGCCAGGCGCGCGTCGTCCAGCGCGCCAGGATGTCCGCCGACTGGGTGGGCGCGCGCACACCGTGCCGTTGCACCAGCACCACCTGTTCCAGCACCGGCGCGGCGGAAGCGGGCAAGGCGCCCCCCAGCAACGCCATGGCGAGCAGGCCGGCCCGCAGACGCCAGCGCCCCGCAGCTTCCCACGTCCCGGCCATGGCCCTGTTTCCCCGCAAGATGTCTCAGGCGGCCACTATGCTCTTTGCCCTCAGGGACGCCAAGGCATTGGCCAGCGCGACGAAACCGGCGACATCGATCTCCTCGGCGCGCGCGGTCTCTTCCGCACCGGCCCGCTCCAGCAGCGCGGCGGTGTCGACGCCCAGCGACTTCAGGCTCTGGCGGAGCATCTTGCGGCGCTGACCAAAGGCAGCCTGGGTCACCTGCTCCAGGTCGGAGAGGCGGCACGGCAGCGGATCTTCGCGCGGCACCAGATGGACCACGGAAGAGGTCACCTTGGGCGGCGGCACGAAGGCGGAGGGGGCCACATCGAACAGAATCTTCGCCTGCGTCCGCCAGCCGGCGAGCACGGCGAGGCGCCCATAGGCCTTGCTTCCGGGCGTCGCCACGATGCGCTCGGCCACCTCGCGCTGGAACATCAAGGTGAGCGAAGAGAACCAGGGCGGCCAGGGATCGGTGGAGAGCCAGCCCACCAGAAGCAAGGTCGCCACATTATAGGGCAGGTTCGCCACCACACGGGCTGGCCCCTCGCCCAGCAGGGGGAGCACGTCGACCTTCAGGGCGTCGCCCTCGATCACTTGGAGGCGCCCGGGATAGGCCTCCTGCACTTCGGCGAGCGCCGCGATGCAGCGCCGGTCGCGCTCCACGGCCACCACACGGGCGGCGCCGAGCGCCAGGAGCGCACGCGTGAGTCCGCCCGGGCCCGGCCCCACCTCGACCACGCAGGCGCCCTCCAGCGGACCGGACCCCCGGGCGATGCGCGCGGTGAGATTGAGGTCCAAAAGGAAGTTTTGGCCCAGCGACTTCTGCGCCGACAGTTCGTGCCGACGGATGACGTCCCTCAGCGGCGGCAAGGTGTCGATGGCGCTCATGCGGCCGCTCCCAAGCCGGCCCGGCGATCCGCCGCCGCCAGCCGGCCGGCGAGCGCGATGGCCGCCATGAGGCTTGAAGGATTGGCCCGCCCCGTGCCCGCCAGGTCGAAGGCGGTGCCGTGGTCGGGCGAGGTGCGCACGAAGGGGAGGCCGAGGGTCACGTTCACCCCGTCATGGAAGGCCAGGGTCTTGGCGGGAATGAGCACCTGGTCGTGATAGGGGCCGATGACCGCGTCATAGGTGGCACGGGCCTCCTCATGGAACAGCGTGTCTGCTGGAAGGGGGCCGCGGATATCGATGCCCTCCCCCCGCAGGTCCTCCACGGCGGGGCGCAGCACGTCTTCATCCTCGCGCCCGAGGGTGCCATCCTCTCCCGCATGGGGATTGAGGCCCGCCAGCACCAGACGGGGACGGGACAGGTCGAAGCGGCGGATCATGTCGCGGGCGAGGATGCGGCCGGTGCGCACGATGAGCGCGCGCGTGACCAGCCGGGGCACGTCCTTCAGCGGCACATGAATGGTGGCGGGCACGACCGCGAGGCGCGGCGACCAGATCATCATCACCGGATGCGGCGCCGTGCCATCGGGCGCAGCGCAGCGGGCAGCGAGATATTCCGTGTGGCCGGGAAAGGGAAAGCCCGCCGCATAGACCACGGACTTGGCGAGCGGGGCGGTGACGAGGCCGCTGGCGCGCCCCGCCTGCACATGGTCTACCGCCACATCAAGGCTGGTCACCACGGCGGCGGCGCTGGTGGCGTCGGGCCGTCCGGGCGCAGCCGTGGCGCGCGGCCCTGCAGGTGCTACCGGCAATGCCGTATGGAACGTTGCAGCCGCCGCGCCGATCTCCACCTCCCGGATCGGCACGTCGAGCCCGAGCAGGCGCGCCCGGGCCGCGAGCAAGGCAGGATCGCCCACGGCGCAAAAAGGCGGGGTCGCCGCCGTGCGGCGCGCCCAGGCCATGAGGGTGATGTCGGGCCCGATGCCCGCCGGCTCGCCGAGCGAAAGCGCCAGGGCGGGAGCGGAATCGGAGGGCATCAGCGGTACACGATGAGCGCGGACTTGCGCAGCTGCTCCATCAGCTTCTTGGATTCCATCTGGAACTGGCTGGAGGCCAGCTCCTCCTTGATCTCCCGCTTGGTGGAGACCTCCCCCTTCACCTCGGTCTTGCCGCACACGGCGAAGATCTCCACGCCGGACTGGGTGACCTCAGGGGGCGTCAGCCGGCCCACATCGGTCTTGTCCAGCACCTGGCGCAACTGGGGCGGCATCTCGTTGGAAAGGCGGAACACCGGCGAGCGCACCACCACTTCCCGCATGCCCTTGACGGTTTCAAGGCCGGCATCGCAGCCATTGAAGCGGGCCTTGAGGGCGTTGGCTTCCGAGAGGCGGGCGCCATAGGCGTTGGAATTGCGCGGCACCACGAAGATGATGGGGTAGAGCTTATATTCCGTGGCGACCATCTGCACGTTGCCGCGCTGCTGAACGGCGGCGACCACGTCCTGGTCGCGCACATTCACCGTCGGCGCGCGGGCGCGCACATATTGCTGCCAGACATTGTCCGCCTTCAGCTTTTCCTTGAAGGAGGCGGGGTCGATGCCAGCCTGCGAGAAGCCCTGGGCCAGTTGCTGCGGGGTCCGCCCGCTGCGCTCGGCCACACTGTTGAAGATGCGGTCCACGTCCTCATCGTCGAGCTTGATGCCGATCTTGGCCGCCTGCTGGATCTTGATCTTCTGGTCGATCAGCTCTTCCAGCGTCTGCTTCTGGCCGGGGGACTTGCCCTCGATCATCTGGTGGAGCTTGGCCCGTTGCGCCACGTCGACAGTGGTGATGGGCTGGCCATTCACCATGACGAGGATCTGCTGGGCGGAGGCCGGCATGCCGAAGGCCGCCAACGCCACCACCAGCCCGAAGGCAAACGCGACGGTGCGGCTGGCAAAAGCGGAGCTGTTCGGTCGGGGAAACATCATCGGCAGTGGGATCGCACAGGCTGGTTGCGGATGATGGGCATGGCACGATCCTCCACGCCCTCGATCACATTAGATGGCCCGCCCCTGTGGCGGCAATGGGGCCGAGCGGCCCCAAGGGCGGCATCGGCCTTCAATTGCTGCCGACGCCGGCCGACACCTTGGTCTGCCCCAGGGTCCGCAAGCCGATCGTGAGCATCACCGTGTTGGATGGCGAGCCGTTGGGGCCGTTCACCGTATAATTGGAGATGTAGCTCAAGGCCATGGTGAAGCAGTCGTCAGCATAGTTCAGGCCGACAGAGACGAGGTCGAAGGCCGCCTGGGCGATATTGTAGCGCACGCCGCCGCCTACGGACCATTCGTCCGTCAGCTTGTAGGACGCGGTCGTATAGACGCCCTCGCGCTCATAATAATAGCCGAGCAGCGGCTGGGGCGCATATTGGCCATAGACCGCCGAGAACGACACCCGGTCGAAGGACGTGCGCCCTTCCACCTCGAAGCGCTGCATGGAGAAGTTGGCCTGGTCGAACCGGAAGCGGGAGATGAATTCCAGGTTCTGGGTCGGCGAATAGGAGAAGCGGGCCACATAATCGGAGACGTCGGTTTCAAGCCCCGATTCCAGGCCGGTATTGGCCATGTCGCCGTTCGCGTAGGAATTCTTGCCGAACAGGTGGTAGGACTGGCCGACGAGCGCGGTCACAAGGCCCGCCTTGTTGATGGCGGCCGTATAGGTGATGCCCACATTCAGGCGGCCGCCGCCTTCCACCCGGTCCCAGCCGGAATATTTGTCCACCTCGAACAGGTTGCTGTCGTCGAATACGAGGCTCTGCGCATCCTCGTTGGGCAGCTTGCCGATGGCGGTCTCGTTGGGACGGATCACGATCTGGGCGCGCGGCTCGATGGTCTGCACGCCCCAATTCTCCACCGAGATGAAGGGGTAGCGATAGTCGAGGCCGATCACCGGCATGGCGCGGATGATGCTCTCCTCGCCGGACTGGAGCGGGTTCTGGCCCGGCAGGGTAATGCCGCTCGTATAGTTGGAGGGCAGCGCGCTGATGTTGGAATGGGCAAGATCCACCCGGGCGCTGGCGAACGGCGTCCAGATCTGACCCGCCTGGTCGGTGATGGACCTCTTCCAGTAGAGTTCCGCGGACAGGCGCTGATAGTCGCCCGGCGCGCCGCGCAGCAGGCACTGTGTCGGGTTCGGATTGGTCAGGGCGCAGGAGCCCGCCGGAATGCCGACGCCGCCATTGGCATAGGAGGTGGCCGAGGACATGCCGATGAAATCGGCCTCGTTGCGGGAGATGGAGTTGAAGTTGACCTTCACCCCCGCCTCTCCGCCCCAGATCGGATTGCCAAACACGTAATTGTAGTTAAACGTGCCCACAACCGGGATCTGGTCCTGGTTGTCGGTGACCGAGAGACCGAGGAAATAGAGGCCGCGCAGGTCGAAGAAGCTGCGGTCGCCCTGCCCGGTCAAATAGACCTGGGAGATCGCCTCGGTGGGCGTGGCGGTGACCAAGCCCATCGGGTCGGTATAGCCGGCGAGCTTATAGTCGTTGATGAAGGTGCGGTCAGAGGCCAGCGTGCCGTCCCAGCCCCACTTCCAGAAGTCGTTGATGACGAACTCGCCGGCGCTCTGCACCACGCCGCGGCTGTCGCGATAGCCTGGCAGGCCGGCAAAGGCGTCCTTGTCCTGCTGCATGATGCCGGCGGCGCGAATGTTGTAGCTGCCATTCATCAGGCGCTGGCGCCACTCGCCCTGCATCAGCAGGCCCTGCTGGGAATAATAGACCGGGGTCAGCGTCAGGTCGCGGTCCGGCGCGATGTTCCAGAAGAAGGGGATGCCGACGCCGAAGCCCAGTTCCGAGGAATTGGCGAAGACGGGCGTCAGGAAGCCGGTCTTGCGCTTCACCGTCGGATCGGGGCTGGAGAAATAGGGGAAATACGCGATCGGCAGGCCGAAGAATTCGAGCGTGGCATCCTTGTAGTAGATCATCTGCTCATCCTGGTTATGGATGATGCGCTGCGCCTTGACCTGCCACAGGACCGGCTTTTCCGGCTTGTCCTTGCACGGCTCGCAGGCCGTGTAGACACCGTTCTGGAACACGGTGATGTTGCCCTCCAGGCGATCGGCCCGGGTGGCGGCGAAATGGGTCTTGTCGGGCGAATCCACCCGCAGGGAATCGATGAAGCCTTCCTTGAAGTTCTCGGTCAGCTGAAGCCGGTCCGCATTGACGACCTGTCCGTTCTTTTCCTTCAGCCGGACATTGCCTTCCGCGATCACCAGGTTCTTGGCGCGGTCATAGGTGACGCGCTTCGCCTCCAGGGAGGAGCCGTCATAATAGAGCTGCACGCTGCCGACGGCGCTGATGGTGTTCTTCTCATAGTCGTAGACCAGCTCGTCGGCGGTCACGAGCATCTTCTTGTTGGGGTCGGAATGGTCGATGCCCTTGCCGGCCAGGAGGCTGCTGGCCGACGACTGCGCTGCTGCGCCGCACACATGCCCAAGAGAGAGCAGGAGCGCGCAGAAAAGAACCCAGGCGAAAGTGCGCGCCGAAGGCAAGCCGCCTCCGGCCGCGCGCCGGAGGCGGCGCACGGGGGTCACTTCACGATCCTCGGCGGGAGCAATCCCGACGGTCATCCGTCCTCCCGGTGCAACAAGACCAAAACCCCAAGAACAATCCCAGCCACCGCCGGAAACCAAGCTGCGGCAACGGGATGGATCACACCTGCCTCTCCAAGATCTTCCGCGAGCTTGGTGCCAAGATAAAGCAGAAACCCGGCAGCCACGCCACCGAGAATCGTCTGTCCCACACCGCCGAACCGGAACACCCTTAATCCAACCACAGCGGCGATCAGCACCATTGCAATGAGCAGAAATGGCCGCGCCAAAAGACTCTGGAAGTGCAGCCGGTACCGCTGTGCCCCAAAGCCCGCCTGCTCGGCGGCAGCGATCGCGTCGGGAAGTTGCCAAAAGGACACGGTGTCCGGGGAGGTCAGCGCCTCCTGAATCTCGTTCGGATCCAGATTCGTCGCCACGAGGAAGGTCTCGAAGGACTGCTGGTCGAATCCAGGGATGAGCACCCGCGCGTCATGCAACTCCCAGTAGCCGCGCTGCAGGGTGGCGGACTTTGCCTCGATGCGCTGCACAACGCGGTCGCGCTTGTCGAACTCGAACGCGGTCACGCCGATCAGCTCGCGCCCGCCATGCTGGGTGGTGGCCGCCTGGATGATGGCCTGCCCGTCCAGGCTCTGCTGGCGGATCCAGAAGGCGCCGCGGCCGGAGGGCAGCACGCCGCCGGACGAGGAGTTGAAGATGTCCCCCTCGATCCGGTTCGCCCGCTCCTTGAAGTCCGCCGACACCGGGTTGAACACACCGGTGGAAAAGGCGCCCAGCAGGAAGGCCACCAGCACCGCCGGAAAGATGAACTGCCAGGCCGAGAGCCCCACCGCCCGCGCCACCACCAGTTCCAGCTTGCGCGAGAGGGTAACAAAGGCCGCGATGCCGCCGAACAGCACCGCGAAGGGCAGCAATTGCTCGGTGAAGGCCGGGGTGCGGTAGATGGTGAGCATGGCCACCACGCCGGTGGTCACCGTGTCGCGGTCCGCCGTGCGGCGGGTCATCTCCAGGAAGTCCACCAGCATGATGAGGGCGACGCAGGAGACGAAGATCAGCACCACGGCCGAAAAGAAGCGCTTGGCGAAATAGAAGCCGAGGGTTGGTCCGATCATCGGATCACTCGGCATTCATGCGCGCGAGGCGCCGGGAGACGGCTTCCATCAGGCGGGTCAGGCCCTGCGGAGCCGAGAAGCGGATCCAGCCCTGGACGACGAAGCCGCAAATCACGATGCAGGCCAGCGGCAGCAGGTAGGCGAACGGAATCGCCGCACTGGAGGTGCGCAGCATGCCGCCCACCACGAAGGAGGCGATCTGCAGCCCCGCCATGATGGGAATGATGGCCACCAGCGCCATGGAGCGACTCTGCCGCGTGGTGCGCGGGCTTGCCAGGGCCGAGGCGGCCACCGCGAAGAAGGCGAACGGGTAAAGACCGGCGGACAGGCGCTTGTGCACCTCCTCGCGGAAGCGGCCGGTCTGCTTCAGCAGCACATAGACGTCGCTGGGCGGCGGGTTGAGCACATAGGCGAAGTCGCGCTCATTGGGGCGGTAGTCGGTGCCCTGCTTGCCGGGCGCCAGATCGTTCAGCCCCAAGGCATAGCGCTCGAAATCCACCACCGAGCCGTTGCCGGAGGCGCCGGGCGTGCGACGATGGATGGTGCCGTCTTCGAGCACGAGAAAGGTTCCGCTGGGCGTATCCACGATGCGGCCATGGTCGGCCACATAGGTGGAGATTTCCTTCTCGCGGGAATCGTTGATGAACACGCCCCGCATCAGGCCACTATTGTCCCGGTCGCGCACATGGAAGACCAGCCCGTCGGTGACCGTCACGAAACGCCCGGGCTGGGCGACGAAGGACACCACGTCGGCACCGACCTTCGTCACCTTCTCGCGGAACATCCGCAGGCTCGCGGGGACGAGGTCGATGGAGAGGGCAGCGCAGAACACCGAGACCAGCACGGCAAGCAGGATCATGGGCCGCAGCACCCGCCACGGGCTCATGCCCGCCGAGGCCATCACCACGATCTCCGAATCGCCGTTCAGCTTCAGCAGGGTGTAGGCGGTGGCGATGAACAGGGCCGCCGGCGCGATCACCAGCACCAGGGTCGGCACGGTCAGCCCGGTAATCGCCAGGAAGGACAGGATGGTCTGCCCTTGGCTCGTCACGAGGTCGAGCTGCCGCAGGGCCTGGGTCGACCAGATCATGGCCGTCAGGACCAGCGTCACGCCCACGAATGCCGTGGCGGCGGTGGAAAAGATGTACCGGTCGAGACGGCCCATGCACCTTCCTGCGACACGCGCTCACCGCCCTGGCGCGTGATCAATCTAGAACTACTCCTGATAGCCGCTCCCGCGCTGCAGCGCAAATGCAGCTTCACCGTGCCAGCAGAACATCCGTGCACGTGGCGGGCAGGTCGGCGAGCGTCAAAGGCGGCTTGGGCTTGGCCGGCTCCTTGGAGGGCTTGGGATGGAGCACCTCGTCCGAGAACCACCAGTCCAGTTCGGTGCCACACCCCTCCCCCACCGGCACCGGCTCCTGGGGGCGGCACTGGGGGCTGTCGGCGGGGCAAGCGAGCCGCACATGCATGTGATAATCGTGCCCCCAATAGGGCCGCACCTTGGTCAGCCAGGCCCGGTCGCCGCGCGCATCGCGGCACAGGGCCTTCTTGATGGCGGCGTTCACGAAGATGCGTTCCACCTTCGGCTCACGGGCGGCGGCGCGGATCATCGCCACATGGTCCGGCGTCCATACCGCCTTGTCCACGTCGAGCCGGTCGGGGCGCACGATCATGGTGGCGGACATGGTCTCGCGCGCCTCGCGCGACAATTCCTTGCCGGGGCTCGGGGTCAGCCAGATATCCACGTCGAGGCCCACCTGGTGGGAGGCATGGCCCGAGCGCATAGGGCCGCCGCGCGGCTGCGCCATGTCGCCCACCAGAATCCCCGGCCAGCGGGAGACCTTCGGCACCGTGAGCGCGAATTCCTCGATGAAATCGATGAGCTCGGGATGGCCCCAGTTGCGATTGCGCGACAGGCGCATGACCTGCCAGGCCGGGCCGTTCACCGGCAAGGCCGAGGCCCCCGCGACGCAGCCCTTGGAATAGAAGCCGATGGAGCGGGCGGCGAGCGGGGCCGGCGTCGCGGCAGCGCCGAACAATTCCTTGGCGGGCTTGCCGCCCACCGCGTCGGGTGCGGCGGTCTGGCCCGCCGCCGGCGCGGCGAGGCCCGCAAGCAGCATGAAAGATAGAAACAGGGCAGGCAGCCTGAGGGTGGGACGCAAAAGGGCACCCCTGCCAGACCGGCCGATGCGCGTGCGTGCCATGCCCTCTCCTCCTGTTCGCCCGGCGGACCCTTCTGGAAGGGACCGCGCCGGATCATCCCGGATTTAGCCGGGCGGGCGTGAAGGATGTCCTAAGCGGCGGGCCCCCGTCACGGCGCGTAGGGATTGTCCTTTTCCCGCAAGGTCAGGCGGATCGGCACGCCCGGCAGGTCGAAGGCCTCGCGCAGGCCGTTGGCGAGGTAGCGCAGATAGCTTTCGGGCAAGGCATCGGGGCGGGAGCAGAACAGGACGAAGCTCGGCGGGCGGGCCTTGGGCTGCGTCATGTAGCGGATCTTCACCCGCTTGCCGGACACCGCTGGCGGCGGATGAGAATCCGTCGCCTCCTGGAGGAAGCGGTTGAGCGGATTGGTGGGGATGCGGATGTTCCACACCCGGTGCGTCTCCACGATCGCCTCCATGAGGCGATCCAGCCCCCGGCCGGTCAGGCCGGACATGGGCACCACGGGCACGCCGCGCACCTGGGGCAGCCAATGGTCGGCCTCTTCGCGCAGCTTGCTGGCGAGACCCCCGGTGGGAATGAGGTCGCACTTGTTATAGCCCAGCACCAGGGCCCGCCCCTCGCGCACCACCAGGTCCGCGATGCGCAGGTCCTGTTCCTCGAAGGGGCGCTCGGCGTCCATGAGCACCACCACCACCTCGGCGAACTTCATGGCCCGCAAGGCGTCGGCGGCGGAGAGCTTCTCCAGCTTGTCGTCGATTCGCGCCCGCTTGCGCAGGCCCGCCGTGTCGTAAAGCTCGAAGGTCCGGCCGCGCCATTCCAGCTCCACCGAGATGGAATCGCGGGTGATGCCGGCCTCGGGGCCGGTCAAGAGGCGGTCCTCGCCCAGGAGGCGGTTGATGAGGGTGGACTTGCCCGCATTGGGACGCCCGATCACCGCCACCTTGATGGGGCGGCCGGCCGGGTCGCTCTCTTCTTCGATCTCGGGTTCCAGCTGTTCCGCCGTCTGGGCGGGCAAGGCGTCGCAGATGGCGTCGTAAAGGTCGGACAGGCCCTCGCCATGCTCGGCCGAGAGGGGCACCGGCGTGCCGAGGCCCAGTTCATAAGCCTCGATGGCACCCGCTTCGCCGCCCCGGCCTTCGCTCTTATTGGCCACCAGGATGGTGGGCTTGCCCGAGCGCCGCACCAGGCCGGCAAAGGCGCGGTCGGTGGGGGTCAGGCCGATGCGGGCGTCGATGATGAACAAGATGGCATCGGCGTCGCCGATGGCCGCCTCGGTCTGGGCGCGCATGCGGCCCTCGAGCGTGGCCGCGTCGGCCTCTTCGAGGCCCGCCGTGTCGACGATGCGGAAGCTCAGGTCGCCAAGCCGTCCCTCACCCTCGCGCCGGTCGCGGGTCACGCCCGGTCGATCGTCCACCAAGGCGAGCTTCTTGCCCACCAGGCGGTTGAAGAGGGTGGACTTGCCCACATTGGGGCGTCCGACAATGGCGAGGGTGAAGGACATGAAAAAACCGTCGGAGCCTCTTGGCTCAGTTGCGCTGGTTCGTCCCGCCCGGCTGCTGCTGCGGCTGGAGGGCGGTCGGATCCACATTGGAATTGGCCGGCTGCGCCACCGGGCCGGTATAGGTCACTCCAGGCACGCCGTTCGGGAAGACCGGCTTGCGCTCGCCGGGCAGCGGCGGCTTCTTTTCCTCGAAGGGATTGAGCTTTTCCAGCGACTCGCAGCTCGCGACACCAAGGCCGAGGGCCATGACGATCGCCAGACGCAGGAACAGGGAGGGGCGGTGGGCCATGTCTGCAGTCCTCACTGTGTCGCGGCAGCGCCGACGGCGGGATTGATCTGGGCGGCCGCGGCCGTCAGGGCGCGGATGAGTTCGGCGCGATTGCGCACGCCCGGAGGGACTTCCGGCTCCTCCAGGAGGAGGGCGGCGGCCTTGTTGGCAGCGGCGAGGTCGCCGGCCTTGTATTGCGCCAGCGCCAGAATCTCCCGCGCCGAGAAGCGCAGCGCGCTCTGGCTGTCGGCGAGCGCCTGGAGGCGGCTCTGGATTTCGGCGAGCGGGGCGGTGTCCACCAAAAGCAGGCCGGCGCGCACCCGGGCAAGGTCGCGCGTGAGACTGGAGAGGCTGGAATCAGCCGCGATGGCATCGAACGCAGCCGCGCCCTTGGCCTTGTCGGTGGTGGCGATCTCGGCCGCGGCGCGGAAGCGCGCCAGCATCCTGTAGCCGGCGGTGCCATCCTTGGAAAGGGCGACATAGGCGGCCTCCGCATCCGTCGCCTTGCCCTCGGCCGCCAGGTGGGCCGCCGCCTCGAATCGGGCGCCCGAAGCCTGGTCCTGCTGCAGCGCCCACCATTTATAGCCGGAATAGCCGGCGGCACCGGCAATCACCAGAACCACAAGGGCGATGAACACGATGCCGTAGCGGTCCCAGACCCTGCGCAGGCGGTCGCGTCGCAGGTCTTCTTCGATCTCGTGGAAAATATCGGTCATGAACGGTCCGGAAACGGGGGATCGCACGGGTCGCAACGGGCATGCACGAGGCAACAGGCCCGCGCTCGGTCGAGGGCGCGTAACCTATCCATGCGGCTTCATCGTGGCAAATGCCTTCTGGCCCAAAGGCCGAATGCCGTAAAGCCGTCCCCCCCCCCGCAGCCACGCCTGCCGCCGCACCTCAGGCGTCGGGCACATTCTCCGCCAGTTCCTTCAGCCACACCTTGGCCTGGCCGTCGGAGGGGGCCCGCCAGTCGCCCCGGGGGGACAGGGCCCCGCCGGAGGAAATCTTGGGTCCGTTGGGCAAGGTGGAGCGCTTGAACTGGCTGACGAAGAATCGCGACAAGAACACCTTGAGCCAAGCCTTGATCTCGCGCAGAGCATAGGCTCTTCGCTCCGCCTCAGGCATGTCCTCCGGCCATGCGCCGCGCTCCGCATCGCCCCAGGCATGGTGGGCGAGGAAGGCGATCTTGGAAGGCCGATAACCGTAGCGTGTCAGGTAGAACAGGTTGAAATCCTGCAGTGCGTAGGGTCCGACGATCTGCTGGGTGGACTGGATCGCCTGCCCCTCCCCGGCCGGAACCAGTTCCGGCGAGATCTCGGTGTCGAGGATGGACAGGAGGATCGCGGCGGTCTCCCCATCCACGTCGCCCGACCCTGCCACGAAGCGAATCAGGTGTTGAATCAAGGTCTTGGAGACGGAGGCATTGACGTTGTAGTGGGACATGTGGTCCCCGACGCCATAGGTGCACCACCCGAGCGCCAGCTCGGAAAGGTCCCCCGTGCCCACCACCAGCCCGCCCGCATGGTTCGCCAGGCGGAACAGATAGTCGGTCCGCAGGCCCGCTTGCACATTCTCGAACGTCACGTCATAGACCGCCTCGCCGCGGGCGAAGGGGTGCCCCATATCCGCGAGCATCTGCCGGGCGGCGGGGCGGATGTCGATCTCCTGCGCGCTCACCCCCAGCGCCCGCATGAGCGCCCAGGCATTGGCCTTGGTGTGGTCGGAGGTGGCAAATCCTGGCAGCGTATAGGCTAGGACATTTGAGCGGTCGCGGCCCAGCAGGTCCATGGCCTTCACCGTGACGATGAGGGCCTGGGTGGAATCCAGTCCGCCGGAGACCCCGATCACCGCCTTCTGGAGGCCGGTGGCGTCCAGCCGCTTGGCGAGGCCCTGCACCTGGATGTTATAGGCCTCATAGCAGTCTTCCCGCAGCCGTGCGGGATTGGACGGCACGAAGGGGAAGCGCTCGATGGCGCGCTGGAGCGGCACCGGGTGGTCGGGGGTGTCCAGTCGGAATTCCACCATACGGAACGCCGCCCCTTGTCCCTCCTCCCGCACGCTGTCCCCATAGGTGGACATGCGCATGCGCTCCTGCCGGATGCGGCCGAGGTCCACATCCGCCGTGGCCACCACGGCCCCGGTGGGGAAGCGCTCCGTCTCGGCCAAGAGATCGCCGTACTCAAACACCGCCGCATGCCCGTCCCAGGCAAGATCGGTGGTGGATTCGCCAGGTCCCGCAGCGGAATAGGCATAGGCCGCAATGGCCCGCGCCGACTGGCTGGCGCACAGCAGCCGGCGGCTCCCCGCCTTGCCGATGGTGATGTTGGATGCCGACAGGTTGAGCAGAACCTCCGCCCCCGCCAGGGCGGCGCGGGTGGAGGGCGGCAGCGGGACCCAGATGTCCTCGCAGATCTCCGCATGGAAGGTGAAGGGCACGGTGCCCGCCGAGCGGAAGATCAAATCCACTCCGAAGGGCGCCTCCTGCCCCGCCACCTCGATCCGCCGCCCCCGGATACCGGCGCCGGAGGTGAAGTGCCGGCGCTCATAAAATTCCCGGTAATTGGGCAGATAGGTCTTCGGCACCACCCCCAGCACCGAGCCGCCATGGATCACCACAGCTGTATTATAGAGCCGCCCCTGGCTGCGCAGCGGCGCGCCCACGAGCAGCACCGGAAACAGATCGCGCGAGGCAGCCACCAGCGTTCGGATGGCGCCTTCCACCTCATCAAGCAGCGCGTCCTGGAACAAGAGGTCGTCGATGGCATAGGAGGACAGGCCAAGCTCAGGGAACAGCAGCACCGCCGCCTTGGCCGCATGTCCCTCCCGGGCGATGCGCAGCGTCTCCTCCACTGCGAATTCGGGATCCGTCACGGTCGCCCGCGGCACGCAGGCGGCGATCCGCACGAATTCGTGAGCGTAGAGGGAGGTGAAGTCCGACGTGAGGTCCTTGGCCACGCACATCTCCTGTTCCCCGCAGGGCATTGCAAGGTCTACAGGATGAGGCCCGGCTGTTCCACCGCACCCACCGCATGCACCCGCCGCCGGTTCTGCGCTCCGCACGCTTTTCCAACGGTCGCGATTTCATTTAAGGAGAAGGTCCGAAAGCAGAGCGAACATGCCGGCTGCCCTCCCCCGCCAGTTGCCCCGCCAGGTTCTCATCCCCCTCATCGTCGCCTGCGCCCTGTTCATGGAGCAGGTGGACTCCACCATCATTTCCACGGCGCTGCCGGCCATCGCCACCTCCCTCCAGGAGGATCCGGTCTCGCTGAAGCTGGCGATGACCTCCTATCTCCTGTCGCTAGCCGTTTTCATTCCCGCCAGCGGTTGGGCGGCGGATCGGTATGGCGCGCGCACGGTGTTCCGCTCCGCCATCGTCATCTTCACGCTGGGCTCCATCCTGTGCGGGCTGTCCACGGGACTGGTGGATTTCGTCCTCTATCGCATCATCCAGGGCATGGGCGGAGCCATGATGGTGCCCGTGGGGCGCCTCGTCATCCTGCGCTCCATCCCCAAGGCGGAACTGGTCTCGGCGCTGGCCTGGCTGACCATGCCGGCCCTGCTGGGGCCGGTCCTCGGCCCGCCGCTTGGCGGCTTCATCACCACCTATTTCGACTGGCGGCTGATCTTCTTCATCAATGTGCCCATCGGCATATTGGGCGTCATCCTCGCCACCCGTTTCATCGAGAATGTGCGCGAGGAAGACGTGCCGCCGTTGGACCTGCGCGGCCTCGTGCTGTCAGGCCTCGGGCTTTCGGGCATCGTGGCGGGCCTTGCGCTCATGGGCGAAGCCATGATGTCCATCTGGCTGGCCATCGCCATCGGCTCGGCCGGCATAGTCATCTTCGGCTTCTATGTGCGCCATGCGCACCGCACGCCCAATGCGGTGATCGATTTGACCTTGCTGCGGCTCACCACCTTCCGGGCGGGCGTCCTGGGCGCCTCGCTCTTCCGGGTAGGCATCGGCGCCATTCCCTTCCTGCTGCCGCTGATGCTTCAGCTGTCCTTCGGATTGTCGCCGCTCGCCTCCGGGCTCCTGACCTTCGCGTCCTCCGCCGGCGCCCTGGTGATGAAGACCACCGCCGCCCCCATCATCCGTCATTTCGGCTTCCGGCGGATCCTGGTGGTCAACAGCCTCATCTCGTCCGCCTTCATCGCGGCCAATGTGTTGTTCACCCCGCAGACGCCCCATCTCATCATCATGGGCGTGCTGCTGGTGGGCGGCTTCTTTCGGTCGCTGGAATTCACCGCCCTCAACGCCATCGCCTATGCGGACGTGGAGCAGGCGGACATGAGCCGCGCCACCTCATTCGCAAGCGTGGCCCAGCAGGTCTCGCTCTCGGTGGGCGTCGCGGTGGCCGGCATGGTGCTGGAAACCATGCGCGAGATCCGCGGCTCAGACACGCTGGTGCAGGCGGACTTTACGCCCGCCTTCCTGGTGGTGGCGGCGATCTCGGCGCTTTCGGTGTTTTCCTTCCTGCGGCTTCCAAAGGATGCGGGCGCGGAAATGGCGGGCGCCAAGTCCACCATCGAGAAGCACACCTTGCCGGATCCCCGTAGCGAAGTGCCGCCGCAGCCGTGATCTTGCTCGCCGACCTCAGTGCGAAGGGCGGGTATGGAAATCGGCCCAGGCCAACACGGCGGCGAAAAGCACGAAGGCCGCGACCACGGCACTGATCACGATGGCGACATCGGCGGGCATGGCATCCTCCCTTGTGGGTTTCAGCCAAGGCTAAGAAAAGGAGCCGCAGCCTCCCTTGATCCGGATCAATCCATGCGCGGATCGCATGCCCGAAAGTCGGAGCCTCCAGCAGGACCTCTGGACTTTCCCCCTGGAAGGACCATCTTGAATGGCAATGGGGGGAACAACCCAGAATAATAAGGAGGACTTGCCATGGCCCATGTCGCGCGGCGGATGCCCGAAGATTTCGGCCACACTCTTGTTCCCACTGCCATTCCCAATGCGGGCACGCATGTCATCATGCCGTCCGGCGCTATTTCGGGAAGCACAGGTCAGTGCGTCAGCGGCGCCATCAGCGAGGCGGTGACGTGGCGAACCACTGCGCCCAGCATCCCCAACGATGTCGAGCCCGTCCATATGGAACGCGCCCGCCGCAGGCACTGGCGCCGGCCGCGGCCCGCCCATTGAATGAAGCGCCGGGCCAGCCATTGGCCATGGCGGAAAAGATCGGACCGAGGCATCCGAGGGGTGCCAGGAAGGATGTAGACCGGGGCATCCCGAGATGCCCCGGCCTCGCACACGGTCACAAATACGTGTCGTATTCCAGAGAAGAGATCACGCGCGACAGCGCATCGAGCTCCGCCTCCTTCATCACCGCATAGATGCGCCGGTACTCCTCGCCGAAGGCCCGGGCAATGAAGTCCGACGTCCGGAAGCGGTGGATCGCCTCGCTCATGGAGGGAGACAGACTCTCCGCCTCATGGTCATAGGCATTGCCGCTGAGGGGCGCAGGCGGCTCGATGGCCGCCTCGATCCCCTCCAGCATGCCGGCGAGAATGCCCGCGAGCACGAGATGGGGATGGGCATCCGCCCCGGCGATCCGGTGCTCCAGGCGCTTGGCATTGGGAGGGCCGTTGGGCACCCGCACCGCCACCGAGCGGTTGTCGAAGCCCCAGGTGATGCCGGTCGGCGCGTAACTGCCGGGCACGAGGCGGCGATAGCCGTTAAAGCCCGGGACGAAGAAGAGCAGCGTCTCCGCCATGGTGGCCAGAAGCCCGCCGGCTGCGTGGCGCAGCAGGCGATCACCCTCCCCGCCTTCGCGGGCGAAGGCATTGGCACCGGTCTTGTCCTTCAGGCTCACATGCACATGCATGCCGTTGCCGGCAAAATCCAGCAGGGGCTTGGCCATGAAGGTGGCGCGCAGGCCATGCCGCCGGGCGACGCCATCAATGAGCCGCTTCAACAGGATGGCATCATCCGCCGCCGCCATGGGGTCGGCGCGGTGATAGAGATTGACCTCGAACTGTCCCGGGGCCGCCTCCGAAATCACCGTGTCCGCGGGGAGCCCTTGGGTGGCTGCCGCCGTGCGCATGTCGTGCAGCACCGGGGCGAAGGCGTCGAGGTCCGACATGGAATACATGTTCTGCCGCGCCTGCCCCGTGGCCGGGAAGACTGGCTCGGGCGGCTGGCCGGGCTCGCCAGGCTTCAGCAGGTAGAATTCCAGCTCGAACGCCACGACCGGCGTCAGTCCCAGCGCCGAAAAGCGCTCGACGATGCGGGCCAGTTGCTGGCGGGGATCGAGAAGCCAGGGGCGGCCGTCCGGCTCATGCATGGTGATGAGCACTTGCGCCGCCGGGCGCGGAGACCAGGGCACCGGCTTCAGCGTGCCGGGAACGGGCCAGCACAGGCCGTCTTTGTCGCCGGTCTCCAGGTGAATTTCGGTGGCTTCCACCTCGCAGCCCCAGATATCCAGGCCGAAGATGGACAGGGGAATGGCGACGCCGCTTTCCCAGATCTTGGCCATGGACTGGCCGGGGATCCATTTCCCGCGGAGCACACCGCTGGTGTCGGGCAGGAGAACCTCAACGATGTCGGGGACACCGTAGGATTGGATGTAGGATTTCGCCTCGTCTCCGGCCTCAGCCGGGGCCGCGCCCTGCGCGGGTGAAACCATCAGGGGGGCCTCCTGAGCCCCAGCCTGCGCTTCAGGTGCACCCTGAAGAAGGCGACTGCGTTCTGGAACCTGCATGATACTCCATCGACCAATTGAGCCCGCTCATAGGAGCATATCGGATGCTTACGGACAAGCTATAGCTTTATCTGACCTTATCTGCACCGCGCCTTTATTTTCGCCGTACCGTTGCGCTATCGCGGGACAGAGATTTCTTATAGAGAGAAGAACAGGAATCAAAATCGCGTCCTTCATTCTTGTCCATCTTCCGATCATCACCCTTCTCACCTGTCCGAGGCTGGACGACCTGAATGGCCGCCCCTTCCGCGCAGCTTCCCAAGCGCGCCATCTTTCTGAGCCAGCCGGTGCTGCTTGGGCTTGGCTTTGCCATGCTCATCGCCATCAGCTCCGCCTCCATCTTCCTTGTGAACCGGGCGCGCGACGACTCCAACAAGGTCGCTCATACGCTCAAGGTTGAGAACAGCCTGTCCGAAGTGCGGGTGATGATCCGCCGGGCGGAGAGTTCTGAGCGCGGCTATCTGCTGACCGGCCGCGACAGCTTTCTTGAGGTCTTCGACCGGGCGGTGGACGATATCGAGCCGGCGCTGGAAACCCTTTCACAGCTCACGGCCGACAATCCCAACCAGGGCGCGCGGATCAGCAGGCTCGTCCCCATGGTGCGGGAGAAAGTGGCGGAGCTGACCCAGACCGTCGCCTTGCGAAAAGCCGGTCGGACGGACGAGGCGCTGGCCGTGGTGGAAGCCGGCCGGGGCGAAGCCCTGATGCGGGACATGTCCACCCTCATTTCGGAAATGCGGAGCGAAGAGGAAGCGCTTCTTGCCTCCCGCACCGCCGCCTCCAATGCCACGGCCACCTGGCTGATGGTGATGAACATCATCGGCGTGCTGGGCATCCTCATCATCGCCGCCCTGTCCATGCTGCTCGTGCGTCGCAATACGGAAGAGCTGCGCCTCGCCCACCGGGATCTGGAACGTGCCAACGCCTCCCTGGAGCAGCGGGTTCGGGAGCGCACGGCGGATCTGGAAGAAGCCAATAACGAGATCCAGAGCTTCGCTTATATCGTGAGCCACGATTTGCGCTCGCCGCTCGTTAACATCATGGGCTTTACCAGCGAGCTGGAGGCCATGCGGACCGACCTGTTCGACCGCCTGGCAGCCTTGCGCCTGCAAGCCGGCGGGAAGGTGGACGAGGATGCCGACCTGGCCGCCGACTTCGAAGAGGCCTTCGGCTTCATCAAGGCGTCCATCGTGAAGATGGATCGCCTGATCAAGGCGATCCTGGAACTCTCCCGGCAAGGCCGAGCCGAATTCCACCCCACGGCTGTGGATGTCCGGGGGCTCGTCACCGGCATTGCCGAGACCATGGCCCACCAATTGATCGAGCGCGACGCCCGCATCGACGTGGCGCAATTGCCGGACGTAATTTCCGACCGAATGGCACTCGAACAGGTCTTCACCAACCTGATCGACAATGCGGTGAAATACCTGCGCTCCGACGTGCCCGGCCGCATTTCCGTGTCGGCGCTGGAAACGCCGGGCTACGTCACCTTCCTGGTCTCGGATAACGGGCGCGGCATTGCGGCCGAAGATCGCGGCCGGGTGTTCGAGCTCTTCCGGCGCTCGGGCCCGCAGGACAAGCCGGGCGAAGGCATCGGCCTTGCCCATGTGCGCTCACTGGTGCGACGCATGGGCGGTTCGATCGTGCTTGAATCCCAGTTGGGTGAAGGAACAACCTTCAAGATTACCGTGCCGCGCGTTCTGGCGCCGCAGAGCAAGGGGAACGACAATGGTTGAGCATGTCTCCATCGTGATGATCGAGGACGATGAAGGCCACGCCCGCCTGATCGAGAAGAACATCCGCCGGGCCGGGGTGATGAACGAGATCACGCCGTTCCGGGACGGAACCAGCGCCATCCGCCACCTGTTCGGCCCGGATGGAACGGGCGCCGTGAATGCGGGGAAGGCCATCCTCGTCCTGCTCGATCTCAACCTGCCAGACATGACCGGCGTCGACATCCTCAAGCGCATCAAGGAAAACGAGCATCTCAAGCGCTCCCCGGTCGTGGTGCTCACCACCACCGACGACAAGCGGGAAATCCAGCGCTGCTACGACCTGGGCGCCAATGTCTATGTAACGAAGCCGGTCAACTACGAGAACTTCGCCAATGCGATCCGACAGCTTGGCCTGTTCTTCTCCGTGATCCAGGTTCCCGAGGCAAAATGATGTGGCATCATGGCCATGACTGACAGTTCACGGGTGGAGGCGACCATCGGCAGCGAGGCGGCGGAGCCCACCGGAGGCAAAGGCGAGGAGCCCGCGCGACGTCGGGTCCTGTACATCGATGACGATCCGGGCTTGTCCAGTCTCGTACGCCGAAAGCTGGAGCGCCTCGGCTATGCCGTAGAGACGGCGTCATCCGGCACGGCGGGTGTTGCACGCGTTGCCGTCGGCGGCATTGATGTCGTGGCGCTCGACCATTTCATGCCCGGCCAGGACGGACTGGCGACGCTGGCGGACATTCGCCGCCTGCCCGATCCCCCCCCTGTGGTCTATGTCACGGGAACGCAGGAGAGCCGTGTCGCCGTTGCCGCCCTCAAAGCCGGCGCGGTCGATTATGTCATCAAGGAAGTCCAGAGCGATTTCATCGAACTGCTCCGCTCGGCCATCGACGCGGCCATGGAGACGGTGCGCATGCGCCGCGCCCATGAGGCTGCCGAGGCGGAGATCCGCGCCGCCCGCGACCGTTTCGAGGCGCTGGCCGCCGAGCGGGCCTTGCTGCTGCGAGAGATGAACCACCGGGTCGGCAATTCCCTGCAGATCATCGTCTCCCTGCTGCATGTGCAGGCCAGCGCCACCGACAATGAGGAGGTGCAGGACGCCCTGCAGTCCGCCCGCGGGCGCGTCGCCGCGGTGGCCCAGGTGCACCGGCGGCTTTACACGTCCGAGGACGTGGCCAGCGTCGCCCTTGACCAATATCTCGCCGCCCTGGCGGAGGACCTGCAGGTCTCCGCCCGGCATGGCGAAATGGGCGTGACGCTGGAAGTGCGTTCCGATGCCCTGGAAATCGATCCAGATCGCGCAGTGGCCATCGGCGTGATCGTCACCGAATTGGTGATCAATGCCTCGAAATACGCCTATCCCAGCGGCTCTGGCCCGGTTCGCGTCGACTTGGCCCACGCGGACGGGGAGGTGCGGCTGGATGTGTCAGACGAGGGCATCGGCATGCCCCAGGAGCAGAAGGGCACGGGCCTCGGCAACCGCATCGTGCGCGCCATGGCGGCCAAGCTCGGGGCGAACTTGGCCTTTCTCTCGGCCTCACCGGGCACGTGCGTGCGCCTCTCCTTCCCGCTGCGACCGGAAGGCCGAAGCTGACGGCAAGGGCGGCGTCGCGTCCGCTCAGCCCTTGATGGTCTCGAAGCCCGCATCCTTCCACCCGAGAATGCCGCCCTGCATGTGCTCCATATAGGGCAGGCCCGCAGCCTGGGCGAGTGCCGCCGCCTTCTGCGAGCGCTGGCCGGAACGGCAGGAAAAAACGAGACGCTTCCCCTCCGGGTCCGGCAGTCCGGGCGGATCAAAGCTGTTCAAAGGCATGTTGACCGCGCCGGGAATGCGCTCGGCCGCGATCTCGTTCGGCTCCCGAACATCCACGAGAATCACGCTGCCATCCTCCAGACCCTTGCGCACCTCCTCGGGGGTCAGGTTGACGATTCGGCCCCCGAACGGATTGAACTCACTCATCTGCACGCCTCCGGAAATGCTGTGCACCGTGCCCAAGCCACGCCCGCAAGGCAAGCATAGCCTTGCGCCACCGGGCTCCGCCACCGCGGCGCGGCATGGAAAGGGACGCGGCTCCTGCGTCAGATCACGCGCCCGTGAACTCAGCTGGTGTGCGCCAGGCCCTATCCATCTAATTCCCTTTAAATTTCATGTTTTTAGTCAAAATCGAAAGCGACAGCTTAACTGAGGAGCAGTGCAGAGGCGGCCGCCTTCAATGTCACTTTAATACCTCCATTGGCGGCGTGAAGGGCATTTGCTCATCTGCCGTTCATGTTCGCCCGACTAGCTTTGGGAAGCGTCGCACAAGGTTCCACCGGTATCCCGGAAGGGTGCCCAGTGGAGCTTGACGATGCGGAAGCGGATTTTAGCCATGGCGCTCATGGTGAGCTGCCTTCCAGTTTCGACCCACGCGCAGGACGACGTGGCTGCGGGCGCTGTGATGGGGGGCATAACCGGGGCGATCATTGGCGGGGCGATTTCGGGGGATGCGAGGGGTGCGGCGGCAGGTGCTGTGATCGGCGGAGCAACCGGAGCGATCATGGGCGGTGCACTGAACCCAGAGCAACAAAGGGCTTTTTATTTCTGGAACAGGGGTCGTTGCTATTACAGCGATCCCAGCGGTCAGGTGATGACCGTACCGAAGGGTTATTGCCAATCGAGCTATTGATCGGTTTCGTTCCCCCGCACGGTTCCGATCAGTGGAAAGGCGTCGACGAAAGTCGACGCCTTTTTTTCTGGATGCCGGATCCGAATCGGCGCCCCCGCACGCACGCATTGCGGCACCCGCCGGATGCCAAGCCTTCGCGCCTGCATTAAGCTTGTGCCATGCAGCGTTCCTTGTCCCCGATTCCCAGCCTTGACGACCTCCGCTCTGGCGGAAAGCGCACGGTTGCCCGCGCGCTCGCCGCGGTGGAAACCGCGCGCGGCGCCACCGAACTCACCGCTCTCCTCGATGCCGCTGTCCAGGCGGCGCGCGCCCACGTGCTGGGCCTCACCGGCCCGCCCGGCGTGGGCAAGTCCACGCTCACCAATGCCCTCGTGCGCCAGGCGCGCGCCGCGGGAGAGACCATCGCTGTGCTGGCAGTCGACCCCTCGTCCCGCCGTACCGGCGGCGCGCTCTTGGGGGACCGCGCCCGCATCCAGACCGATCCGGAAGACCGTGGCGTCTTCGTGCGCTCCATGGCCGCCCGCGACCGGCTGGGCGGGCTTTCCGACGATGCGGTGGCGGCGGTGGCCCTGCTGCGGGCGGTGTATGACCGGGTCATCGTGGAGACGGTAGGCGTCGGCCAATCGGAGGCCGACATCGACCTCGTCGCCGACACGGTGGTGCTCTGCATCCAGCCGGCGTCGGGCGACAGCCTCCAGTTCATGAAGGCCGGCGTCATGGAATTGCCGGACATCATTGTGGTGACCAAGGCGGACATGACCGAGATGGCGCGCCGGGCGGCGGCGGACGTGATGGGCGCGCTCTCGCTCACCGGTAGCGGTGGTGGCTGGCAGGTGCCCGTGATCCGCCTCTCGGCCGCCACGGGAGAGGGCCTCGCTGCCTTTGCCGATTCGGTGCGGGATCATCAGACCTATCTTGCGGATGGCGATCGCGCGGCAAGCCGGCGCACCGCCCAGGAAGCGCGCTGGGTGGAGGAAGCGATCCGCGTCCGCTTCGGCACGGAGGGACTGGCGCGCGCCCGCCGCCTGCTGCCGCCCACCGGTGGCCCCTTCACCCGGGAGGCCGCTTTCGCGGCGCGCTTAACCACCCCGTAAGCTTAATGGGCGATTTTCGTCCCATGCCGCCGACGCCCCCTGGACATACCGGCGAGGGCGTCGGCAGCGGGCGCGCGACTGACGGCATCCCGCCGTCGGGGGCAAGGGGCGCCCTGGCGATCGAGGACAATGGCCATGCCGGCTCCTTCTGCGCTGCGGAAGTCCGCCCGCCTGCTCACTCCGGCCGCTTGCGCGCTGGCTCTCTTCCTGGTGCCCGCCGCAGGTCGAGCCCAGAGCCTGCCTTCCGACGCCTTCCTCTCCCGCTCCGCCGCGGACAGGGCTCAGCCCGGCCTCCTCGCAGGCCCTATGCGGGCCTTGCGCGTGGCAACGCTGGAGTGGCAGGACCTGCCCGCCTCGCTTGGCGATGGCCCCGTTTCGACCACACCCGCAGAGGTGTTTCCCCCGCCTCTGGTGCTGGGCACGCTCACCAAGGGCACCGAGGCAGCTGCGCCTGCCGATGTGCCGGAGCCGGCATCGCCGGATCTGTTCGGCCCCGAGCCGGTGGCCACCACCGCCTATCTGGAAGTGGCCCTCGACACGCTGCTGACCCTGCCGGGGCTGGTGGACGACACCGCCGAGGACCCGCTTGCGGTCGCGGAAGGCGAGGCACCCGGCCACACGGGACCTGACATCTCCGAGGCCGACGTCCCAACCGAAGCGACCGATCCGGACAAGCCGGGTGTTGCCGCCGAGGATCCCGCGTCCAGCGATGCGGAAACCCAATTGGCCGCCCTGATGGATTCCTGGGGCGCCGACCAGCCGGTGCAGCGGGATGCCAGCCTGATCTTCGGCCGCGACACCCGCCTCTTCCCGGCCCTCGCCTTCCAGCATGCGGAAGGCGAGGAGACCGAGGGCGAGCCGGCGGAGACGGGCGGCATCGTCACCCCCGCCATGCGCCTCAACCTTATGGGTACCGAGCGGGCGCAGGCGGAGAAGTGCCTGGCCGAGGCCATCTATTATGAGAGCCGGGGCGAACCCAAGCGCGGCCAGATTGCCGTGGCGCAGGTGATCATGAACCGGGTCTTCTCCGGCTATTATCCTGCCGATGTGTGCAAGACGGTGTACCAGAACGCTCACCGGCGCCTTGCCTGCCAGTTCACCTTCGCCTGCGACGACGTGCCGGACGTGATCCGCGAACCGGACATGTGGGTCCAGGCCAAGCAGATTTCCGCCGACATGCTGGATGGCAAGCTGTGGCTGCCCAGTGTCGGCCGCGCCACCCACTATCATGCCTATTGGGTGCACCCGCGCTGGGTACGCGAAATGAGAAAGCTCGACAAGATTGGTGTGCACACCTTCTACCGGCCGCAACGTTGGGGCAGTTGAGATATCCCCCCGCGCAGCCTCAAGCCGGAAATAATCCGTTTTACTTCATTGATTTTTCTACTGAACTTCTCTCTCCGCAGGAGAGCGCGGGTGGCGATGACATCTCCGTCTCCCAAAGGCCGGCGACGTGGGGACCGCGGGCAGGCTCACATTTGAGCCGAGCCTCGGCTTCGACTGGTACCGCCTGATCCGCTGCGTTTTCCTTGAAGCCGGTGCGGGGGCGGCTGGGCTGAATGTGGGATCGCAGACCATCGATCTCATCGTGCCATCCGTGGGCGTGCACCAGTCGACCCTGATCGATGCCGGGGCCTTCACGCTCACGCCGGAACTGAGCGCCCGCCACTATTGCAGGCGACACCCGTGTCGGCGCCACCGCCCGCCTGATCGGTGCGCCAGGCCTGTCCTTTACGGTGACGGGACCGGGCCTGGGGCGGAACATCGGCGTGCTGGCCGCCGGTCTGCCGGCGCAGCGGAGCAGCAACCTGAAGGTGCCGGCGCAATATGAGCTGCAGGTTGCCGATGAGCTGACCGCACAGAGCGTCTCGCTCGGCCTGCGAAATACGTGGTGAAGACGCCACGCGCCCCCATGATGGACCCGTGAAACGCAGACGGCCCGGCTTGCGCCGGGCCGTTGCAGGTTCCAGATCCCATGCGGTCAGAGCGTGCCCTGGGCCTCCGCCACGGCCACGGCCGTCATGTTGACGATGCCGCGAGCGGTGATGGAGGGGCCGAGAATGTGCGCCGGCTTGGCGGTGCCCATGAGGATGGGTCCCACCGGCAGGGCGTCGCCCAGCACCTTGATCATGTTGTAGGCAATGTCCGCCGCGTCGAGATCGGGCATCACCAGGACATTGGCAGGGCCGTCGAGGTTGGAAGCCGGGAAGGTGCGCTGGCGGATTTCATCCACCAGAGCGGTGTCCGCCTGCATCTCGCCATCGACCTGAAGGCCAGGGTCGCGCTCGAGGATAAGATCGAGCGCCGCGCGCACCCGCTTGGCGCTGGTGGTCTCGTGGCTGCCGAAGTTGGAATGCGACAGCAGCGCCACCCGCGGCTCGATGCCGAACCGGCGCACATGGGCGGCGGCAAGCACCGTCATTTCGGCGAGGTCAGCCGGGGTGGGCTCGGCCTGGATCTGGGTGTCGCAGATGAAGAAATTGCCCTTTGGCGTGATCAGCAGCGACAGGGCGGCCAGTTCGTTCACCCCCGGCGCGCGGCCGATGATGTCGCGCACATGGCGCAGGTGGCGCATGAAGCGGCCCTCAATGCCACACAGCATGGCGTCCGCCTCGCCCTTGCGCACGGCCAGCGCCGAGATCACGGTCGCCGACGTGCGCACCAGCGTACGGGCCGCATCGGGCGTCACGCCCCGGCGGCCGGCAATCTCCACATAGGAGCGCACGAAGTCGCGATAGCGCGGATCATCCTCGGGATTGATCACGTCGAAATCGACGCCCGGTCGGATGGACAGGCCGAAGCGGTGCAGGCGGGTCTCCAGCACGCCGGGGCGCGCCACCAGGATCGGACGGGCAATGCCCTCTTCCACCACGGCCTGTGCGGCGCGCAGCACGCGCTCGTCCTCGCCCTCCGCATAGATCACGCGCTTCTTTTCCAGCTTCGCCCGCTGGAACAGGGGACGCATGATGAAGCCGGAGCGGAACACGAACTGGTCCAGCTGGTCCACATAGGCTTCCAGGTCGGCGATGGGCCGCGTGGCGACGCCGGTATCCATGGCCGCCTTTGCCACCGCCGGCGCGATGCGCAGGATCAGGCGTGGGTCGAAGGGCGAGGGAATGATGCTGTCCGGACCGAAGGCCCGGGTCTCGCCGCCATAGGCGCGGGCCACCACGTCGGAAGGCGTCTCACGGGCAAGCGCGGCGATGGCTTCCACCGCCGCCATCTTCATTTCCGCGTTGATGTCGGTGGCGCCCACGTCGAGCGCGCCGCGGAAGATGTAGGGGAAGCACAAGACGTTGTTGACCTGGTTCGGGAAGTCCGACCGGCCGGTGCAGATCATGGCGTCGGGGCGCACGGCGCGCGCTTCTTCCGGCATGATCTCGGGATTGGGATTGGCCAGCGCCAGGATCAGCGGCCGCTCGGCCATGCGGGCGACCATCTCCGGCTTCAGCACGCCGCCGGCGGACAGGCCGAGGAAGATGTGGGCGCCGTCAATGACCTCGCCCAGCGAACGGGCGTCGGTCTTCTGGGCATAGATGGACTTGTAGGGGTCCATGAGGGTCTCGCGGCCTTCATAGACCACGCCCTCGATGTCGCAGACCCAGATGTTCTCGCGCTTGGCACCGAGCGTCACCAGCAGGCCGAGGCAGGCGAGCGCCGCCGCGCCGGCACCGGAGACGACGATCTTGAGATCCTCGATCTTGCGGTTGCCGATCTCCAGCGCATTGCGCACGGCGGCGCCGACGATGATGGCGGTGCCATGCTGATCGTCATGGAAGACCGGGATCTTCATGCGCTCGCGCAGGCGCCGCTCCACCTCGAAGCATTCAGGCGCCTTGATGTCTTCCAGGTTGATGCCGCCGAAGGTAGGTTCCAGCGCCGCCACCGTCTCCACCAGATGGTCGATCTCGGTGGCCGCCAACTCGATGTCGAACACATCGATGCCGGCGAACTTCTTAAACAGAACCGCCTTGCCTTCCATGACCGGCTTGGAGGCGAGCGGACCAATATTGCCAAGGCCCAGCACGGCGGTGCCGTTGGACACCACGGCCACCAGGTTCGCGCGGGTGGTCAGTTCGGCGGCCTGGAGCGGATCGGCCTTGATGGCCTCGCACGCGGCCGCCACACCGGGAGAATAGGCGAGAGCAAGGTCGCGCTGGTTGCCGAGTGGCTTGGTGGCCTGGATCTCGAGCTTACCGGGCCGCGGCAGACGGTGGTAAATGAGTGCTCCCGACTTCAGATCGTCGGAAATGTTCGACATGTTGGACGCCATGTCCTCCCCCAACCTTGTGCAGCCGTCGCGCGCGTGGACCTTCAGCGTGCCATCCCAATGGCGCGGCGCCTCACTTGGCGTGCGCCACCGGATCGCACATTAACCCATTGAACAGAGGCCGTTCCCCGCGCACGCCATGATCTCCACCCGATTCAATGTGCGCGGAACCGGCTCTGGAAAAGGGCCGGCACGGTAGCCCCCGCAGGCGGGGATGTCACGGGGTGGAAGTTTGTTTTTCCTGCCACCGCGGCCATTGAGCTTTGCGTGCGGGAAAGGCACGGTGCCGGACGAAAGATGCAGGGACGGGACATGAAGAAGGTTTTGATTGGCATCGGCGCGCTTCTGTTGCTGGCGGGCGGTGCATTCCTCGGCGTGATCGCCTGGAGCAAGTCGCAGGCTGCCGCTCAGGTGGAGCACACATTCGCCGCGCTGCGCCAGAGCGGTGCCACCGCCACCCATGGGGGCGTGGGCTTCGACCTGTTCTCCCGGACCCTTACCATATCGAACATCGCCATCCGCAGCGCGGACGGGTCGAAGTCGGTCAAGATGGCAAGCCTGCTGGCCGACGGCGTCACGCCGGTGGTGTCGGGACGCTTCTCCGCCGAGCGCATCGAGCTGAATGCACTGGAAGTGAGCGTCGACGAGCCTTCGCTCCACCAGAAGACGGTCTACAATGCGCCTGTGGTGCGCATCCGCAGCTTCGAGGGGCCGGCCAATGTGCTCGCCGTTCCCGACGGAACGGGCAAGCACGAGGCGGTGCGCTTCGGCCTCGCCCAGTTCGGGGCGGCCGTGGCCGCGCGGGTGGAGGTGCCGGACCTTGCCGGTCATGTCACCACCACGCCGCCCAAGGACCGCCCCCATATCCTGGACGCCAGCTATCGCCAACTGCTCGCCGAGGGCATCAAGGGCGGCAAGATAGCCACCCTCTCCTTCGATCGCATGTCCTTCGAGAACGTGGCCACCGGCCCCGGGCCCGAGGAGCGCATGAGCGGGCGGCTGGACAATTTCAACGCCTCCGAGATCGATACCACCCCGATCCTGGCCCTGGCCTCCACCGGCGCAACGCACGGGACGGGAGGCGGCTATCGCACCATCTATGGCCGCCTCGCCGCCACCGGCTACAGCCTCACCCAGACCGATGGCCCCACCATGTCGGTGGGGTCCATCCTGGCGGAAGGCGTCGGGCTTGATCCGGCGATCATTTCCTTCAACCGCCTTGATGAACTGGCCGCCCTCTCCCAGGACAGCCGCTCCCTGTCCCCCGACCAGAGCGCACGCCTGTTCGACATTTCGGCGGATGTGCTCAAGGGCGCCGCGCTGGTCTCGGCGGAATTGAAGAACATCAAGGTCGGCGATGCGCAAAGCTCGGTGGAGGTTGACTCCCTCGGCATGCGCAATTTCCGCGACGGCGTCCTGGAGAGCTTCGCCCTGCGGGGACTGCAGGGCAAGACGAGCGATGGCCAGCTCCTGAAGCTGGACGCTTTGGTGCTGAAGGGCTTCAGCCTCACTCCGGTGTTCGCGGTCTCGGCCAAGGCCATGCGCGAGGGGACGGAACCCTCCGTCGAAGCCGGGCTCGCTTTGCTGCAAGGCCTCAGGGGCATCGAGATTTCCGGCCTGTCCTATCCAGAGGAAGCCGGCCAGCCCCCGGTCACGCTCCAGCACCTGGACATGGCCTGGGGCGACTATGTGGGCATGCTGCCGGGGCGGTTCACCCTGAAGGTCTCCCGGCTGGGCGGCCCGATCTCGGAAGGCGACAGCGCCCCCTTCAGCTACCTGGCCAATGCCGGCATGAAGGAGGCGACCCTGGACCTTGATCTCGGCCTTGCCTATGACCGCGCTTCGGGCACCCTCACCCTCGACCCTGCCCGCCTCATGCTGGACAAGGCGGCGACGCTTTCCGCTAAGGCAACGCTCACCAACGTGCCAGCCAGCGCATTCGAGGATCCGGTCACGCTCGTGGCCTCCGCCCCCGCCATCGCGCCTGGGCCCATGACCTTGACGCTCACCGACCATGGCTTGGTGGAAATGGCGGTGCGCGGACAGGCACAGGCGGCGGACCAGACGCCGGAGGCCTTCCGTGACGGCTTCCTGGCCGAACTCACCAAGACCGCCGATCAGGCTGCGCCCGCCTTCCCGTCCGCGCCGGGCATCGCGGCGGCCATCGGCACATTCCTGAAGGATCCCGGCACCCTCACAGTCTCCGTCACGCCGCGCGACGGCGCCCGGCTGATGGATGTGCTCGGCTCCGAACCCTTGTTGGCGCTGCAGAATTTCTCCATCACCGTCACGGCGACGAAGCCTTAGAGCCTGCACCGCTCAGATGGCATCGCCCTCTGAGCGGCTCACGCATTCTCTATCAATGATTTAGCGCCACCTTCGACCGGATCGGATCGGCCTGCGATGCCGTGCGGTCGGCAAATCCGTGCCTTTTCGCGAAGAGAGGGCGCCCGCTCGCAAGGCGGCCCAAGACCCCCGAAACGAAATCGGCCGCCCTCGTCGGGCGGCCGATTCATCTGGGTCAGGGGCCGCCGACCCGCGGCTCACTTCTGCGGCAGGTTCAGGCGGATGTGCAGTTCGCGCAGTTGCTTGGGCGCCACGTCCGAGGGCGCGCCCATGAGCAGGTCGAGCGCCTGCTGGTTCATGGGGAAGAGCGAAATCTCGCGCAGGTTGGTGACGCCGCACAGCAGCATCACGATGCGGTCGATGCCCGCCGCCATGCCGCCATGGGGCGGCGCGCCATACTGGAAGGCCCGGTACATGCCGCCGAACCGCTCCACCACGGTGGCCTCGTCATAGCCGGCCAACTCGAACGCCTTCACCATGGCTTCGGGGCGATGATTGCGGATGCCGCCGGAGGCGATCTCATAGCCGTTGCAGGCGATGTCGTACTGGAACGCCTTGATGGTGAGCGGATCCTGCGACTGCAACGCCTCAAGCCCGCCCTGGGGCATGGAGAAGGGATTGTGGGAGAAGTCGATCTTCTTCTCCTCGTCCGACCACTCATAGAAGGGGAAGTCGACGATCCAGGCTAGCTCGTAGCGGTCGAGGTCGACGAGCTTCAGCTCCTCGCCCACCTTGGTGCGGGCCAGGCCGGCGAATTTGTAGAACTTGGAGGGGTCGCCGGCCACGAAGAAGGCGGCATCGCCGGCTTTCAGACCGAGTTGCTGGCGGATCGCCTCGGTACGCTCGGGACCGATGTTATTAGCGATAGGCCCTTTCCCGACGGCCTCATCAGGGTACTCGACGTTGTAGGGGACGTTCTCGGCTACGCGTCCAGTCAGCGGCTCAACTTCCTTGGCCCAAACCTCGGACTGAATTTTCTTGTCGAAAATCACGTAGCCAAGGCCCGGCTGGCCCTCGCCCTGCGCCCAGCTGTTCATGCGGTCGCAGAAGGCGCGGGAGCCGCCGGTGGGGCCAGGAATGGCCCAGACCTCGTTCTTGGGGTCTTCCAAGAGGCGAGCAAACACCTTGAAGTTGGAGCCCCGGAAGTGCTCCGAGACATTCTGCATGACCAGCGGGTTGCGCAGGTCCGGCTTGTCGGAGCCATACTTGCGCAGGGCCTCCGCATAGGGAATGCGCGGCCAGTTCTGGGTCACCGGCTTGCCGTCGCCGAACTGCTCGAACACGCCGCGGATGACCGGCTCCACCGCCGCGAACACGTCTTCCTGGGTGACGAAGCTCATTTCCAGGTCGAGCTGGTAGAACTCGCCCGGCAGGCGGTCGGCGCGCGGGTCCTCGTCGCGGAAGCAGGGGGCGATCTGGAAGTAGCGGTCGAAGCCGCTCATCATGATCAGCTGCTTATATTGCTGCGGCGCCTGGGGCAGCGCGTAGAACTTGCCGGGATGGATGCGCGAGGGCACCAGGAAGTCGCGCGCGCCTTCCGGCGAGGAGGCGGTCAGGATCGGCGTCTGGAACTCGAAGAAGCCCTGGCCCTTCATGCGCTGGCGCAGGCTGTCGATGATCTGGCCGCGCTTCATGATGTTGCCGTGGATGCGCTCGCGGCGCAGGTCCAGGAAGCGGTAGCGCAGGCGGATGTCTTCCGGATAGTCCTGGTCGCCGAACACCGGCAGCGGCAGTTCCGCCGCCGGGCCGAGCACTTCCAGCTCGGTGGCATAGACCTCCACCTTGCCGGTGGGCAGGTCCGCATTCTCGGTGCCCTCGGGGCGCAGGCGCACCTTGCCGTCGAAGCGCACCACCCATTCCGCGCGCACCTTCTCGGCGGCGGAGAAGGCGGGGCTGTCGGGGTCGATCACCACCTGGGTCAGGCCATAATGGTCCCGAAGGTCGATGAACAGCACGCCGCCATGATCGCGGATGCGATGGCACCAGCCGGAGAGGCGGACGCTTTCGCCAACCTGGGCATCGGTGAGCGCGCCGCAGGTATGAGTGCGGTAGCGGTGCATGGGGCGGACCTTTCGGGCAAATCTCAAATCAAGCGCGCGCCGGCCCTCGCGAGGCTGGAACGCAGGCCGCGGAAGGTGCACGCGGGCCCATCCTTGTCAAGGGCGGCCGGCTGGCGCGGATGAACGAGGCAGGCGAAAGACCGGCTCGGGACAGCCGCTGCCGTTCCGGCACATTTGTTGCGCCTGATCTAGGTGCCGGCGGGCATCCCGTGTAACCTGCAGCGAAGCACGTCCGTTTCACAAGGCTTTCTATGGACGTCCCGCCGGACCATTCCTCCCCTCTGCTGAATGTCACACGACCGCCCGCACCCGGGCGCGCGAAAGGCGTGGTGTGGGTGGCGGCGCTCGGCGCCCTGTTCGCTGTCGCGGCCCTTGCGACCGCCGCGATCATGGTCCTGTCCCTGGAACGCCATGCGGTGGCAGACCGCCAGCGGGAGATGGCCAACCTTGCCTTGACACTTTCGGAACAGACCGCCCGGGCCTTCGAGGCGCTCGAACTGGTCCAGCTGTCCGTGGTGGATTTCATCGCTGCCGCCGGCGTCACCGACCGGGACGGGCTGCAACGGGCCGTTTCCACCATGGCGATGCACCAGACGCTGCGCGAGAAGATCGACGCCTTGCCCTATGTGGATGCGGTCACCATCATCGACGAGAACGGCAAGCTGCTGAATTTCTCGCGCTATTGGCCCATCCCGCCGGTCAACATCTCGGACCGAGACTATTTCATCGCCCTGAAGTCCATGACCGGGCCCGACACCTTCATCTCGGTGCCGGTGCCCAATCGCGGCACGGGCACCATGACCATCTATCTCGCCCGTCGCTTCACCACGCCGGATGGCAAGTTCCTCGGCCTCGTGCTCGGCGCCATGGAACAGGCCTATTTCGAGAACTTCTTCGGCGCCATCAATCTGGGCCGGGACGGCGCCATCCTGCTGGCGCGCGACGACGGCGCTTATCTGGCGAGCCATCCCCACCTTGTGCCCCCGGCCGGCCTTGCGGAACAGCGCCAGGAGCGGGCCCGCGACATCCTCGCGCAGCGCGGGCCGCAGATCGCTCCGCCGGGCCTCGTGGACGACAAGGAGCGGCTGGTGGCGGTGAACAGCCCCGAACGCTATCCCATGGCCGTCATGGTGACGGATACCCTTTCGGCCGTGCAGCGTTCCGTACGGCCCCAGGCTTGGGCCATCCTCACCGGTGCGGTCCTCCTGTGCCTCGTCATCGGCGGCCTGGTGGTGGTGGCCATCCGGTTCCTGCGCTCCCAGCACAACTTTGCCGCCACCGCCCATTACACGGCCCGGCACGATCCGCTCACATCCCTCCCCAACCGCCTGCTTCTGGGCGAGCGCATCGCGCAGGCCCTAGGGCAGGGCGAGGCCAGCTTTCCGCTTGCGGTGCTGTTCCTGGACCTCGACTACTTCAAGTCCATCAACGACACGCTCGGGCATGCGGTGGGCGATGCGCTGCTGCAAGCGGTGGCGCGCCGCATTGAGGGATGCGTCGGCGCCGATGCCACCGTTTCGCGCCTGGGAGGCGACGAGTTTGCCATCCTTCACCCCCGCACCGACGCCGACGCCGCCCTGGCCCTGGCAGAGCGGCTGCTCGCCGCCATCCGCGCACCCTTCGTGGTGGAGCGTCACCGGGTGATTGCAGGTGGCAGCATCGGTGTCGCGGTCGCCCCCGAGCACGGAGAAACCACAACGGACCTCCTGAAAAATGCCGACCTTGCCCTCTACCGCGCCAAAGGTGACGGGCGGGGCCAAGCCCGCGTGTTCCATCGGGAAATGGAGCGCAACGCCCTGACCCGCCGCACGCTGGAGCTCGATCTCGACGCGGCGTGGCGGGAGGGCCTGTTCTGCCTCCAATACCAACCCATCTTCGCCATCCACGACCAACGTTTGGTGGCCTTTGAGGCCTTGCTGCGGTGGCGGCACCCGAGCCGGGGCCTCGTGAGCCCCGGCAGCTTCATTGCCGTGCTGGAGGAAACCGGCCTCGTGATCCCCGTCGGGGCCTGGGTGCTGGAACAGGCCTGCCGCGCGGCGATGCAGTGGCCGGAACAGATGCGCGTGGCTGTCAACCTCTCCCCGATCCAGTTCCGCGGCAACCTCGCCAGCCAGCAAGTCACCAATGCGCTGCGCCAGTCCGGCCTGCAGCCGCACCGCCTAGAGGTGGAGATCACCGAGACCGCCCTTCTGGATGAGAGCGATGCGGCCGAGGCCGCCTTTGAAAGCTTCCGGGCCCAGGGCATTTCGGTGGCGCTCGACGATTTCGGTACCGGCTATTCCTCCATGTCCTATCTGCGCCGGCTCACCTTCAGCCGAATCAAGATCGATCAGACCTTCATTGAGGGCCTTGAGCAGGGCGGGCAGGGCCATGCCATCGTGCGCGCCATGATCGGCCTCGCGCAGGCCCTGAAGGTGGAGATCACTGCCGAGGGGGTGGAGCGGCAGGAGCAGCTGGAAATCCTGCGCACAGAAGGCTGCACCCATGTGCAAGGCTTTCTGCTTGGCCGCCCCATGGGGGAAGAGGAAGCCGCGACGCTCGCCATGCGCATGGCTCGTTGACGATCACAGCAATCTGGCTCTTTCGCGGCAGCATCAAGGTCCGTTATGTTGTGTCCATGGAGCTGATCACCACCACTGAAGCCCTCGCTGCCGCCTGCGAGCGTTTCGCCCGCCACGATTTCGTCACCGTCGACACGGAATTCCTGCGCGAGACGACCTTTTGGCCGAAGCTCTGCGTGGTTCAGGTCGCGTCGCCCGACGAGGCTATCGTCGTCGATGCCTTGGCCGAGGGGATGGACCTCTCCCCCTTCTTCGCCCTCATGGCCAATGAGCAGGTGATGAAGGCCTTCCATGCCGGGCGGCAGGACATCGAGATCATCTGGCATCTGGCCGGCATCATCCCCCACCCGGTGTTCGACACGCAGGTGGCGGCCATGGTACTGGGCTATGGTGACAGCATCTCCTACGACCAATTGGTGCAGCGCATTTGCGGGCACGCGCTCGACAAGTCCTCGCGCTTTACCGACTGGTCCCGCCGGCCGCTCTCCCCCTCCCAGCTGACCTATGCGGTGGCGGACGTCACGCACCTGCGGGAGGTCTATCTCACGCTGCTGCAAGACCTCCAGGCCCGCGGCCGGGCCGAGTGGGTGGGGGAGGAAATGCACGTACTGACCTCGCCGGATACCTATCGCCAGGATCCGGAGAGCGCGTGGGAGCGCCTGAAGTCGCGCGTCCGAAAGCCCCGAGAACTCGCTGTTCTCATCGAGGTGGCGGCCTGGCGCGAACGGGAAGCCCAGACCCGGGACCTGCCGCGCGGGCGAATCATCAAGGACGAAGTGATCGGCGAGATCGCCACCCAGCAGCCCCAGACGCCCGAAAAGCTCGCCGAACTGCGCTCCCTGCCCAAGGGCTTCGAGCGCTCGCGCTATGGTGAGGCGGTGCTTGAGGCGGTGAAGCGCGGCCTCGCCCGCGATCCGCGCACCTTGCCCCGCATTGAGCGGGACAAGCCCTTGCCCAACGGCGCTTCCGCCACGGTGGAACTGCTGAAGGTGCTGCTGCGCATGACGGCGGAGCAGAATGCGGTGGCCGCCAAGGTCATCGCCACCACGGACGATCTGGAGCGGATTGCGGTGGACGATGACGCCCCCGTCCAGGCCATGCGCGGCTGGCGCCGAGAATTGTTCGGGGAACGGGCCCTCGCGCTGAAGTCCGGGCGGCTCGCTTTGGCCGTGGAGCGCGGCCGGGTGGTGGCGGTGGAGCGGGAAAAGGTGGACGCCTGAGGGAAGATCCCAAGGCGCACCCTGAACGAGGCTTGGGGCTTCTGAGCCGCCCATGCCCCACAAACTCAACGCACACGCCGCCGCTGTCTGCGCACGCCCTGCCCCCAAAGGGCGGCGGCACGCACGAGGGACGCGGCGCCGCTCGGCGCGCTTTCGCGCGCCCCCTCCCCGTCAGTGGGGGCCGGTGAAGATGATCGCCGCGACGATGATGCCGTAGGCCACGGAGAACATCACCCAATCCCGCCAGGATTGAGCAACGCGGCCCGTCCGCGCGCCGCTGCACGCGGCCGGGCCGACGGTCCCGAGGGAACGGCGGGGGAGCAGCACATCAGCAGCGCGACGAGACATTCCATATCTCCGATGGAGTTTATGGAGCCATAATTCATTTCCCTGTGTTTATTGTCAATATAACATATTATTTTTGTTATTTACCTTCAAAGACAGCCGCACGCTTCTGCACGAAGGCGGCGGCGCCCTCGGCGAAATCCGCCGTGCCGGCACAGGAGAGGAAGGACTGCCGTTCCGCCTCCAATTGCTCCGGCAAGCTGTGCTGGAGCGAGCCACGCAGCAGCGCCTTGATCTTCCCATAAGCGTAGGTCGGTCCGGCGGCGAGCCGCGTCACCAGCGCATCCACTTCGGCCGCGAGGCGCTCCTGGGGCACCACCTTGTTCACAAGCCCCAGGCGCAGGGCCTCGGCCGCATCGACCACATCGGAGAGAAGCGCCATCTCCATGGCGCGGCGCAGCCCCACCACACGGGGCAAGCTCCAGGAGGCGCCGCCATCCGGGCTTGTGCCGATGCGGCTATAGGCGAGCGTGAACTTGGCATCCTCGGCGGCTATGGCGAGGTCCGCCGCCAAGGCGACGCTGAGGCCGGCGCCGGCCACAGGGCCATGCAAGGCCGCCACCACCGGCGCGCGCAAGGTCGTGAGCTGCGTCATGGCCCGGTGGAACGGACCGATGATGGAATCCACCACGGACGGCGCATCGGCGCCCGCCGCATGGAAGCGCCCCACATCGCCCCCCGCCAGGAAGCCGCGCCCCTCGCCCGACAGCACCACCACACGCACGGAAGGATCGTCAGCCACCTGCGCCACCACATCGGCGAAGGCCAGGATCATGCTTTCATTCAGGGCATTCAGAACCTGGGGCCGGTTGAAGCGGATGCGCGCGACGCCGCCTTCCCTTTGCAACAGAATGGTCTCGGCGTCCGACATGCGATCCTCCCGGCATGATGATGCGGCTCAAGCCGCTTGGCCGAAGGCTGCACCATGGTCCGCAAGCGGGCAAGGCCGCCGTCCCTCCCCGCTCGCGCGACCGCAGGCCGCAGCCGAAGGCGGCCTTGCCAAGCTCGCGCCGGACCTCCAAGGTCAGCCCAACAATGACTGGAGGACCAACGCCCATGCCCTTGCCGGCCCAGCTTGAAGGACGCCTGAAGGCGCCCATCGTCGCCGCCCCCATGTTCCTGGTCTCGAATCCGGACCTGGTCGTGGAAACCTGTCGCAGCGGCCTGTTGGGCACCTTCCCCGCCCTCAACCAGCGCAGCACCGAGGGCTATGCGGATTGGCTCGACGAGATCAATGGCCGCCTCGCGGATGCGCCGGATGCCGCGCCGTTCGGCGTCAATCTCATCGTCCACCGTTCCAACACCCGACTGGAGGCCGACCTGAAGGTGACGGTGGACCGCAAGGTGCCGCTGGTCATCACTTCGCTCGGCGCCGTGCCGGACGTGGTTAAGGCGGTGCATTCCTATGGCGGGCTGGTGTTCCATGACGTCATCAACCGCCGCCATGCGGAAAAGGCGGCGGAAGCGGGGGTGGACGGCATCATCGCCGTATGCGCCGGAGCCGGCGGACATGCGGGGACGCTCAGCCCCTTCGCCCTGGTGCCGGAGATCCGCGCCATCTTTTCAGGGACCATTCTGCTGTCGGGCGCCATGTCCACGGGCGCCCATGTGGCCGCCGCCCGCCTTCTGGGGGCAGACCTCGCCTATCTCGGCACCCGCTTCATCGCCACGCGCGAGAGCGCGGCGCCGGACGGCTACAAGGCCATGCTGATGGAGGCGCGCGCCGCCGATATCCTCTACACGCCCTCCATTTCCGGCGTGAACGCCAACTTCCTGACCCCCTCCATCGTTGCGGCAGGTCTTAATCCCAATGCCCTGCCGGACCATGCCACCCTCGACCTAAATCACGAGGCACGGGCGTGGAAGAACGTCTGGTCGGCCGGCCAAGGGGTCGGTTCGGTGCTCGACACGCCCCCCACCGCAGAGCTTTGCCAGCGCCTGATCGCCGAATTCGAAGCCGCCAAGAGCGCCGCCGCACGCTTGTGAGCGCAACCGTCCCGGCCGCCCGCCGACGATGGCGGGCGGCCTTTCTTGCCGGCTTATTTCACATTAATTACGTGCATTTTTTGACATTGAACATCGGGTTCAAATATTCTACTTTCATTTGGATATGAATTCCATATCAACATATATATGACGTGATTTATCGGAAAGCCGGCAGCATGACGTCCCCGCTCCAGCAGAAGCTGAAGATCACAGGCCCAACGGTCATCACCGCCAACCGGCTCGCTGATGGCGTGGTGGTGTGGCTGACCGAGGACCATGCCTGGTCCACGCGGCTCGCGGACGCAGCCGTGGTGAACACTTCGGACGCAGCGCTCCGTCTTTTGAATGTCGCGAATGCGGATGAAAACACGGCCGTGGGCGCCTACCCCGCGCGGGTGGCGACCGAAGGGGACGACATCCGCCCGGGCAATCTGCGGGAACGCATCCGGGTCTCCGGTCCCACCATCGCCTTTTCACACTCCGCCTGAGCCGCGGGACCGGAACCCCATCATGTATGTCTATGACGAGTTCGACCGCGCATTCCTCCAGGACCGGGTCCGCGAGTTTCGCGAGCAGGTGGAGCGCCGCCTTTCGGGCGCGCTCAATGAGGAGGAGTTCAAGCCGCTTCGCCTCATGAACGGGGTCTATCTCCAGCTCCACGCTTATATGCTGCGCATCGCCATTCCCTACGGCACCCTGTCGTCGGACCAGATGCGCGCATTGGCTCATGTGGCGCGGACCTATGACCGCGGCTATGGCCACTTCACCACGCGGCAGAACATCCAGTTCAATTGGATCAAGCTCGACGAACTGCCCGATGCCATGGACGACCTGGCCAAGGCCGGCATGCACGGCCTCCAGACCTCCGGCAACTGCATCCGCAACACCACCACCGATCCCTGGGCTGGGGCGACGGTGGAGGAGATCGAGGATCCCCGCCTCTATGCGGAGGTGATCCGCCAGTGGTCGACCCTGCACCCGGAATTCACCTATCTGCCCCGCAAATTCAAGATCGCCATCACCGCCGCCAAGCATGACCGGGCCGCCATCCGCGTGCACGATATCGGCCTGCGGCTGCACAAGCGGGACGGCCAGACTGGCTTTGAAGTCATTGTCGGCGGCGGGCTGGGGCGCACCCCTTTCATCGGCAAGACCATCCGAGACTTCCTGCCCAAGGAAGACCTGCTCTCCTATCTGGAAGCGATCCTGCGGGTCTATAATTCCGGCGGCCGGCGCGACAACATCTACAAGGCCCGCATCAAGATCCAGGTGCACGAGGTGGGGACGCAGGAGTTCTCCCGCCGCGTGGAGGAGGAGTGGGCGCAGATCCGCGACGGCGCCCTGCGGCTCGACGAGGCCGCCCTCGACACCATCCGCGACCGCTTCCGCACGCCCGATTTCGAGCCCCTCGCGAACGCCCCCGCCGCCCTCGAAGCGGCCAAGGCGGACGCCGATTTCCGGCGCTGGTACGAGAATGCAGTGACCGCGCACAAGGTGCCCGGCCATGCCATCGTCACCGTCTCGCTGAAGCCGGTGGGCGGACCTCCCGGCGATGCCACGGCCGAGCAGATGGACGGCATTGCCGACCTTGCCGACCGCTTCGGCTATGGCGAGATCCGGGTGGCGCACGAGCAGAACCTGACGCTGCCCCATGTGCGCCAGAAGGATCTTCCCGAGTTGTGGCGGGCGCTGAAGGACCTCGGCCTTGCGACCCCCAATGTGGGCCTGATCTCCGACATCATCGCCTGCCCGGGCCTTGATTATTGCTCGCTGGCCAATACCCGCTCCATTCCGCTCGCCCAGCGCCTGTCCGAGCGCTTCGCGGACGAGGCAAGGGCCGGCGAGATCGGCCGCATGCACGTCAACATTTCCGGCTGCATCAATGCCTGCGGCCACCACCATGTGGGCCATATCGGCATTCTCGGCGTCGAGAAGAAGGACGAGGAATTCTATCAGATCACCCTCGGCGGCAAGGGCAACCACAAGGCCCGGCTGGGCGAACTGCTCGGCCCGGCGGTGTCGGAAACCGAGGTGGTGGATGTGGTGGAGCGTCTCGTCGACACCTATCTGGAGCTGCGCTCCGGCCCGGCGGAACCGTTCGTCTCGGTGGTCCAGCGCCTGGGCATCGAACCCTTCAAGGAGCGCGCCTATGCCTCTCGTTAAGAACGGGGCCGTGGTGCCCGATGCCTTCACGCACACCGATGCGCAGAGCGCCTTGCCCGAAGGGCCGGTGATCGTGCCCCTGAGCCGGTTGCTTGCCGAGCACGAGACCCTTCTCGGCGGCAATCGCCCGGTGGGCGTTGCGGTCTCGAACGACGCGGACGTCACGACGCTCGCGCCCTTCATCGACGCCTTGTCGGTGGTGGTGCTGAGCTTTCCCAAGTTCCGCGACGGGCGTGCCTATAGCCAGGCCCGCCTCCTGCGCGAGCGACTGCGGTATGGCGGCGAGCTCAGGGCCAGCGGGAACGTCCTGCGCGACCAGATCCTGCTGATGGCCCGCTGCGGCTTCGACGCCTTCGAGATCGACAAACCCTCCGATGTAGGGGCCTTCGCCTCTGCGCTCGCCACCTATTCGGTCTTCTACCAGCCCACCGGCGATGGCCGCGCGATCGCGCTCGACCTGCGCCGGCGGCCCCTCCAAGGCGCCTGACGGCCATGACCATCGCCCTCACCTCCATTCCCGACGGCGAAAGCCTCGCCGCCTCAGGACCGCTGGCAGACGCGCTCGATGCGCGCCTGCGCGATGCCTCGCCGCTGGAGATTCTCGGGGCGGCGCGCAGCACGTTTGGCGATGGCCTCGCCATTGTCTCGTCCTTCGGAACGGAATCGGCCGTTCTCCTGCACATGGCGGCGCAGGTGGATCCCACCATCCCCGTGATCTTCCTGGATACCGGTCACAATTTCCCCGAGACACTGGCCTATCGCGACACGCTCACCGCCCTTCTCGGGCTGACCGACGTGCGCTCGGTAGCACCTGACGCCAGGGCCCTTGCGGCGCGGGACCCCGAGACGGACCTCTGGGCGGAGGCGCCCGACGCCTGCTGCGCTCTGCGTAAGACCGAGCCCTTGCAGAGGGCCCTGGCCCCGTTCACGGCGTGGGTGAACGGCCGCAAGCGCTTCCAGTCCGCCACCCGCGCCGCCATCCGCACGGTGGAGGCGGACGGCGCGCGGGTGAAGTTCAACCCGCTGGCCGCGCTCGGTGCGGCGGAAATCATCGGCTGGATGAGTGCCCACAATCTGCCCCAGCATCCCCTGAAGGCGCATGGCTTCGCCTCCATCGGCTGCATGCCCTGCACCAGCCGGGTGCGCCCGGGCGAGGACCCGCGGGCCGGCCGCTGGCGCGGCTCCGCCAAGACCGAGTGCGGCATCCACGTCGCTTGAAGACGCCCAGCGACGGCGCGCTCCCCAATTGATCAGCCACCCGCCGCAAAAGGCGTGGCATGACGCACCGGCGTGAGCTTCTGCTCCGCCGGTCTTTGCTGCGCGCGGGGCCGCTGATGGTGCGCGCGCCTCCGGGCCCAAAACGGACTTCGCACAGATCCTCATTCACGCTTTCCAATCGCCTTTCGCGGCAAGGGCCGGGCGATTTGGGAGGGCGCCGACGCTTGCGTTGGGCTCAATTTCACAAATAATTACAGTAGGTTTATTTTTATACTAAATTTATGGATTTAATTATTGACGCTAGCAAAACCCGCTGCCATCGTCGCTGGCATACGGTTCCTCAGGCGCCAGACGCCTTGAAACGACAGGAGTTTTCGCATGCCCGCCCCCCTCCTTCAGCGGCTCGCCCGGACGGCGCTGGCCCTTGGGCTCTCGGCCGGCCTCCTCGCTCCGGTCGGCGGAATGGCCGCCGAGACGACGCTGCTCAACGTCTCCTACGACCCCACCCGCGAGCTTTATGTGGACATCAACAAGGCCTTCGCGGCGAAGTGGGCGGCCAGCCATCCCGGCGACACCGTCAGCATCCGCCAGTCCCATGGCGGCTCCGGCAAGCAGGCGCGGTCAGTGATTGACGGCCTGGAGGCGGACGTGGTGACCTTCGCCCTCGCCTACGACATCGATGCCATCGCCGAGCGCGGCCTCATCGCCGCCGACTGGCAGAAGCGCCTGCCCGACAATTCCTCGCCCTACACCTCCACCATCGTCTTCCTGGTGCGCAAGGGAAACCCGAAGAACATCAAGGACTGGGACGACTTGGTGAAGCCGGGCATCAAGGTGGTGACGCCGAACCCGAAGACCTCCGGCGGTGCGCGCTGGAATTATCTGGCCGCCTGGGGCTATGCGCTCAAGAAGAACGGCGGCGACGAGGCGAAAGCCAAGGCCTTCGTCACCGCCTTGTTCAAGAATGCCCCCGTGCTCGACACCGGCGCGCGCGGTTCCACCGTCACCTTCGTGGAGCGCGGCATCGGCGACGTGCTGATCGCCTGGGAGAACGAGGCCTATCTGTCCGTCAACGAGCTCGGGCCGGACAAGTTCGACATCGTCACTCCCTCCCTCTCCATCCTGGCCGAGCCGCCGGTGACGGTGGTGGACAAGGTGGTGGACAAGCGCGGCACCCGGGACATTTCGGAAGCCTATCTCAAGTTCCTCTACACTCCCGAGGGCCAGGAACTGGCCGCCAACCACTATTACCGCCCCCGGAACGAGGCGGTCGCCGCCAAGTTCAAGGACAAGTTCGCGCCGGTGGAACTCTTCACCATCGACCAGGTCTTCGGAGGCTGGTCCAAGGCCCAGAAGATCCATTTCGGCGACGGCGGCATCTTCGACCAGATCTACGCCAACTGACGGATCGCCCCTGCCCTTCCACGGGCGGGGGCGCCCCTTTTGATCGCCTGCACAGCAGGCCCTTCCAGAGCCCGCAAGGACAAAGATGGCGACCGCGGCAGCATCTTCCACCTTCTTTTCCCGGCGCAGAAAGACCGTCATTCCGGGCTTCGGCCTCACCATGGGCCTGACGCTGACGTGGCTGTACCTCATCGTGCTGCTGCCGCTCTCCGCGCTGTTCATCAAGACGTCCGAAATCTCGTTCGAGCGCTTCATCGCCATCGTCACCAGCGCCCGCACGCTGCACGCGCTGCAAATCTCCTTTGGCCTCTCGCTGGCGGCGGCGGCCATCAACCTGGTGTTCGGCTCCATCGTGGTCTGGGTGCTGGTGCGCTATGACTTCCCGCCGAAGCGGGTGGTGGATGCCATCGTCGACATTCCCTTCGCCCTGCCCACCGCGGTGGCCGGCATCGCGCTGACCACGCTTTATGCCGAGAACGGCTGGATCGGCGGCCTGTTGACCCCGCTGGGCATCAAGGTGTCGTTCACGCCGCTGGGCATCCTCGTGGCCCTCATCTTCATCGGCCTGCCCTTCGTGGTGCGCACGGTGCAGCCGGTGTTGGAGGATCTCGACCAGGAGCTGGAGGAAGCCTCCGCCAGCCTTGGGGCGGACCGGGTGCAGACCTTGTGGCGGGTGGTGCTGCCCTCCCTGCTGCCGGCGCTGCTGACGGGCTTTGCCCTCGCCTTCGCGCGGGCGGTGGGCGAATATGGCTCGGTCATCTTCATCGCCGGCAATCTGCCGGGCATTTCGGAAGTGGCGCCGCTCCTCATCGTGATCCGCCTGGAGGAGTTCCGCTACGCGGATGCCACGGCCATTGCCTGCGTGATGTTGCTCGCGTCCTTCGCCCTTCTCCTGGTCATCAACGCGCTGCAGCGCTGGACCGAATCCCGCGGGAGGGACCATTGACCTCGCGGTCCGACGTCGCCGTGGCCGAACTCCCCACCTCAGAGGGCCTGCCCACCGGCTTGGTGCGGGCGGACGCCGCGCGAGCCTCGACCGGCCACAAGCCGGTGCGCACGGAGCCGCGGGCGGTGCGGATCGCGCTCACCGCCATCGCCCTTGGCTTTCTCTTCCTGTTCATCGGCCTGCCGCTGGTGAACGTGTTCTACGAGGCGTTCCGGCGGGGCTGGAGCGCCTATGTGACGGCCATCATCGACCCGGACGCGCTCGCCGCCATAAAGCTGACCCTCCTTGTGGCAGTCATTTCCGTGGTGGCGAACCTCATCTTTGGCCTGATGGCCTCCTGGGCCATCACCAAGTTCGACTTTCCCGGCAAGAGCCTGCTTATCAGCCTCATCGATCTGCCCTTCTCGGTCTCCCCGGTGGTGGCAGGCCTTGTCTATGTGCTGCTGTTCGGCGCGCAGGGGCTGCTGGGGCCGCAGCTTCAGGCCTGGGACGTGAAGATCGTCTTCGCGCTGCCGGGCATCGTGCTCGCCACCATCTTCGTCACCTTCCCGTTCGTGGCGCGCGAGCTGATCCCGCTGATGCAGGAACAGGGAACGGCGGAGGAGGAGGCGGCCCTCTCGCTCGGGGCGTCGGGCCTGTCGACCTTCTTCCGCGTCACCTTGCCGAACGTGAAATGGGCCCTGCTCTACGGCGTGCTTCTGTGCAACGCTCGGGCCATGGGCGAGTTCGGCGCAGTGTCGGTCGTGTCCGGTCACATCCGCGGGCTCACCAACACCATGCCGCTGCACATCGAGATTCTCTATAACGAGTACCAGTTCGTCGCCTCCTTCGCGGTTGCCTCGCTCCTGGCCCTGCTGGCGCTCGTCACCCTCATCGCCAAGACCATCTTGGAAAGCCGGCTCGCGGAGGACCACCGATGAGCATCGACGTCGTCAATGTCACCAAGCAGTTCAAAGCCTTCAAGGCGCTGGACCATGTGAGCCTGCACATTCCGGGCGGCGAGCTGGTCGCGCTTCTCGGGCCTTCGGGCTCCGGCAAGACCACGCTTTTGCGCATCATTGCCGGGCTCGACTGGCCCGACAGCGGCGAGGTGCGGTTCGACGGGCAGGATGCGCTCTCCCGCCCCGTGGGCGAGCGCAATGTGGGCTTCGTGTTCCAGCATTATGCACTGTTCCGCCATATGAGCGTGTTCGAGAACGTTGCCTTCGGCCTGCGCGTGCGCAAGGGCGCCAACAAGCTGCCCGAGGCCAAGATCCGGGAGCGGGTGAACGAGCTCTTGTCCCTGGTGCAGATCGACTGGCTGGCGGATCGCTATCCCGGCCAGTTGTCCGGCGGCCAGCGCCAGCGCGTGGCACTCGCCCGCGCGCTCGCCATCTCCCCGCGCGTGCTCCTCTTGGACGAGCCCTTCGGCGCCCTCGACGCCAAGGTGCGTAAGGAATTGCGCCGCTGGCTGAGGCAATTGCACGAGGAACTGCCGGTCACGTCCGTGCTCGTCACCCATGACCAGGAAGAGGCGCTGGAACTGGCCGACACGGTGGTGGTGATGGGACGCGGGCGCATTGAGCAAGTGGGCACGCCGGCCGAGGTCTATGACAGCCCGGCCACCGCCTTCGTGCACGACTTCATCGGCGAAAGCCTCTCCGTGCCGGCGGATGTGCGGGATGGCACCCTGTTCGTGGGCGACCGGCCCGTTCGGCTCGACCCGCAGGGCGTCACCTCCGGCCCCGCCCGCATTCTTGCCCGGCCCCATGACGTGGAACTGGCCACCGCCGGCGAGGCGCCCATTTCCGGCAAGGTGCTGGGCGTGCGCACCTTCGGCCCCACGCGGCGGGCGGACATCCAGATCAACGGGGGCAACGTGGTCGTAGAAGCGGCGGTGCCCCATGGCGATACCTTGCCCGTGGGCAGCGAGATCGGCCTCGTGCCCCGCCGCTACCGGGTCTTCGCGCACGCCTGAGGGCCGGCGTTCGGTCTTGTATCCGAAGTCGGGGCGGCTTCGCCGAGCCGCCCCACCGGTCTTCCCTCACCAGCCCTCCAGCACCACCTTGCCCACGCTCCGCCCGCTCTCCAGGGCCGCATGGGCCCGGCGCAGGTTTTCCGCGCTGATGGCGCCGAAATGCGCGCCGAGCGTGGTGCGCACCAGCCTCTCGTCCACCAGGGCGGCCACTTCACTCAAGAGGCGGTGCTGCGCCTCCATGTCCGGCGTCTCGAACAGCGAGCGGGTGAACATGAATTCCCACACGAAGGTGGCTGCCTTCTGCTTCAGGAGCGCAATGTCCAACGGTCCGGGATCGTCGATGACGCACACCGCGCCCTGAGGCTTCAGGCTTGCGGCGATCTCGGCCCAATGCTTGTCGGTGTTAGTGAGGGCATAGACCGCCTCCACCTGGGGAATGCCGATGGCCTTCAGGCCCTCGCTCAAGGGGCGGGAATGGTCGATCACATGATGGGCGCCCAGTTCCCGCACCCATTTCTCGCTCTCCGGCCGGGAGGCGGTGCCGATCACCGTATAGGGGGTCAGTCGCCGCGCCAGCTGCACGGCGATCGAGCCCACCCCGCCGGCCGCGCCGATGATGAGCAGCGCGCCGCCGGCGCCGCCCTTCCCGACCGGAACACGAAGGCGGTCGAACAGCCCTTCCCAGGCGGTGATGGCGGTCAGCGGCAAGGCGGCCGCCTGCGCGAAAGACAGCGACTTCGGCTTCAGGGCGACGATGCGCTCGTCCACCGTGTGCAGTTCGCTATTGGTCCCGGGCCGGGCGATGGAGCCGGCATAGTAGACCTCGTCGCCGGGGCGGAAGAGGGTTACCATCTCGCCCACGGCCTCGACGATGCCGGCCGCGTCCCAACCCAGGATGACCGGCGTCTCGGCCGTGCCCTGGCGGCGCATGCGCACCTTGGTGTCGACGGGATTGACCGAAATGGCCTTCACCCGCACCAGCACATCGCGCGGGCCGGGCACCGGGGTGGGCGCCTCGAAATCGAACAGGGACTGCGGATCATCGATGGGAAGGGACTGGACGTAGCCGACAGCCTTCATGATGGGTCTCCGAAACGGATCGATATGCCGCCAATTTCAGAACTTCCAGCCGCGCCGCAAGACGGCACATTTTCGTGCCCGCCCTGCTCGGCTGCGGCCGCCGGCCCTCAAGATGGAACGGGAACGGCTCCCCTGCGGGCCGACGCCGGTGCCAGGAAGAAGTCCACCGCCAGCGCCACCACGGGCGGCTGATAGGCGTGGGGACCATTATATTCCATATAGGTCAGGTCATAGCCCGCCTCACGCAGCAAGGCCGCGTGGGCCCGCGCGCTGCGGTCGATGGGGATCTGCTCGTCATTCACCCCGTGGGACATGAAGATGCGGGGCGCCCCGCTCTGCCGCTGCACCGACATGAAGCCCGCCGAGGACACGATGATGTGCGTGACGAACTGCCCGTTGGTCAGACCCAGCGACAAGGCATAGCTGCCGCCATCGGAATGGCCGGCAAAGCACACGCGTGACGGATCGATGGGAAAACGGGCGGCCACTGCGTCGAGCGCGGTATCGAGCCGTTCCCGGTCCGGCCCGTTGCCGGCGATCACCAGGTCCCAGGTGGGGAATTGGGACTGGGGCACCAGCAGAAGGAACCCCTTGGTGGCGGCATGCTGCTCCATCATGGGCAGGATCTTCTGCGCGCTGCCGCCACCGCCATGAAAGAGCACCATCAGGGGCACCGGCCGATCCGGCTCAAGGCCCGGCGGAACCACAAGCTGAGCGTCGCGCTCGGCGAACAGGCCCATTCCGTAACGGCCGGGCTCCAAAGGGGGCAGGATGGGCGCGTCGGCGCCGGGCATGAAGTCCAGATGGCCGGCGAGATAGGGGTCCAGCATGGCGCGGGGCGTTTCCTGTTTTGAAATACGATATACGCCGCACCAGAGACGTGTCCACCGGATGACGGCGGCCGCGCAGGCCACTATGGTTCCGACCCGAACGTCCTATGTAGGAGGCACGTGATGGCCAAGCGCCACGCAGCGCTCGACTGCGCCGGCTGCCCGGTGGAAGTGGCCTTGGAGATGATCGGCGGGAAGTGGAAGGGATCGATCCTGTTCCACCTCCTGGCGGGCGAGAAGCGCCATTCCGAGCTGCGGCGCGCCATGGGCCATGTCACCCAGCGCATCCTCACCAAGGCATTGCGGGAACTTGAGGCGGACGGCATCCTCACGCGCAAGGTGGTCCCCACCGTCCCGCCCCAGGTGAGCTATGCGCTCAGCCCCACCGGCGAAAGCCTGCGGGGCGTCATCGAGGGGCTGGCGCGCTGGGGAGCGGGACGGATCGCCGCCCGCACGGCCGAGGCGACCTTCCCTCTGGCTGCCGAATGAGGGCATGCCGCCCGCCGCCTTGGTGCTTCCCTCTGGTGGCAACGCCCTCTAAAGCAGGGGCGACGAAAGCGTGAGTCTTTCATCTCCCCAGAGACCGTGACCAGCCAAAGCCCATGCCAGCGCCACCCCCCGCCTTGCCCGCCGACAGCCTGCGCATCGCCGTCGCCCAGGCGGCGAGCATCCATGGCGATGTCGCCGCCAATCTCGCCGCCCTGCGCGCCGCGCGGGATGAAGCGGGACGGCAGGAGGCGGACCTCATCGTCTTTCCCGAGCTTTATCTGTCCGGCGCCCCCTTCATCGGCGCCGCCTGCGCCCCTGCGGTCATCGAAGCCTGTGCCGCCGCGGTGGAGCGCCTCGCGGGCGAAAGCGCCAGCGGGCCGGCGGTGCTGGTGGGGACGCCCTGGCGGGACGGGGAGCGGCTGTTCAACAGCGTGCTTCTCATCGCCGACGGCCAGGTGGCGGCGACCCGCCACAAAGTGGACCTCTCCCCGCGCGGCGGCGCCGTGGAGGCGGATCGCTTCTCGCCCGGCCCCATGCCTGGCCCCCTGTCAGTGAAGGGTGTGCGCATCGGCGTGCCCATCGGCGCGGACCTGGACACGCCGGACGTTCCCGAATGCCTCGCAGAGACCGGCGCGGAACTCCTCATCGTGCCCGATGCCGCACCCTATTGCCGGGAAGGGGCCGATGCGCGCCTCAGCCGCATCGTGGCGCGGGTGGTGGAATGCGACCTGCCGCTGCTCCATGTGAATGCGGTGGGCGGCGCGGGGGAATGGGTGTTCGAGGGCGGTTCGCTGGCGCTGAACGCCAACCGCTCGCTGCCCATGCAGTTTCCGAGCTTCCAGCCGCGCGTGCGCATGACCAGCTGGCAGCGATTCGAGAGCGGATGGCGGTGCCTGGAGGCCCCCTTCGCCCAGCGCACTGAAGGCGATGCGGCCGATTATGAGGCGAGCCTCCTTGCCCTGCGCGATCTGGTGCATGCCAGCGGCCGAACCGGCATCCTCCTGGATTTCAGCGAGGTTTGCGATGGTGGCCTCTCCGCTGTGCTGGCGCTCGATGCGGTGGGGGCGGACAAGCTGACCGCGGTGCTCAGCAGCCCCATGGAGACGGCCTCCCCCGCCGCCTTGCGCCTTGCCGGTGCGCTGGGCCTGACACTGGTGCCGCTGGACGGCGCGCCCTTCGCCGACGGGCTCGCCGCCATGCTCGCCTCTCTGAAAGCGTCCACCCCCTCGCCAGAGGCGCTGCGTCTGCCGGCACTGGCCCTGATGGCCGAAGCGCTCCACCTGGTGCCGCTGCTGCCCGCGCCGCGGGGAAATGAAGCCGCACCCGCGCCAGTCCTCCTGCCGACTGGCGCGTTCAATCCGGTCAAGGACCTCAGCCCGGACGAGATTTCATGCCTTCTCGCCTGGCGATCGGGCGCCCGTCCCGTCGGGGCCAAGGGGCCGGAGCGGCTCAGCCTTGAGGGCTGGCCCGCGCCCGAAGCGCCCCCCGCTCTGCCCGGCATTCCCGGGCCGCGCCTGACACTTGCCGCCTTTTCCGCGGCTCCTTCCGCCGTCCCGCGCCTCGGGCCGGCCTGATCCCAACGAAAAGAAGAGCTTCCCCATGCATCAGGTGACGGCCCGCCAGATCGACCCCGCCAGCGATGCGGCCATCGCCGCCAGCGTGACGCCGGCACCCATTGAGGAGATCGGCGCCAAGCTCGGCATTCCCGCCGCCGACCTCTATCGCTACGGCCCCTACAAGGCGAAGCTCTCGCTGGATTACATATCGGGCCTGGAAGGCCGGCCGCAGGGCAAGCTGATCCTCGTCACCGCCATCAGCCCAACGCCAGCGGGCGAGGGCAAGACCACCACCACCATCGGCCTTGGCGACGCGCTCGCGCGCATCGGCCGCAAGGCGGCCATCTGCCTGCGGGAACCCTCGCTCGGCCCGGTGTTCGGCGCCAAGGGCGGGGCGACGGGGGGCGGGCATGCCCAAATCATCCCCATGCAGGACATCAACCTGCATTTCACCGGCGACCTGCACGCCATCTCCGCCGCGCACAATCTGCTGGCGGCGCTCATCGACAACCACATCTACTGGGGCAACGGGCTCGACCTCGACACCCGCCGCATCTCCTGGCGCCGCGTGGTGGACCTGAACGACCGGGCGCTGCGGCAGGTGGTGGTGGGCCTGGGCGGCCCCGCCAACGGCTTTCCCCGCGAAGACGGCTTCGACATCACGGTGGCCAGTGAGGTGATGGCCATCTTCTGCCTGTCCCGCACGCTGGGTGAATTGGAGGAGCGGCTCTCCCGCATGGTGGTGGGCCAGACGCGCGCCAAGGGCCTCGTGGAGGCGGGCGCGCTGAAGGGCATCGGGGCCATGGTGGCGCTGCTCCGCGACGCCTTCCAGCCCAATCTGGTGCAGACCATGGGCCATACGCCGGCCTTCGTGCATGGCGGCCCCTTCGCCAATATCGCACACGGCTGCAACTCGGTGATCGCAACCCGCTCCGCGCTGGCGCTGGCCGACTATGTGGTGACGGAGGCCGGCTTCGGGGCCGATCTCGGGGCCGAGAAGTTCCTGGACATCAAGTGCCGGCAGGCGGGCCTTGCCCCCTCCGCCGCCGTAGTGGTGGCCACAGTCCGCGCCCTGAAAATGCATGGCGGCGTGCCGCTGAAGGGCCTTTCGGCCGAGAACGCCGAGGCCGTGACCGCCGGCGCCGCCAATCTGGTGCGCCATGTGGAAAACCTGCGCAAGTTCGGCCTGCCGGTGGTGGTGGCGCTGAACCGCTTCACCGCCGATACCCCCGCCGAAATCGAAGCCGTGCGAGCCGCCCTCGCCCCGCTGGGCGTGGCGGTGCACGTTTGTAGCCATTGGGCGGACGGGGGCGCAGGCGCCGAGGACCTCGCCCGCGAGGTGGTGGCCCTCGCCGAGGCGCCGAACGCGTTCCACCCCCTCTATGGCGACGAGATGCCGCTGAAGGGGAAGATCGAGATCATAGCCCGCGAAATCTACCGGGCCGGCGAAGTGGTCTTTTCCGCCGAGGCCTCCAAGAAGCTGGACGAATTGCAGACGTCGGGCTTTGGCACTCTGCCCGTCTGCATGGCCAAGACTCAGTACAGCTTCTCGGCCAATCCGGCACTGCGCGGCGCGCCTACGGGCCATGCGCTGCCGGTCCGGGAAGTGCGCCTCTCCGCCGGCGCGGGCTTCGTGGTGGCCCTGACGGGCGACGTGCTCACCATGCCCGGCCTGCCCTCGGTACCGGCGGCCGAAGGCATGTTCGTGACGGCTGATGGGATCATTGGCGGGCTGTCCTGACACAGACAGACGCGCCGGAGCGGAAGACCAACGGCCCGGCTCACGCCGGGCCGCAGGCCCAAAGCATGATCAAGCCTTCTTGGCGCGCTCGATGCCTTCGAGGATGAGCTTGTGGGCCTCCTCGACATCGCCCCAGCGGATGATCTTCACCCACTTGTTGGGCTCCAGATCCTTGTAGTGGGAGAAGAAGTGCTCGATCTGGGCGCGGGTGATCTCCGGCAGATCGGTGTGGTTCTTCACATTCTCATAGCGCTTGGTGAGCTTGGTACCGGGCACGCCGATGATCTTTTCGTCGACGCCGCTCTCGTCTTCCATCAGCAGCACGCCCACGGGACGCACGCTCATCACCGCGCCGGGAATGATGGGGCGGGTGTTGGCGATCAGCACGTCGCAGGGATCGCCGTCGCCGGAGAGGGTGTGGGGGATGAAGCCGTAATTGCCCGGGTAGCGCATGGGCGTGTAGAGGAAGCGATCGACGAACAGCGCGCCGGACTCCTTGTCCAGCTCGTACTTGATCGGCTCGCCACCGATCGGCACCTCGATCACCACATTCACCTCATGGGGGGGATTCTTGCCGATCTTGATCGCGTCGATGATCATGACACCACTCGCTTGAAGCCACGGAGAAACGCTGCGATGCAGCGTAGCGCGGCTACCGCTGCCAAGCGAAGGCGATCTTGTCCAGGGTTTTTGTGCCGAACCGCTCGGAAGATGCTGCGACCGGTTGCCCGCCGAGGGCCTCGTAGAAGCCCGTGGCGCCCGTATTGTCCTTCAAAGCCCACACAACCAGGCCGTTCAGCCCCGCCCGTGAGAGATCCCGCCGGGCGGCCGCGAACAGGCGCTGGCCGAAGCCGAGGCCCTGGTGCACGGGGTCGAGATAGATCTCGTAGATCTCCCCGCCATAGGGCAGGCTCTTGGCGCGGTTGCCGCCGAAATTGGTGTAGCCTACCAGCGTTTCGCCGGCCAGCAGGACCGAGACCCGGCTGCCACGGCGGATGGCCTGCTCCCACCAGCCGGGACCGCGCCGCTCCACCATCCGCTCCAGTTCGAGGCCGGGAATGAGGCCGCGATAGGCCGTGCGCCAAGCGGCGTCATGAACGCCCGCGATGGCCCTTGCATCCGTAACCGTCGCTCGACGGATTTCGATAAGACCCGTGCCCATGCCCGAATGGAAGCAAACACCGCGCGTCGCATCAAGAGGCTTGAGCGTCTCGGGTGCAGGTTGGACCCCCTCCAGGTCAGGCGACCCGGCCCTCGCGCCGCTTCCCTCCCGCGCCAGGGCGCTCTATTCAGGGGGGAAAGAGCGGCGGTGCGGCGCCCCGGCGCGATGACGCAAAAGTGTGGATGGCATGATCAGGTTCCTGCTGCGCTTTATCGGCTTCTGGCTCCTGGCCGGCGGTGTCGTCGCCCTGGTTGTGGATGGCACACGCTCCATTGCCGCCTCGCAAATGCAGTTCATGTCCGCGCTCTCGGCCTGGTCCGCCGTCTCACCCTCCACCCTTGAAAAGGCGAAGGCGTCGATAGAGGGCCTCTCCGCCGCCGCCTGGGCGGACGCAGCGGCACCTGTGCTCGACCTGCCTCTGTTTGCCCTGCTCTGTGTGGTCGGCTTCCTGCTCATGGCGCTAGGCCGCAAGCGACGGCGCTCGCGCTTCGATGCATGACCCCTTCCGCAGTGGCCTGCCCCCTCGCACAATGACGGGCGCGATCCCATATTAGGGACCGAGCCTCCGGAGCAGCTCCCGCCCGATCCACAGGACGGCGGAAATCAAGCTCCCCCTCTGATCGGCGTACCCTGACTTTCGCACGGCCAAAAGGCCCGCGCGGCGGGTGCGCGAGGAGTTCGCCATGTTCTGGTCCCGCAAGCCGCTTTCCCTGCCAAGCGCCGCCGAGGCCCTTCCCGGCCGCGCGACCGCCCTGCCCACCGCCGAACGCCATTTCGTGAACGGCGCCGCCCTGAAGGGCCCCTATGCCGAAGGGTTGGAGAGCGCGGTGTTCGCGCTCGGCTGCTTCTGGGGGGCCGAACGCAAGTTCTGGCAGGTGCCGGGCGTGAAGGTGACGGCGGTCGGCTATGTGGCCGGTCACACGTCCAATCCCACTTATGAAGAGGTCTGCTCCGGCCGCACCGGTCACACCGAAGGGGTGCTGGTGGTCTATGATCCCAAGGAGGTTTCCTTCGGCCAGTTGCTCAAGGTGTTCTGGGAGAGCCACGACCCCACCCAGGGCATGCGCCAGGGCAATGACATCGGCACCCAATATCGCTCCGGCATCTATGTGCCCGACACCGCCCGCCAGGCAGAGGCCACGGCCTCGAAGGCGGCCTATGAGGCAGCCCTGAAGGCGCGCGGCTATGGCGCTATCACCACTGAGATTTCGGAAGGTGGCCCCTTCTATTTCGCCGAGGATTATCACCAGCAATATCTGGCCAAGAATCCGGCGGGATATTGCGGGCTTGGCGGCACGGGCATAGCGTGCCCGACCGGTATCGTGGCCGTGGCGTCCTAGGCTCCGGTGGCCGGGTCCAACGGCCCGGCCCCGCTTCGGCCCGTCGGTTCAGGACCTTGACCGGTGGGGATGCGTCCCCCGAGCGTGGGGACGTGGCATGTCGGATGGCAAGGGGGAACAGCCCTCCTCGTGGGTGAAGGACCTTCTCACCAGCCTCGCGGTGACCGCCGTGCTGCTGCTGGTGGTGGCGGGCGCGGGCGAAGCCTATTTTCGCCTCACCCGCCCCTTCCTGAACGGCGACTGGCCCCTGACCTTCGTCGATGATGTGGGCTTGCTCTTCACTCCCGGCGGGGTGGCACGGGCCACCAACGACCTCGACTTCTGGACGGAGCAGAAAGCCAATTCGCAAGGCTTCCTCGCCGAGGAGCCGCAGGTCTCAAATCCCAAGGCGTGCCGGATCGCGGTCATCGGCGACAGCTTCGTCTCGGCGCTGGAAGTTAAGATCGAGCAGAAGCTGCCACGCCAATTGATGAAACTGGCAGCCGCGCAGGCGCCTCCTCTGGATCTGGCGGTGGCCGCCTATGGTTATGGTGGCACCGGCCAACTCAACCAATTGCCCTTCTACGACAAGTTCGCCCGCGCCTTCCGCCCGCGCATCGTGCTCCTGGTTTTCGTGGGCAACGACTTCGCCAACAATTCGGCGGTGCTGGAAGGCATCCGGGGCGGCATCGATCCGGATCACCCCCACCGCATGTATGCCCGCCGCGCGCCCACCGGCGGCTTCGAGCCTCTCCCGGTGGACAATGCGGGTTGGCGCAGCCACCTGCTGGAGGTTCCGACCCGCACCCGCGACTTCATCCCGCGCGCGAACACCTACCTCGTCACCCATTCCTATTTCTACGCCTGGATCTTCACCAAGCTGGCCATGGTGGCCCCACAGGCGGCCGCCTGGCTGTCGGGCCAGGACATGGGGCAGCTCTTCAAGGAGCGCGCCCGGCTGCTGGCGCAACGGCCGGGCAATGAAAAGCTGCTTGAGGGCTGGGACCCCGCGCGCAACACCTCCACCAACGCGACCATGCTGAGCATGGACGCCCCCTTCTCCTGGCCGCAATTGCCGCCCGCCTTCCAGGAGGCCATGGCCTTTTCCGGCTATGCGCTGGACGAATTCAAGGCCCGCGCCACCCGCGACGGGGCGAGCCTCCTCATCCTGTCCATCGAATCCATGCGCATGGACGAACCCACGGGGCTGCGCTTCAAGCGCCTGAAAGAGCTGGCGGACCCGCGCGGCATCCCGGTCATCGACATGTACGACTATATGGTGCGCCAGAAGCTGCCGCTCGCCGGCGCATCCTTCGCCCATGACGGCCACTGGACACCGGCGGGCCATGCCGCAGCGGCACAAGCGGTCTTACAATACCTCGATGCGCATCGGGATCTGTGCGTTCCGCCGGTGGCGGCCAACTGACCCTTCGGCTGCCCTTACGTTCCCGCTTCAGCCGTCCCCGCCCCCCCCTTGGAGACGGGCATCTTCCATGCAAGATGTGGCATCCCGCCGCGGCGGCCGTTCTCCATCCGCCGGCTCGAAAGGAGCCTGAGGTTTCCATGGCCAGTGCCTATGTGATCGCCCCTCCCGCCATCCCCGCCTTGCCCGTCGTGGGCTCCGAGGGTCTTTTTCCCGTGCACCGCATCTATTGCGTGGGCCGCAACTTCGCCGACCACGCCATCGAGATGGGCCACGATCCCAATCGCGAGCCGCCCTTCTTCTTCCAGAAGAACGCCGACAACCTGGTGGTGGGCCCCTCCGTCCCCTACCCCCCGCGCACCAGCGACATGCATTATGAGATCGAGCTGGTGGTGGCGCTGAAGAGCGGCGGCGAGAACATCAAGGTGGAAGACGCCCTGAGCCATGTCTATGGCTATGGGGTCGGCATCGACCTGACTCGCCGCGACCTCCAGGGCGAGGCCAAGAAGCTCGGCCGCCCGTGGGAAGTGGGCAAGGCCTTCGAGCAGTCCGCCCCCTGCACGGCCCTTGTCCCGGCGGAGACCATCGGGCACCCTTCCGAAGGGCGGATCTGGCTGTCGGTGAACGGCACCGTGAAGCAGGACGGCAACCTCAACCAGATGATCTGGAAGGTGCCGGAGATGATCGCGGAGCTGTCCACCCTGTTCCGTCTCGCCCCCGGCGACGTGATCTTCGCCGGCACTCCGGCTGGCGTCGGCCCGGTGAAGGCGGGGGATCGGCTGGAAGGCGGCGTCGATGGCGTCGCCACGCTGGACGTGACCATCATCTGATGAGGCGGGGCCCGGCCGGCGCCGGGCCCCGTCCTGCTCAATCCAGCTCGAAGGCCGTCTCGTAGTTCAGCTTGAGGGCCGGGTCCTGGTCTTCTTTGCGCAGGAAGCAGTTGCCCACCGCCAGCACCTCGATCTCGGTGCCCATGAAGCAGCGGAAGGCATCCTCGGGGGTGCCCACGATGGGCTCGCCGCGCACATTGAAGGACGTGTTCACCACCAGCGGGCAGCCAGTCAGCGCCTTGAAGCGCGAGATGAGCGCGTGGTAGCGCGGTGCCGTGTCCGCCGTGACCGTCTGCAGCCGGGCCGAATAGTCCACATGGGTCACGGCCGGGATGTCGGAGCGCGGCACGTTCAGCTTGTCGATGCCGAACAAGGCCTGCTCCTCTTGGGTCATGGCGCGCCGGCGGCGCTCCACCACCGGGGCGACCATGAGCATATAGGGGCTGTCATCGTCGAACTCGAACCAATCCGCCACGTCCTCGCGCAGCACGGAAGGGGCGAAGGGGCGGAAGCTCTCGCGATACTTGACCTTGAGATTTAACGTCTTCTGCATGGTGGGCGAGCGCGGATCGCCCAGGATCGACCGCCCGCCCAAAGCGCGCGGCCCGAATTCCATGCGCCCCTGGAACCAGCCCACCGCCTTCTCATCCGCCAGTGCCTGGGCGGTGGCATCCACAAGGGCGGCATCGTCCAGCACGGTAAAGACCGCGCCCGCCGCCGTCAGCCGCCGCTCGATGTCCGACTGTTCGTAGGCGGGCCCCAGATAGGCGCCGCGCATGCGGTCGGTGCCCGAGATGCGGGGCTTGCCCGCATGGATGTGGTGGGCGGCCAGCGCCGCCCCCACCGCCCCGCCCGCATCCCCTGCCGCCGGCTGCACATAGATGTCCTCGAACAGCCCGAGCCGGTGCAGCACCCCATTGGCGACGCAATTGAGCGCCACGCCGCCAGCCATGCACAGCTTCTTCTGCCCGGTCTCGCGGGCGAGCGACCGGGCGAGGCGCTCCACCACCAGCTCGGTCACCTTCTGCACGGAAGCGGCCAGATCCATATGGAACTGGGTCAGTTGCTCCTCAGGCTTGCGGGGCGGAGCGCCGAACAGATCGTGGAAGCGCCGGTTGGTCATGGTCAGGCCGACGCAATAGTCGAAATAGCTCTGGTCCAGCCGATAGCTGCCATCGGGCTTCACATCGATGAGATGGTCCAGGATGGTCTGGACAAAACGCGGCTCGCCATAGGGCGCAAGGCCCATCACCTTATACTCGCCGGAATTGACCTTGAAGCCGGTATAATAGGTGAAGGCGGAATAGAGCAGCCCCAGCGAATGGGGGAAATGGATCTCCTTGAAGATTTCCAGGCTGTTGCCCCGGCCGATGGCGGCTGAGGTGGTCGCCCACTCGCCGACACCGTCGAGTGTCAGGACCAGGGCTTCCTCGAAGGGCGAGGGGAAGAAGGCGCTGGCGGCATGGGAAAGATGATGCTCGGTGAAGAGCAGCTTGCCCAGCGCGTCGAAGCTCTTGTCGAACCCCTTCAGCTCCTTGGCCAGGAGATCCTTCTGGAACAGCTTCTCGCGCAGCCAGAGCGGCAGCGCGATGCGGAAAGACGAGAACCCTTTGGGCGCGTAGGAGACATAGGTCTCCAGCAGGCGCTCGAACTTCAGGAACGGCTTGTCATAGAAGACCACATGGTCAAGATCCGACAGGCCTATGCCACCCGCCTCCAGGCAATAGCGGATGGCATGTTCAGGAAAGCGGGGATCATGCTTGCGGCGGGTGAAGCGCTCCTCCTGGGCGGCGGCGATGATCTCGCCATCCACCACCAGGGCAGCCGCGCTGTCGTGATAAAGGGCCGACAGGCCGAGAATGCGCACGGCGCCCTCAGAACATGGTGTAGATGAAGGGGGCAACCGCCGATCCCTTGGCCAGGATCAGGAGCCCGCCGAGGATGGCCATCAGCACCAGCATGGGCAGCAGCCAGAACTTCTTGCGCGCCCGCAGGAACTGCCACAATTCGGAAATGAACCCCATGGAACCCCCTTGTCCGCAGGCCGGCGGATCAAGGGATCGAGCCGGGGCGGCATTGTCTTGTGTTTCGGCGGGAAGACGCTGCGCCGGCTAGAACTGGCGCGCCATACTCTCGCCGGTCGGGCCGGGTGGCTGGCGGGTGATCCAATAGGTGGGTGC